>NZ_JAWOTW010000009.1:82727-100213 GCF_033339075.1 Vibrio sp. 970
GTCCTTAGCTCAGCTGGATAGAGTACCTGGCTACGAACCAGGCGGTCGGAGGTTCGAATCCTCCAGGACGCGCCACTCATTGAAACAGCCTCGCAATTGCGAGGCTTTTTTGTATCTAGACATCTGAAATATGGCGTAGGATCACTAGAGCCTATGTTCCTCTTTTTTAAAAGCGAATATGTGCGTATCTAAGCAATTTGCTATCAAGCTTCTGTCGCATCGTGTGAAATCATCCTGATTATCCCTCCTATACACTGACTTCCATTTTTCATTTCAATTACTCTTATGTAGTTACTTTGTTTGTTATTTGTTTATTAATTGTTAATTTTGTTCATCTTTTTGTTTTTGTTGGTTTTTACTGCGTGAGTACCGATTTGATTTTGAAATCTAAATCGCAGTTTTTATTTATGTCCTCCTTTACTCTGTTCATAAGGTGGTAGCGATTTGAAGTGATTATTTTGTCATGAACTGTGATCTGGGTAGTGAATAAATAATCATTTATCAGGATTACTACAAACCTTCCTTAAACAAAATTGACAAAATTTAACCAATCGAGATAATCCATGGGTCGGGATTTGACACTATTAAAGTCCTGCACGTTGTCAGGATGACAAAGAAAGGAAGCAACATGACTAATATAGGAAGCCTGCTAGTAGATGCGGCCACCCTGATGCTAACGGGGATGGCGGTCGTATTTATTTTCCTCACTATTCTTGTTTATCTCGTTCGGTTAATGTCGAAATTGGTACCAGAAGAAGTACCAGAGCCGATCGCAGCACCAAAAACAAACACTAATATTCAATCAACCTCTTCAGCTGTTAGTCCACAAGTAGTGGCGGCGATCTCGGCTGCGATTCATAAACATCGCGCCTCATTCGCGAAGTAGCCGAACTAGGATTAAAAAGGAGTTTAAGAGCATGTCTAAACCACTAGCTATTACTGATGTGGTCCTTCGTGATGCCCATCAATCACTATTTGCTACGCGTATGCGTATTGAGGATATGCTGCCTATCGCAGCTGAGTTGGATAAGGTTGGTTACTGGTCTCTAGAGACTTGGGGTGGTGCAACATTTGATTCTTGTATTCGATTCTTAGGGGAAGACCCTTGGGAGCGTTTACGTGAACTAAAAAAAGCGATGCCTAATACACCAATGCAAATGCTACTGCGTGGTCAAAACCTTTTAGGATACCGCCATTATGCCGACGACGTAGTAGAGAAGTTTGTTGAACGCGCGCATGCTAACGGCATGGATGTATTCCGTATTTTTGATGCAATGAATGACGTGCGAAACTTCCAGAAAGCCGTTAAAGCAACGGTTGATGTTGGTGCGCATGCTCAAGGTACGTTGTCTTACACTACGAGCCCAGTGCATAACGCAGACACTTGGGTTGACTTGGCAAAACGCCTAGAGGATTTAGGTTGTCATTCGCTGTGTATTAAAGATATGTCTGGCTTACTTAAGCCTTATGAAGCGGAAGAGCTTATCACGCGTATCAAAGCGTCTTGTGATGTGCCATTGGCACTTCATTGTCATGCAACAACGGGGCTGTCTACAGCAACAGCGGTAAAAGCAGTAGAAGCCGGTATTGATATTCTCGATACTGCGATTTCTTCAATGAGTTGTACTTACGGTCATACACCGACTGAAACGGTAGTCGCTATGCTAGAAGGCACCGAGCGAGATACCAATTTGAAACTCGAGCAACTGGAACCTATCGCCGCATATTTCCGTGAGGTACGTAAGAAGTATGCGAAGTGGGAAGGCCAGTTAAAAGGAGTCGATTCACGCATCCTGATTGCTCAAGTGCCTGGTGGTATGTTGACCAATATGGAAGGCCAGTTGAAAGAGCAGGGCGCTGCGGATCGCATTGATGAAGTATTAGAAGAGATCCCTCGTGTACGTGAAGATCTTGGTTTCATTCCATTGGTGACTCCAACTTCACAGATCGTCGGTACGCAAGCGGTGATTAACGTTCTTACTGGCGAGCGCTATAAGAGTATTACCAAGGAAACCGCTGGCCTATTGAAAGGTGAGTACGGTCAAGCGCCAGCCGAGTTAAATGCAGAACTGCAAGCGAAAGTGCTTGATGGTAAAGAGCCAATTACCTGTCGTCCTGCCGATTTACTTGAGCCTGAAATGGAGACGCTTACGGTTGATCTGATGGAGAAAGCGAAATCAGAAGGCATTAAGCTAGCAAGTGAGCGTGTTGATGACGTACTCACTTATGCACTTTTCCCTCAAGTTGGGCTTAAGTTCCTTAAGAATCGTGAAAACCCAGAAGCATTTGAGCCTGCACCAACGCTAGAAGCTGCGAAGCCTGCTGTACCTGTAGCTCAACCGGCAACTGGTGGTGTAGAAACTTATAGTGTACGTGTTGACGGGCAGGTGTATGAGGTGGAAGTTGGCCCTCAAGGTGAACTGACATCTGTTGCTCCTTCTAATGCACCGGCAAAATCGGCTACACCTAGCGCACCTTCTAATGCTTCAGCAGAAGCGGTACCTGCTCCTCTTGCAGGTAACATCTTCAAAGTGAATGTTCAGCCTGGTGCTGAGGTAGCTGAAGGCGATGTATTGCTCATCCTTGAAGCGATGAAAATGGAAACTGAAGTACGAGCGGCGCGTGGTGGTGTGGTTCAAGAGCTGAACGTTAAAGAAGGCGATGCTGTCACAGTAGGTGCGCCTCTGTTGAGCCTGGCGTAAGGAAGTATCATGGACGGATTGTTAACCCTTTGGGCAGAAACAGGGATCGCTAACTTCGAGTTCGGCCAAATCTGTATGATGCTGGTTGGTTGTACTTTGCTGTTTTTGGCAATTAAAAAAGGATTTGAACCTTTACTGTTATTGCCGATTGGTTTCGGTGCTATTTTGGCGAATATTCCAAATGCTGGCTTTACTGAGCCTGGTGGCTTGCTCTACTACGTTTACTACATTGGGATTGAATCGGGTGTGTTCCCGCTATTGATCTTCATGGGTGTGGGCGCGATGACCGACTTTGGTGCTTTGATCGCAAACCCAAAAACGTTGTGGTTAGGTGCGGCTGCGCAGTTTGGTATTTTTGCAACACTGTTTGGCGCTATTTTGCTCAACTATGTACCTGGCATGGAGTTCTCCATGGCAGATGCTTCGTCTATCGCGATCATCGGTGGTGCTGATGGACCAACAGCGATTTTCTTGGCGAGTAAGCTCTCTCCAGATCTGTTAGGTGCGATTGCAGTCGCGGCATACAGCTATATGGCATTGGTGCCGATCATCCAACCACCAATCATGAAAGCACTTACAACCAAGGAAGAGCGTCAAATCAAGATGGCTCAGCTTCGTCATGTTGGTAAATGGGAGAAAGTCATCTTCCCGCTTGCTGTATTACTGATGACGATTCTGTTCTTACCTTCAGCTACGCCATTGGTTGGTATGTTCTGTTTGGGTAACTTGATGCGTGAAGCTGGTGTGGTCGATCGTTTATCGAAAACTGCTCAAAATGAATTGATCAACATAGTGACTATTTTTTTAGGTCTTGGTGTTGGTTCTAAGCTGCAAGCTGAGCAGTTCTTGAACCTAGAAACGTTAGGTATCTTGGGGTTAGGCGCAGTTGCATTTAGTATCGGTACTGGTGCGGGCGTCCTGATGGCGAAACTGCTTAACAAGTTCTCGAAAGAAGACATCAACCCACTTATTGGTGCGGCTGGCGTTTCTGCGGTACCAATGGCCGCGCGAGTCGTAAACAAAGTTGGTTTACAAGCTAACCCGCAAAACTTCTTGTTAATGCATGCGATGGGACCAAACGTTGCTGGTGTGCTGGGTTCAGCCGTTGCGGCAGGTATATTGTTAGCACTTGTTGGTTAGACATTATTGAAAATGGAATGATCAACCAATTTACAAAATCACGATTAACTTAGGTTAACAAAATGGTTTATAGTCAAAGGGATGCTTTCGCATCCCTTTTTGTTTTCTTGCAGGGAATGGTTTATGGAACACAAACAGATCGTTATCACTGAGTTTGGTGATGCCAACGTACTCGCGATTCAACATGCTTCTACACCATCACCACAGCTTGGTGAAGTCTTAGTAAAAGTCGCTTTTTCAGGCATAAATCCTATTGATGTCAAAACTCGAGCTGGGCTCGGTTGGGCGGCAGCGCAGAATAAGGATAATTTACCTTGGGTGCCAGGTTACGACATCTCAGGAAAAGTGATGTCTTGTGGAGAGGGGGCATCACGTTTTAATGAAGGTGATGAGGTGGCTGGATTTATTGGTTTCCCAGTTCGAGGCGGTGGTTACAGCCAATACATATGTGTTCCAGAAACTGAGTTAAGTCATGTTCCTAGCTCTGTCACTTTAGAGGCAGCTGCTGCATTACCGTTGGCGGGACAAACTGCGGCACAAGCTCTCAGTAAGGCTAATGTGAATGAAAACGATCGCGTACTTATCCTCGCTGGAGCCGGTGGTGTTGGACACCTCGCGGTACAAATTGCGATCGCGACGAAAGCGGAAGTCTTTACAACCTGCAGTGAACGAAATTTAGATTACCTTGCGACGCTCGGTGCTCATGCAGTGAACTATCAATTTGCACCAGTGTCAGAACGTGTTGAAGATGTTGATGTTTTGATTGATTTAGTAGGCGGAGATGCTGCGTTAGATGCGCTTAAATGCCTGAAAGACAATGCGAGAGTCATCACCGTTCCAACCATAACTGCTGAGCTGATTTGTGAAAAAGCCAAACTCCTAGGCTTTGAGGCTAGTGGCATGTTGGTTGAACCAGACCCTGCGCAGTTAGATACCTTGTTGTACATGGTCGGCGTTGGCTTACTGAAGACTGAAATTCAACAGGTTTATCCTATGAGTGATGTCATTGGTGCTCACCAGCAGGTCGAATCAGGAAGAACCAGAGGCAAGGTGTTGCTTGATATGACATGCTAGAAGCATTTAACACGAGTTTTGAAAGTTTAGCGCTTTGGTTTTCAGATTCAGCATTATGGGTGCTTTTCATGACCGGTTTTCTCAGTGCCACGTTGTTGCCTGGTGGTTCTGAGGCGGGCTTAGTTGCCACTCTCTCATTAAATCAATACTCCGTTTCTTCAATTGTTATGGTCGCTACTATCGGTAATACGCTTGGTGGCTTAACAAATTATTGGCTTGGCTTGTGGATTCCCAACAAAGCACAAGAGGAAAAGCACGGTCATACCGCATTAAAGTGGCTCTCTAAGTATGGCTATTGGGGATTATTTTTTAGCTGGTTACCTGTAATAGGAGACCCGCTGTGTTTAGCCGCAGGGTGGCTAAGAATGAAGTTTCTGCCTTGCGTGATTTTAATATTTTTAGGAAAGGCTGCTAGGTATAGCTTACTTGCGGCCATCTATCTCGGATTATTTTAAGGAAAGTACATGAAGATGTTTTGGGTTGGCGCGTGTTCACTGTTGGTGATCACGGGCTGTGCATCAAATACGCCAGTTTCATCACTGCCGAAAGGGGTAACTTTCGTTGAGTCATCGAAAGCTGAAGAAGGCAAAGTTAAGATTCCATACCAAAAGTATAAACTCGATAATGGTTTAACGGTGATCTTAGCTCCTGAAGATTCTGACCCATTGGTCCATGTGGATGTGACTTACCATGTTGGTTCAGCTCGTGAAGAAGTGGGTAAGTCTGGTTTTGCGCATTTCTTTGAGCACATGATGTTCCAAGGCTCAGAGAACGTTGGTGACCAAGAGCACTTCAGAATCATCACAGAGGCTGGCGGCACGTTAAATGGTACAACAAACCGCGATCGTACTAACTACTTTGAAACTGTCCCTGCTAACCAGCTCGAGAAAATGCTGTGGTTAGAGTCTGACCGTATGGGCTTTTTGCTGGATGCGGTTTCTCAACGCAAATTTGAAATTCAGCGTTCGACTGTAAAAAATGAGCGAGCTCAGCGTTACGATAATCGTCCTTATGGCTTGATTTGGGAGCGCATGTCCGAAGCGCTATATCCTGAAGGTCATCCGTATTCGTGGCAAACCATTGGTTATGTTGAAGATCTTGATCGTGTTGATGTGAACGACCTCAAAGCGTTTTTCTTGCGTTGGTATGGCCCAAACAATGCGACTATCACGATCGGTGGTGACTTAGACGTTGAACAAACTCTAGAGTGGGTAAATAAGTACTTCGGTTCGATTCCTCGTGGTCCTGAGGTTGAAAATGCGCCGAAACAACCTGCAAAACTGCAAGAAGACAAATACATCACGCTAGAAGATCGTATTCAACAACCTATGGTGATGATCGCGTGGCCAACAACCTACAACGGCGAAGAAAGCCAAGCGTCTCTCGACACGTTATCAGAAGTATTGGGTGGCGGTACCAACAGCGTGCTCTATCAAGACCTAGTGAAGACTCAAAAAGCGGTCGATGCTGGTTCATTCCATGACTGTGCTGAACTGGCGTGTAACTTTTACGTTTACGCAATGGGTGATTCTGGAGATAAAGGCGACCTATCAAAACTGTACGACGAGCTTTTACAATCACTGAATCAGTTTGCGGAAAAAGGCGTGACAGAAGATCGCCTTGAGCAGTTGAAGGGTAAAGCGGAAGCGGATGCTATTTTTGCGCTAGAAAGCGTTAAAGGTAAAGTGACTCAGTTGGCTTCCAACGAGACATTTTTCGGCGATCCTGATCGTCTTGAGCAACAGCTTGAACAAATCCGTGCAGTTACGCCGACTTCGGTAGAAAAAGCGTATACGGACTTTATCCAAGGTAAGAACAAAGTGACCCTAAGCGTGGTCCCAAAAGGAAAAACAGACCTTGTCGTAAAACCTGCGACCTTTGTGACACCAAAGCGTACGTTGCCAGAATATGAGAAGATTTCCGATGACCAATTGGCGTATCGTCGTGCGACCGATAACTTCGATCGCTCAGTGCAACCGCCAGTAGGAGAACCAGTGAAAGCGACGATGCCAGAGCTGTACGAGTTACATTTCAAGAATGGCTCAGAGCTGCTTGGTGCAGTTAGCGATGAAACGCCGACGGTGATGATGCAATTTAGTCTACCTGCCGGGACACGTTTTGTTGAAAAGGGTAAAGAAGGTCTTGCCCAATTGACCGCTGCGATGTTGCAAGAAGGCACAACGAAACGCAGTGTCGAAGAGATTCAAGCTGAGCTTGATAAACTGGGTAGTGTTATCTCTGTTAATGCCACAGGTTATACAACAAACATCAGTGTTTCTGCTCTAGAAAAGAACTTAGAGCCGACGTTAAAAATTGTCGAAGAGATGTTGCTGTCTCCTGCATTTAATCAAGATGATTTCGAGCGTGTAAAAATGCAAGCGCTAGAAGGCCTGGTATATGAGCACCAAAATCCAAGTTGGATGGCGTCACAAGCGAGTCGCCAGGTGCTCTATGGGGATTCGGTTTTTGCTCGACCAAAAGACGGCACGCAAGCAGGTGTCAGTGCATTAACGTTGGATGATGTCCGTGAATTCTACTCGAAGCATTACACGCCACAAAGTGCGCAAATCGTCGTTGTTGGTGACATCAATAAACAGGAAATTGAGCAGCAACTGACGTTCTGGAAAAACTGGCAAGATGAAGCTGCGCCATTGTATGCACCGCAAAGCATTGCTGCATTAGGTGAGCAAAAGATCCATCTTGTTGATAAACCAGGAGCGCCGCAAAGTGTGGTCATGATGGTTCGTCAAGGTATGCCTTACGACGCAACGGGCGATTTTTACCTAAGCCAACTGGCAAACTTCAACTTAGCTGGGAACTTCAATAGCCGCATTAACCAAAATCTACGTGAAGACAAGGGTTACACATACGGTGCTTACGGCTACTTCTCTGGTAATCCAGAAACAGGCTCGGTGGTTTTCACCGCGCAAGTACGAGCGGATGCAACGGTTGCTTCGATCATTGAGATGGAAAATGAGCTAAATGAATACTCGCAGTCAGGTATTACTGATGAAGAGATGAAATTTATGCGTCAAGCGGTCGGTCAAAAAGATGCACTGAAATATGAAACGCCAACACAAAAAGCGGAGCTCATCAGTGATATTCTTAAGTACAACCTCGATCATGATTACTTGCAGCAAAGAAACGCTATCGTAGAAAAAGTCGATAAGCAGACGTTGAATGCGCTGGCTCAGAAATGGTTTGATCCAAATGACTATCAAATTATCGTCGTTGGTGATGCTAAATCGTTGCGTCCTCAATTAGAAAAGTTGGGGAAAGACGTAGAAGAGCTTGAAATCATTCGATAGAGTACACATTTAATAGCGGAGAAACGTTTCTCCGCTATTCATCTAGATAAGCAACTTTTCGTGGGTTATTTATCTAGATGCATTAACTATCAATAACTTAGCTTACACTTGTGTTATGTAACAAGTGTCCTG
The DNA here is from genome assembly GCF_033339075.1 of Vibrio sp. 970. Classification (NCBI taxonomy): domain Bacteria; kingdom Pseudomonadati; phylum Pseudomonadota; class Gammaproteobacteria; order Vibrionales; family Vibrionaceae; genus Vibrio; species Vibrio sp. 970. The sequence goes on from NZ_JAWOTW010000009.1 coordinate 91,084, forward strand.
CTCCCAATATAAGCGAACCTCATTTTGACTGATTTTGCTGCGCGACTAAAAAAAGTTGCATCAAACCCCGAAGTATTTAAGCAGTTTGGACGCGGTGTTGAGCGAGAAACTTTGCGCTATCGTCAGGATGGACATCTAGCTACAACTCCTCATCCTGAAGGGTTAGGCTCTGCGTTCACAAATCAATGGATCACAACGGATTTTTCGGAATCATTGTTAGAGTTCATTACGCCTGTGTCACATGAAATTCCAGAACTGATGGCACAGCTGAAAGATATCCATCATTTCACTCAAACCAAAATGGGTGAAGAGAAAATGTGGCCACTATCAATGCCTTGCTACGTAGGCTCAGAGGATGATATTCAGTTAGCCCAGTATGGCTCTTCGAATGCAGCGAAAATGAAAACGCTGTACCGAGAAGGCCTAAAGCGTCGCTATGGCAGCCTGATGCAAATTATTTCAGGTGTCCATTTTAACTTCTCGTTTTCTGAAACATTTTGGGATGCGCTCTATGGCGAGCAAGATGAACAAGCCCGCCAAGATGCTAAGTCTGATGCGTACTTTGCGTTGATCCGTAATTACTACCGCTTTGGCTGGATGATTCCCTACTTCTTTGGTGCATCACCAGCGTTATGTGGCTCTTTTATTCAAGGTCGTGAAACCGATCTGCCATTCGAGAAGATTGGCGGGACATTATATTTGCCGAAGTCGACGTCTTTGCGTTTGAGCGATCTTGGCTATACCAATAGTGCTCAAAGTGTGCTGAAAATTGGTTTTAACAGCATTGACCAATACCTCGATGGTTTGAGTGATGCGATTCGCCACCCATCAGAAGAGTTTGCGAAAATTGGGGTAAAAGTGGATGGTGAATACCGCCAGCTTAATTCCAATATCTTACAAATTGAGAATGAACTGTACGCTCCGATTCGTCCAAAACGTGTATCGAAAAGTGGTGAGAAGCCTTCAGATGCGTTACGACGCGGTGGTGTCGAATACATTGAAGTTCGTTCTCTAGATGTTAACCCATTCAGCGCAGTGGGCTTAAATGAAGAGCAAGTACGATTCTTGGATCTCTTCCTTACCTGGGCGGCCTTGTCAGACTCAGATCCTATGGATAACTGTGAATTAGAGTGTTGGCGCGATAACTGGAATAAAGTCATTGTTTCTGGCCGTGAAAAAGGTCTAATGCTGCAAATTGGTTGTCAAGGTGAACGTCTATCTCTACAAGATTGGGCACACCGAGTTTTCGTCGAGTTACGTCAAATAGCACAGCAAATGGATATGACCGCTGGTGGCAGTGCATACCAAGATGTGTGTAATCAACTCGAGACATGGATTGATAACCCAGAACTAACGATCTCTGGTCAACTATTAGAGCTAACGAAAGAGCTGGGTGGGCTAGGTAAAGTTGGTTGTACTCTTGGTATGAAGTACCGTGATGAAAACCTAGCTCACGGTTATCAGTACTACTCACAAGATACGATGGAAACGGAAGTAGCGTCGTCCGTGGAAAAACAAAAGCAAGCAGAGCAGAGTGACACGCTTTCTTTTGATGATTTTTTGGAAGATTACTTTGCTTACCTGAAGCAGTAATGACTAACTAAGGATTGGTGGGGTTGAACATTAAGTCGTCAGTAGTAGCGGTACTTGGAGGCGTGCTACTTGCAGGTTGTGCTACGGCACCGCCAAAGCAGCAGAATAACTTATGCGAGATATTCCGAGAGAAATCCGGTTGGTACGATGATGCCAAAGATATGGAAGATGAATGGGGTACCCCTATTCATGTCGCTATGGCCATCATTAAACAAGAAAGCAGCTTTCGGCACGATGCAAAACCACCTAAAGATTATTTGCTAGGGTTTATTCCTTGGGGACGAGTCAGCAGTGCGTATGGTTACGCTCAAGCTCAAGACCCTGCTTGGGAAGACTTCCAAGATGCGACAGGTCAGGGTGGCTCTCGTACCAACTTCGATGATTCTATGATGTTTGTCGGTTGGTACACTCATGAAACACGGCGTCAGCTAGGGATTTCATTATGGGATCCCTATAACCAGTATCTGGCTTATCATGAAGGGCGAGGTGGGTATAAGCGAGGTACTTATAATCGAAAGCCTAGTTTAATCAAAGTCGCTCGACGTGTTGAACAAACAGCGAAAACTTATGGCTGGCAGCTGAAGCAATGTCGTCAGGAATTAGAAGACAACAGCAGCTGGTTCTTTTAGCCCACAGTCTGTTCATGTGCTGTAGGGATGAATGACATTTATCCATTACCGAAAGGTACTGGAGTTACAATCAGGAGAGATGTAATGCCTTTACTCGATAGTTTTACCGTGGACCACACTCGTATGAATGCACCCGCTGTACGAGTGGCGAAAACCATGCAGACCCCAAAAGGGGATACGATTACTGTTTTCGACTTACGCTTTACTGCGCCAAACAAAGACATTCTTTCTGAAAAAGGTATTCACACCCTAGAGCACCTTTATGCAGGCTTTATGCGTAATCACCTAAACGGTGATTCTGTTGAGATCATCGATATTTCGCCTATGGGTTGCCGCACAGGTTTTTACATGAGCCTGATTGGCACACCATCAGAGCAGCAAGTCGCAGATGCTTGGATTGCAGCAATGGAAGATGTGCTGAAGGTAGAAAGTCAGAATAAGATCCCTGAACTTAACGAATACCAATGCGGCACGGCAGCAATGCACTCTCTAAAAGAAGCACAACAGATCGCAAAGAACATTTTGGATGCTGGTGTTTCGGTGAACAAAAATGATGAACTTGCTTTGCCTGAGTCGATGTTAAAAGAGTTGCGCATCGACTAGGTGCTCATTAAGAAGCATATTGCCCCAATAAGTAAAAAAGCCTGACATGAGTCAGGCTTTTCTTTTGGTTATTTGGATGTCGATTTTTTCTTCTTCGGATAAACACGAACGAGCTTGATTCGGTTCTCTTCAATCTCAACAAGTTCCATTGGGTGACCCGCTACTCTCACGCTTAAATGGCTCTCTGGAATATCTTCCAGGTGCTCCAAAATAAGACCGTTTAACGTTCTTGGGCCATCCGTTGGTAAATCCCATTTCAGGCCTTTGTTAATATCTCGAATATTGGTGCTGCCTTCAATAAGAAAGCTTCCGTCACCTTGAGGACTGATTTCATCAGAGAGGCTTGGAGAAATTGACGTCGTGAACTCACCAATGATCTCTTCCAGAATATCTTCAAGAGTGATTAGACCGATGATATCACCGTACTCATCCACGATCAGACCGATACGTTGCTTGTTGCGTTGGAATTTCAACATTTGCACGTTCAGTGGTGTGCCTTCTGGGATGTAATAGACCTCATCAGCAGCACGTAATAGCGTTTCTTTGTTGAATTCGTTCTTTTCCAACATCAGACGATAAGCTTCACGCAAGCGCAGCATGCCAACCACTTCATCAATTTGGTCACGATAGAAAACTATGCGTCCATGTGGTGAGTGTGTTAGCTGGCGAACAATGGATTTCCAGTCGTCGTTAATATCAATACCGGTAATTTCATTGCGTGGGACCATAATGTCGTTCACGGTGACGTGCTCAAGATCCAAAATAGACACTAGCATGTCTTGGTGTCGGCGAGGGATCAAACCGCCAGCTTCATTTACCACCGTACGCAGCTCATCGGAGCTAAGATGATCTTCTGCTGAGTGATCCGCTCTTACGCCAAGTAAGCGGATAAAGCCATTCGTAATAAAGTTAACAAGCATCACTAAAGGCGACAGTAACTTCATCAGTATGGTCAATAATATACTGCTCGCGTAGGACACACGTTCAGGGTAAAGCGCTGCAATTGTTTTAGGGGTAACCTCGGCAAAAACCAATACAACCATAGTTAGTGCACCGGTTGCGATAGCGACACCTAAATCACCATACAAACGCATACCAATAATGGTCGCGATAGCAGACGCGAGAATATTAACGAGGTTGTTGCCGATAAGAATAAGACCAATCAAACGATCTGGACGGTCTAATAGTCTTTCGACTCGCTTAGCACCCTTATGCCCGTTTTTGGCTAAGTGTTTTAAGCGATAACGATTCAGAGACATCATCCCTGTTTCTGAACCGGAAAAGTAACCTGATATGACGATAAGACACGCGAGTAGCGCAAACAAGATACCCGTAGAGATGTCGTCCAAAACGTTGCTGTTCCTTGTAAGTATTGGGTTATATAACGGTTGAGTAAGTCCGTTAAGTCAAAGAGTTAAGGCGTACTGTATTTTATCTAGCCTAAAATATAAAGGATAGGAGCCCTAGAGCTCCTTAATTCAAGATGATTTCTTTTACAAAGCGACTGCCAAAATATGCCAGAGTTAACAGTGTTGCTCCTGCAACAGCGAACCATGTGACTTTTCTACCACGCCAGCCTTTTTGATAGTGACCCCAAAGCAGTATTGAGTACACCACCCAAGCGATGAAAGAAAGAATGCCCTTATGTGCCTTACCTTGGGCAAACATATCCTGCACAAAGACAAAGCCAGTAATGAGCGTGGCAGTTAACAATAAGTTACCGATCAAAATAATTTTGAAGAGTTGACGCTCCACCATTAATAGAGGCGGCAGGTTTGGGTTAATCGCCAAAGATTTTTTTGCTTTCAGTTTGTGATCCAGCCAAGCCAACTGAAGCGCATAGAGTGCCCCGATAGTTAAAGTCGCGTATGAGAAGAGCGCAAATGAAATATGAATGAGTAGCTTAGGGTCATTCTCTAGGTGCTTTATAAACGTGCTTGGCAAAAATGTGGCAGCAGATAAATTGATGGCAGCAAAGCTATAAACGACAGGCAATAAAAACCACAGTCGGTTTTTCAACATAGCAAGGCTCATGACCAGAGAAATAATAAAACTGATCAAAGAAGCCACGTTGAGAATACTCAGGTTTTGACCTGAACCATCAAAAATCAGATCACTCAAAATCCACGCATGAAAAACAAGCGCACAGGCAGCACTAGCAAACACTGTTTTTGCTTTGATTCCTGACTGTTGTGAGAGTCCGGGTATGATGGTCGCAATCGCCAAAACATAAAGTATGGCGGCCGCGATGGCTATTAAGCTATCCATGAATCCTAAATATTATTGTGCACGATGGAGAAATTATACCTTGCATTACACTTTGGGGCTACGTTATATCCGACATCAATCGTGAGAGATGAGATATTGAAATTAATAAGTTACCGCACCATATATAAATAGAGACAAGAATAGGACAGCGGTACGGGTATGACTCAGACCTTGGCTAATGTATACTCACACTAATTAATCGCCATTTTAGCGAAGAGACAAAGATGTTTGAGAATTTAACGGATCGATTATCCAAAACGCTGAAAAATATCAGTGGTAAAGGTCGTCTGACCGAAGACAACATTAAAGAAACCCTACGTGAAGTCCGAATGGCTCTACTTGAAGCTGACGTTGCGCTTCCGGTCGTTCGTGAATTTGTGAACCGCGTTAAAGAAAAAGCGGTGGGCGTAGAAGTTTCTAAATCTCTGACTCCAGGTCAGGAATTTATCAAGATCGTTCAAACAGAACTTGAAGCCGTAATGGGTGAGTCGAATGAGGCGCTAAACCTTGCCGCTCAACCACCTGCTGTGCTTCTTATGGCAGGTCTACAAGGTGCGGGTAAAACCACATCGGTAGGTAAGTTATCTAAGCTTCTAAAAGAACGTGACAAGAAGAAAGTTTTGGTTGTGTCTGCCGACGTTTACCGTCCTGCGGCAATCAAGCAGCTTGAAACGCTGGCATCAGACATCGGTGTTGACTTCTTCCCATCATCACCAGACCAAAAGCCTATTGATATCGCCAATGCAGCGATTGACCATGCGAAGAAAAAGTTCTACGACGTACTTATTGTCGATACCGCAGGTCGTTTGGCAATTGATGAAGAGATGATGGAGGAGATCAAAGATCTTCACGCAGCTATCAACCCAGTAGAAACGCTATTTGTTGTTGACGCCATGACGGGTCAAGACGCAGCAAATACAGCAAAAGCCTTTGGCGATGCGCTACCTCTTACCGGTGTAGTTCTAACTAAGGTTGATGGTGATGCTCGTGGTGGTGCGGCACTTTCAGTACGCCATGTCACGGGCAAACCAATCAAATTCTTGGGTGTCGGTGAAAAAACTGACGCGCTAGAACCGTTCCACCCAGATCGTGTTGCTTCACGTATTCTTGGCATGGGTGACGTTCTGTCTTTGATTGAAGACCTACAACGCAACGTTGACCAAGAAAAGGCAGAAAAGTTAGCGAAGAAGTTCAAAGAGAAGAAAGGCTTCGACCTTGAAGATTTCCGTGAACAGCTAGGCCAGATGCAAAACATGGGCGGCATGATGGGGATGATGGATAAGCTTCCAGGAATGTCCCAGCTACCAGACAGTGTGAAAGATAAAGTCGATGACAAGATGTTCAAACAGATGGAAGCGATCATCAGCTCCATGACAATGAAAGAACGTCAACGCCCAGAAATTATCAAGGGCTCGCGCAAGAAGCGTATCGCGGCTGGTTCTGGTGTGCAGGTTCAAGATGTAAACCGCTTACTAAAACAGTTCACCCAAATGCAGAAAATGATGAAAAAGATGCAAAAAGGTGGCATGAAAGGCATGATGCGCAACATGCAAGGCATGATGGGCGGCATGGGTGGTGGCGGTGGCTTCAACCCATTTGGTCGTTAATTAATCGATTACGCATAGATTCAGGGTGTTAGGTACGTCACAAACTTTAAATTCAATTTATGTTGGTGAAAAAGTAACTAAACTCCTTGCATTGCTCCGGGAGAAGAGTAAAATTCCGGAGCTTTATTTTGGCACGAGACCCCAAACTGTTTAATTTCTTGAATGGTTTTTGGGGTTAATTTTATTTTTGAGAAAGCAAAGAGGACGACATGGTAACCATTCGTTTGGCACGTCACGGCGCTAAAAAGCGTCCATTTTATCAAATCGTAGTAGCGGACAGCCGCAACGCTGCAACTGGCCGTTTCATCGAGAAAGTTGGTTTCTTCAACCCAACTGCTAAAGGTCAAGAAGAAGGTCTACGTCTAGACCTAGACCGCGTTAACCACTGGGTTGGTCAAGGCGCGTCAGTATCTGACCGTGTTGCTAAGCTAGTTAAAGACGCTCAAAAAGCGGCTTAATTTTTTACTTGAAAAGTAGAAACTAGTTTATGTCGATGAAAGGTAAAGAAACAATGAGCAACGAAAAGATTGTTGTAGGCAAGTTTGGTGCTACTTACGGCATTCGTGGTTGGCTTAAAGTTTTTTCCTACACAGACAATGCTGAAAGCATTTTCGATTACAGCCCTTGGTACATTAACCAAAAGGGTAAGTGGGTTGAGTACAAAGTAGAAAGCTGGAAGCGCCATAACAAAGGTATGGTGGCTAAGCTGGAAGGCATGGATGTTCGTGAAGACGCGCATCTAATGACGAACTTTGAAATTGCTATTGACCCTGCGGTACTTCCTGAATTGTCAGAAGATGAGTTCTACTGGCGCGAATTGTTTGGGATGCAAGTTGTAACCACTAAAGGTTACGATCTAGGTGTTGTTACTGACATGCTAGAAACTGGCTCAAACGATGTTCTGGTTGTTAAAGCAAATCTTAAAGATGCTTTCGGGCAGAAGGAACGATTAATCCCGTTCCTTGAAGAGCAAGTGATCATTAATGTTGATCGCGAAGCTCAACGGATCGAAGTTGACTGGGATCCTGGATTCTAATCTCCAAAATTACAGAGCGAGATAAACATGTGGGTTGGCGTTATTAGCCTTTTTCCAGAAATGTTCCGTTCTGTTACTGATTTTGGAGTAACAGGTCAAGCGGTTAAAAAAGGTCTTTTGTCGATTGAGACTTGGAATCCTAGAGATTTCACTCACGACAAACATCGCACAGTCGATGACCGACCTTACGGTGGTGGCCCTGGTATGTTAATGATGGTTCAGCCTTTGCGCGATGCCATTCATACCGCGAAAGCAGCCTCACCGGGCAAGACGAAAGTCATCTACCTTTCTCCTCAAGGTCGCAAGCTCGACCAGAAAGGAGTGGAAGAACTGGCAACGAATGAGAACTTGCTTCTGATTTGTGGTCGTTATGAAGGGGTAGATGAGCGCATCATTCAATCTGAAGTCGACGAAGAATGGTCGATTGGTGATTTTGTGATGACGGGTGGTGAGATACCAGCCATGACGTTAATCGACTCTGTCTCTCGGTTTGTTCCGGGTGTACTAGGGGATTTCGCGTCAGCAGAAGAAGACTCTTTTGCAAATGGCTTGTTAGATTGCCCTCACTATACGCGTCCAGAAGTATTGGATGACAAAGAGGTACCAGCGGTACTGATGTCAGGCAATCACAAGGACATTCGTCAATGGCGACTCAAGCAGTCGTTGGGCCGTACTTGGCTAAGAAGACCAGAGCTCCTGGAAAACCTAGCTCTGACTGACGAACAGGAACAATTACTTGCTGAGTTTGTTAATGAGCATAAAGCCATTAAAGAACATAACGCAAAGTAACCTAATTTATTTAGTATCAGTTTATTCTAGGAATTTAAAAAATGAGTAACATCATCAAAGCTCTTGAAGAAGAGCAAATGAAATCAGACCTACCTAAATTTGCACCAGGTGACACTGTTGTAGTTCAAGTTAAGGTAAAAGAAGGTGACCGTGAGCGTCTACAGGCTTTCGAAGGCGTTGTAATCGCAATCCGTAACCGTGGTCTACACTCTGCTTTCACTGTACGTAAGATCTCTAACGGTGAAGGTGTTGAGCGTACGTTCCAAACACACTCTCCAATCGTTGATAGCATCGAAGTTAAACGCCGTGGTGCAGTACGTCGTGCCAAGTTGTACTACCTACGTGAGCGTTCTGGTAAGTCTGCTCGTATCAAAGAGAAACTTGCTAAGAAGTAATGCTATAACTAGCGTTCTCATCTTAAACGGAGTCCTTTTAGGGCTCCGTTTTTTTATTTGTGTAATTAGCTTGCTCGTTTCTTTTCGCCCGACCTGCACTGTCGATGCTCATGCACTGACGTACACTCCACGCCTCTGTCTTGTTGTGAATAGATTCCTGATGTCGCTATGGCTCCTCGGAATGACAGGAAATGATGGTCAAAGATTACA
>NZ_JAWOTW010000009.1:100313-228740 GCF_033339075.1 Vibrio sp. 970
GAGTACCGTGGTTAAAATTCGTCATTCTGGACAGCGACGAAGGAGCGTGATTCAGAATCTACTAGTCGAGCATGCAATTGTTTACGTTGTTAGCTTCATCCTTGCTATGAGTAGATTCCTGATGCCGCTATGGCTCCTCGGAATGACAGGAAATGATGGTCAAAGATTATAGAGTACCGTGGTTAAAATTCGTCATTCTGGACAGCGACGAAGGAGCGTGATTCAGAATCTACTAGTCGAGCATGCAAGTGTTTAAGTTGTTAGCTTCATCCTTACTGTGAGTAGATTCCTGATGTCGCTATGGCTCCTCGGAATGACGGAAAATGATGGTCAAAGATTATATAGCACCGAGGTTCAAATTCGTCATTCTGGACAGCGACGAAGGAGCGTGATTCAGATTCCCCAAGAAGGAACCTAGGGTATTCCTTTACCCTAGGTCTCAATTTAATACTGGTCTTCAGACCAACCATCACTATCGGACATATCGGGTGCGCCTGGGATGGTGTTTTCTTCATCTGCCCATTCACCAAAATCAATCATTTGGCATTGTTTACTGCAGAAAGGGCGATGAGGACTTTGTTCTCCCCATTCTACGTCGGCGCCACATTGTGGACATTGAACGATGGTAACTTTAGACATAGTTGAGCGTCCCATTACTAATTGGTGTTAAAGGGTAGTATACCTAAACGAATTAAAGATGGCTTATTCAACGCGCTATTGCTGCTACGAAATTTTATCAAATATAAGCGCAATAAAGCGTTGAATTTTAGATTATGGAGGCGAGGCGTAGTGTCGTCTTAGCTGCAAACAGCAAGTTCAAATTCAATATCTTGTGTGCATGCTTGACCGTTTTCAAACGACATGAACTTGATCGCAAAGCGGTTTTTATGGCCTGAAATCATAGGATACACGCCATATTCCATTGGGATGTGAAGTCTTAGAATGTTGGCTTCATCAGCGTCACTTTGGAAGAAACCTGCACGACCGATTTGAGCTTTGAAATGTCCGGTCTCTCTAGTGAGCTTTAACCATAACGAAAGCGCATCAGATAAGGGCTTTAAGCTTGCTTGCCACTGTTGTGCATCACGCTTTTTACGTTCAATAGATAGATGAAGCCAGTAGTGTAATGCTGGCAGATCAAAACAGCATGAACCACCCGGTAGATTAAAGCGTTGACGGATAGAGCTTAGGAAGCGATCTTCTTTTAATGCTTGGCCAAAACGTTCAGCACCCATTAGTTGGCTATGAACGACATCTATCTCTTGTAGCAAGGTATTTAATGCGTCTTGATCGACACCATCGACATTGAGCCAATGGCGGTACGACAGCCGTTGCTTCTCAAGATCTTTAGCCAGTTCACTTTTCAGTTGGATTTGTTCGAAGATCTCAACCATATCGAATAACGCACGGAAAAACAGTTGATACTGATGATTTTCGCTAAACCCAGAGGCCAAGTGAGCCTGACGCAGCAGAGACTCCACTCTTAGATAAATACGAGTTTTCTCATTTAACGGATGTTCAAATTTGTGCGTGGTCATCGACATAAGCCTTTGTGAGTTTCGTTCCTATTTTCGCAGATTTTTCTTACACATGGCTAGGTACTTTTCGTGCAAATCTGTGATTTGAAGCAAAAGATCAGGGTCACTTGGATTATTCTTAACCACATCGTCTGCAAGCGCGAGCCTTTGCTCTCTTGATGCTTGAGAGGAAAGGATGGCGCGAACTTGATCTTCACTCACATTGTCTCGTTTCATCGTGCGAGATATCTGTGTATTCGGTTCTACATCGACGACAAGAATGCGATCACACAAACTATCTAGCTTGTTTTCTACGAGCAACGGCACCACAAGTAACGCATACTCTGAAGTGACTTGCTGCAAATCTTCGATCATCTTTTCACGAATTATCGGGTGCAACAGTGCATTGAGCCATGCTTTTTCATCTGAATTCGAAAAGATTTTTTCTCTCAGCTTTGCGCGATCTAAAGTTTGGTCTTCACGAACGATATCGTGACCAAAGTGTTCAATAATCGCGTTTAGGCCGGGAGTACCTGGCTCGACAACTTCTCTTGCTACAATGTCGGCATCGACGATATCGATTTTAAATTGTTGTTTGAACAGATTCGCGACGGTTGTTTTTCCACTAGCGATACCGCCTGTTAAACCAATAACCAAAGCCATTTACACTCCTAGAACTGAAGTAAAGTACCAGTTTAAAATCTGGTCGCCCCAAATTAAGCTTATCCAACCAGCAATTGCTAAGTAAGGACCGAAAGGGAAAGCTTTTTCAATTCCCTGCTGTTGCAAGCGTAGTTGAATGATGCCAAATACGATGCCAACCACAGAAGAAAGTAGAATGATCATCGGCAGTGACTGCCAACCTAGCCAAGCTCCTAGTGCCGCCAGTAGTTTAAAATCACCATACCCCATTCCTTCTTTACCAGTAAGTAGCTTAAAGCCCCAGTAAACGGACCAGAGACATAGGTAACCAGCAATAGCACCAATGACAGAATCTTGTAGAGTAACAGGACTTATTTCGACTAATGCTAAGGCAATGCCAGCCCAAGTTAATGGTAATGTTAATTGGTCAGGTAACAACATAGTATCGAGATCGATAAATGTTGCGGCGATTAAGATAAAAGTAAAAAAGAGTAGGGCAACGGTAAAGTAACTAAAACCAAAGTAATAAGCGATAAAGCCTGAACAGAACGCGGTGAGCAGTTCAATCAGTGGATAGCGTGCACTAATGGTTGCCTGACAGTTGTGACATTTGCCTTTTAAAAGCAGCCAGCTAATCACAGGAATGTTGTCGCGAATACGTATCGGTGTTGCGCATTTCTGGCAGGAGGAGCGTGGAACGCTCAAGGTCAGCACTTCTTTAGGAGGTTCTATTTTGTATTCAGGAAATGACTCGGCACATTCGCGTCGCCATTCTAGTTCCATGATTTTAGGTAGTCGATAAATAACCACATTGAGGAAGCTACCCACGATCAGACCGAAGATGGTGGCAAACACAACGAATAGCCAAGGGTAGTACTGGAATACTTCCATATTTGTCTCTTGAGCGATGAGTGAAATCAGCAAGATGCTGTTTTAAAGGAGTTAACAGCTCATTCTAGCCCAATACACTCATTAAGTTAAAGATTGGCAAGTACATTGCTGTCACTAATCCGCCAACAACGATACCTAAAAAAACGATAATTAGTGGCTCTAGAATTTTACTAAGGTTGTCGACGGTGTTATCGACTTCAAACTCGTAGATCGTTGCAACTTTATTGAGCATGTCGTCAAGTCGACCAGACTCTTCACCGATCATGACCATTTGTAACACTAATTCAGGGAACACATTACAGTTACGCATGGCAACATACATTGGCATACCTGCGGCGGTATCACGGTAAACTTCTTCTATGGCGAGTTGATAGTGCAAGTTTCCTGAGGTTTTTGATGTGGTTTTTAAACTGGTTAGAATTGGAATACCCGCTGTAAAGCTTGTGGCGAGTGTTCGACTAAATTTGGCGATAGCGGCTTTTGATAATACGGGCCCGAGGACAGGAAATTTAAGCACAGAGCGATTGAGCATTAAGCGAAAAGAATCTGAACGCTTAGAGAGGATTCTCGCTGAGATGAATAGACTGATAGAGCCTAGTGCTATAAATGGGCTCCAGTTTTGTGTCCAGGCGGAAAGATCTAACACTTGCCTGGTAAACCACGGTAAGTCAGCACCAAAACCAACAAACATTTTTTCAAACTCGGGAATGACTTTGGTGAGCATGATAAACGACACTCCTAACGCTACTAGCACTACCATGGCTGGGTAAATCAGTGCTTTGATCACTTTCGCACGAAGCTGCTCATTTTTTTCTCGGTAGGTGGCTAAGCGCTCGAATACTTCTGCTAAGTTACCGGATTGCTCACCTGTGGCGATAAGATCGGTATAGAGTGGGTCAAAGTGTTCACTTGCAGTGCGCATGGCTTTTGACATGGGCGTCCCCGCTTCAACGGCGCGTGCCACGCTCATCAAAATGGATTTCATCTCTGCTTTTTTATGATTTTCTGAGACCAATTTTAAAGCCTGAACTAAGGGTACACCGGTTATCAACATCGTCGAAATCTGACGGGTAAACACCGTGATGTCTCTGCCTTTCACGCGATGGCTGAGTTTAGTGAGAAACGAGATACTGCTTTTCTTTAACTTCTTGATCTTGATGTGCTGTGCGTCTAGACGCTCGCGTACTTCAATTTCCGTCATCGCGAGGGTTTGTCCAGATGTCTTTTTGCCTGAACTGTTGATGCCTTTCCAGCGGAAGTTTTTAAGTTGTGGTGTAGTGCTTTTCATAGAGGTGACTGCTGATTAAAGGATTAAAAATAAAGTACGCGCTGTAGTTCACTAAAACTTGTGATCCCTTGTTTGAGTTTTTCTATGCCCGACATTTGTAACGTGCTCATACCATTTGCGATGGCGAGTTTTTCTAGTTCATGTACCGAGGCGCCTTTAATAAGCGCTTCGGAAAGAAATTCATCAAAGCGCATCACTTCATAAATCCCCGTTCGGCCGGAATAACCATGGGTACACTCATTACATCCATCGGGATTGGCTTTAAAAATGTTGTCGCTTGCTTGAATTCCAAGGTGTTGTAGCTGAACGGTAAGCTCTTGTGATTGTTTACAGTGCGAGCACAGTTTACGGGCCAAGCGCTGGGCAATAATCAAACTAAGAGATGAGGCCAAGTTAAAGCTTTCTACGCCCATGTTTGATAAACGAATAACCGTTTCAGCCGCAGAATTGGTATGCAAGGTTGAAAGTACTAAGTGACCGGTTTGCGATGCTTTTATAGCGATTTCGGCGGTGTCTAAGTCACGAATCTCACCGACCATTACCACATCCGGGTCTTGACGTAAGAAAGAGCGCAGGGCTTCGGCAAAACCAAAACCAATCTTAGGCTGAACTTGAACTTGGTTAATGCCCGATAAGTTAATTTCTACTGGGTCTTCTGCCGTGGAAATGTTGATTTCTGGCTTATTGAGGATACTTAGCCCAGTGTATAGAGAAACGGTTTTACCGCTCCCTGTTGGGCCTGTCATCAGAATCATGCCTTGTGGGCGACGCAGCGCATCCAAGTACAATTGTTTTTGTTGTTCGCTATAACCAAGCTTGTCGATATCCAGTGACGCAGAGCTGCTGTCGAGCAGTCGTAGTACAATTTTCTCTCCGAATAGAGTCGGTAGTGTGGATACACGCATATCAATCGCGGTGTCTTGATTCAACTTGAGCTTTATACGCCCATCTTGTGGTAAACGTCGCTCTGCAATATCAAGCTTAGAGAGGATTTTGATACGAGCGGATAAGCGGCGACTTAAGTGGCTTGGTGGCTGCTGTGTTTCAATTAAGATGCCATCACAGCGTAAGCGAACGCGGTACATCTTTTCATAAGGCTCAAAGTGGATATCGGATGCGCCTTTGCGCACAGCGTCCAGCAGAATTTGGTTTATGTAACGGCTGACGGGCGACTCGTCTTGGCTCAAGTCTTCAATGTTGTCGATTTCATCTGCGCCCACATCAACCAGGTTGGCTAATTCTTCTTGGTTGATCTCTTTTAGCCCAGACTTTTCCTGCCCAAGTGCGCGGCCATATAAGCGCCGAATCGCAGCGGTCAGCTCGCGAAAATCAGCGAGAACAAGTTCTACTTGCAACCCTGTCGCAAAGCGGAAGTCATCTTCTGCTTGTTGGTTCGTGGGGTCGGCAACCGCTAATAATAACGTTGAAGGCGTACGTTGGAGTGGGAGTGCGTTATGCCGAGTGATTAATTCACGTAGACCGAGTTGTTGACAAAGCGAAGCGTACTCGTACTGAGATAACTCGGGCTGATTTAAACCAAAGAGAGAACTTAAGTGCTCAGCGAGTTCGCTTGATGTAAATAATCCAGAACTGAGTAAAGCCTCTGGCATCGAAATGCCAGAAGCTTTGACTTGCTCTATTAACGATTCTTCTTGGGAAAACGTCAGTAACCCTTTTTGGCGAAGAGCCGTGGATAGGTTGGTCAACATTTAAGTTAGTTTGGGCAGTAGTCTGTTTGTGCTTTACCGCCAGCTTTACATGAAGCCCCCCACTCTAAGCCTTGAGTTTTATATGATGCAGCCATGATATATTGCTCGCCTTTAGCAATAGGTCCCTTAACTTCATCAGCTGCTGCAATAACTGCTATCGCACCAGAAACGCTAGCATCTGTGGCTTTAACAACGCTAATTTCAATATTATTCAAAACGAATTTAGCGGGAATTCCATTTTCTTCCTTTACACATTCACTAATAAATGTTGTTTCATTTGAGGCATTCTCATGGGCACATAATTCTACTGCTAATTTGGCTGCCGCAGCTGCTTTTGGAAATTCTGACAATGTCGCTTTCTTAGTATAATTTTGGTAAGCAGGAACTGCGAAAGCAGATAAGATGCCAATAATCGCCACCACAATCATTAACTCAATCAGAGTAAAACCCTGTTGTTTTTTCTGTTTACTGTTTTTCATTTTTAACCCTTTCCTAAAAATTAATAATGCTCTTGCATTGGCGAAAGATTATGGAGAGTTAAGGTGGGTTGAAAATGGGGAAGAGATGGGCTCTCGAGTGAGATAAAACTCTTTGGTGAAAAGTTGCATATCTCATGCAGAGTTTTGCGAGTAGTACTATTTTTTTAGTGGATAAAAAGAAAGGGCCAATTGGCCCTTTTAAATGATGAGTTACTCACAACTCACTGAGTTAGTTGAAGTAATTGAGATTGTGTTGCTTTTATTATTTGAAGCGCATCGAAAGATCCATCGCTTTTAGATGCTTAGTCAACGCGCCTACCGAAATGTAATCGACACCGGTTTCTGCGTATTCTGCGATGGTCTCTAGCGTAATGTTGCCGGAGTTCTCTAAAGCGGCACGACCTGCGTTAATCGCTACGGCTTCACGCATCATTTCTTTTGTGAAGTTATCGAGCATGATGATGTCGGCACCAGCCTCTATCGCTTGTTTCAACTCTTCTAAGCTTTCCGTTTCGACTTCTACCGGTTTGCCTGGGTTAAGCTCTTTCGCTTTTTGGATGGCTTGAGTGATGCCACCACAAGCAATAATGTGGTTTTCTTTAATGAGGTAAGCGTCGAACACGCCGATGCGATGGTTAAAGCCTCCACCACACGTCACGGCGTATTTTAGTGCGCTACGCAGACCAGGAATGGTTTTGCGTGTGTCGAGTAGACGACACTCAGTATGCGCGATTTTTTCAGCGTACTCTGCGGTAACTGTTGCGCAGCCAGACAGCGTTTGGATGAAGTTCATTGCGTTACGCTCACCAGTCAACAAGTCACGAGCAGGGCCTGTCAGCGTGCAAAGGGTTTGGTTAGGTTCGACTTTATCGCCGTCCTTTACGTGCCATTCAATGCTGACCTTGCCACCGAGCTGTTTAAAAACTTCATCAGCCCATGCTTGACCACAGAACACACCATGCTCACGAGTAATAATCGTTGCGGTATTAACCGCATCGGCAGGGATCAAAGATGCAGTAATGTCGTTATCTGCGTCGACACTGCCACCTAGATCTTCTTTTAAGGTATCAGCGACAGAGCGAGTGATCTCTAAAGGGAGTTGTTGTTTAAGGTATTCTAGGCGTTCTTGAATGTTGTGTGTGTTCTTCATCGCAAATCTTGTCTTGAAAGGGAGATGGCAACGAATGATACTCTCCGGTGTCAATAATTTCAGCAGTTAATTTGCAAAGTAGAGAGGTTGATATGCGCCCAATTATCGAGAATGGCTGGCTGACACAAGCAAAGCATGTTCCGTCACCATTTTTTGATGCCCGCTCTGATATAAACGACATCTCTCTGCTGGTGGTACACAATATCAGTTTGCCTCCTGGGCAGTTTGGTGGACCATATATAGAGGACTTCTTCACTGGCAAGCTAGATCCAAGTGAACATCCATTTTTTGAAGTTATTCACAAAATGGGCGTTTCTGCACATTGCTTGATTAAGAGAAACGGCGAGGTTGTTCAATTTGTTTCTTTTCTCGATAGAGCATGGCATGCCGGTCAATCCAGTTTCGCAGGCAGGGAGCGTTGTAATGACTATTCCATTGGTATCGAGCTTGAAGGGACAGAATTTACTGCCTACACAGAAGCGCAATATCAATCACTTGCAGAGATCACTGAGGTGATTATGCAGTCTTATCCTCAAATCACCCCGCCACGAATTACCGGTCATCAATATATTGCGCCCTTGAGAAAAAGCGATCCTGGTCTAAGCTTTGATTGGGTGAAATATAGACTGCTTATACAGCGTTGATTTGTAGCGAAAGTGTAAATTCAAAAAAGCGAAATAAATAAGGCATACGATCAGGTATGCCTTTTTTTGATACCAGAAATATTAATGATTGTTAAAAGTTAACTACATTTTTACGCTCGTATATGCCGTTTTGGTGAATAAATAGACTGATAATTTTGTCATTTTCTGTATTTCTTTTCCAAAACTGCTAGCACGTCGACTTCCCATTTGTATGCTTTATGTAATTGGTCATACCAATTCTATTGCTGTTTTAACAGTCGATTGTTATCAGAGTGTTGGAAGTAAGCTCGTTCTATGATTTAGGTCAATTTTCGGCTGGACAGTGGCGTTTTAATTATGTTAATTTCTGCACCAACTTAAAATTGGTATTACCAATTACCTGCAAGAGTAGAAGAACAATAAATTATGGCTTATCAAAGGATTCGTCAGCCAAAACTCTCTGATGTTATAGAACAAGAGTTAGAAAGGTTGATAGTGGAAGGAACATTGTCTCCGGGGCAACAACTGCCTCCAGAGCGTGAACTGGCAAAACAGTTCGATGTGTCTCGTCCTTCAGTCCGAGAGGCCATTCAACGCTTGGAAGCGAAGCGTTTGTTGACTCGTCGCCAAGGTGGCGGAACATTCGTAAGTGAGAATATCTGGAAGAGCTTTTCAGATCCCTTGTTGAATTTGTTGTCTAGTCATTCTGAAACCCAGCTTGATGTGCTTGAGTCTCGTCATGCGATGGAAGGAATTTCAGCCTACTTTGCAGCTTTACGTGGTACCGAAGAAGATTTTGCGCGTATTCAAGGTTGCCTTGAGCGCATTAGCCAAGAGCAAGCAAACAACGATATCGAAGCTGAATCTGCGGAAGTAATGCAATTTTTGATCGCTTTGACAGAAGCCGCGCACAACGTGGTTTTGTTGCACATTGTTCGAAGCTTAGCACCTTTGCTTGAGCAAAATATTCTACAAAATTTTAAATTACTACGTCGCCGCCCAGAAGCGGTCGAGAAAGTCAGTAAACACCGAGCCAATATCGTGGATGCGATTGTTTCTGGTCAGCCTGAAAAGGCGCGAGAAATGTCCCACTCGCACTTGGCTTACATCGAAGAAACATTGTTGGATTTGACTCGAGAAGAGTCTCGACGAGAGCGTTCTCTACGTCGAATTCAGCAGGGTAATGACTCGTAAGAGCGTTACTTAAATAAGTAGATCCAACCAACAGAAGGATAGATCGCCATGTCTGATATGAAGCATGACGTAGATGCACTGGAAACTCAAGAATGGCTACAAGCGCTTGAGTCAGTTGTACGTGAAGAAGGTCTAGAGCGTGCTCAATTCCTATTAGAGCAAGTTCTAGATAAAGCACGTCTAGACGGTGTTGATATGCCAACAGGTATCACAACTAACTACATCAACACGATTCCTGCAGACCAAGAACCAGCATACCCAGGTGACACAACACTTGAGCGTCGTATTCGCTCAATTATTCGTTGGAACGCTATCATGATCGTTCTACGTGCATCTAAGAAAGACCTAGAGCTAGGCGGCCACATGGCGTCTTTCCAGTCTTCTGCTGCGTTCTACGAGACATGTTTCAACCACTTCTTCCGTGCGCCAAACGAGAAGGATGGTGGCGACCTAGTTTACTACCAAGGTCACATTTCACCAGGTATCTACTCACGTGCATTCGTTGAAGGTCGTCTAACTGAAGAGCAGCTAGACAACTTCCGTCAAGAAGTAGACGGAAAAGGTATTCCTTCATACCCGCACCCTAAACTGATGCCTGAATTCTGGCAGTTCCCGACAGTATCGATGGGCCTAGGTCCAATCGCTTCTATCTACCAAGCTCGTTTCCTTAAGTACCTAGAAGGCCGTGGTCTTAAAGATACTTCAGAGCAGCGCGTTTACGCGTTCCTAGGTGACGGTGAGATGGATGAGCCAGAATCACGTGGTGCTATCTCTTTCGCTGCGCGTGAGAAACTAGACAACCTATGCTTCCTAATCAACTGTAACCTACAGCGTCTAGATGGCCCTGTAATGGGTAACGGTAAGATCATTCAAGAACTTGAAGGTCTGTTCAAAGGTGCTGGTTGGAACGTAGTGAAGGTAATCTGGGGTAACAACTGGGATTCACTACTAGCTAAAGATACGACTGGTAAGCTTCTACAGCTTATGAATGAAACGATCGACGGCGACTACCAAACATTCAAATCAAAAGATGGCGCGTACGTACGTGAGCACTTCTTTGGTAAGTACCCAGAGACAGCTGCACTTGTTGCTGACATGACTGATGACGAAATCTTCGCACTTAAGCGTGGTGGTCACGAGTCTTCTAAGCTATACGCGGCATACAAAAACGCGGCAGAAACTAAAGGTCGTCCAACAGTAATCCTAGCTAAGACTGTTAAAGGTTACGGCATGGGTGAAGCGGCTGAAGGTAAGAACATCGCGCACCAAGTTAAGAAGATGGACATGACTCACGTACTACACCTACGTGACCGTCTAGGTCTTCAAGACATCCTAACTGACGAAGCAGTGAAAGAACTTCCGTACCTGAAACTTGAAGAAGGTTCAAAAGAGTACGAATACCTACACGCTCGTCGTAAAGCGCTACACGGCTACACGCCACAGCGTCTACCAAAATTCACTCAAGAATTCATCGTTCCTGAGCTAGAAGAATTCAAGCTACTACTAGAAGAACAGAAGCGTGATATCTCTTCTACTATGGCATTCGTACGTGCACTAAACGTTCTACTTAAGAACAAGAACATTGGTAAGAACATCGTTCCTATCATTGCTGACGAAGCACGTACATTCGGTATGGAAGGTCTGTTCCGTCAAATCGGTATCTACAACCCGCACGGTCAAACTTACACACCAGAAGACCGTGGCGTTGTTTCTTACTACAAAGAAGCGACTTCAGGTCAGGTTCTACAAGAAGGTATCAACGAGCTAGGTGCTATGTCTTCATGGGTTGCTGCTGCGACTTCATACTCGACAAACGACCTACCAATGATCCCGTTCTACATCTACTACTCAATGTTCGGCTTCCAACGTGTTGGCGACATGGCGTGGATGGCTGGTGACCAACAAGCACGTGGTTTCCTACTAGGTGCAACTGCGGGTCGTACAACGTTGAACGGTGAAGGTCTACAGCACGAAGACGGCCACTCGCACATTTTGGCGGGTACGGTTCCTAACTGTATTTCTTACGACCCAACATTCGCGTACGAAGTAGCAGTAATCATGCAAGACGGTATCCGTCGCATGTACGGTCCAGAACAAGAAAACGTGTTCTACTACCTAACGCTAATGAACGAAAACTACGCAATGCCAGCAATGCCAGAAGGCGCTGAAGAAGGCATCCGTAAAGGTATCTACAAGCTAGAAACTTACACGGGCGACAAAGCGAAAGTTCAGCTAATGAGCTCTGGTACTATCATGAATGAAGTACGTAAAGCAGCTCAAATCCTAAGCGAAGATTACGGTGTCGCTTCTGATGTTTACTCTGTAACGTCATTCAACGAACTAACTCGCGATGGCCAAGATGCAGAGCGTTTCAACATGCTTCACCCAGAAGCGGAAGCGAAAGTACCTTACATCCAAACAGTAATGGGTACTGAACCTGCTATCGCAGCAACTGACTACATGAAGAACTACGCAGAGCAGGTTCGTGCATACATTCCTGCTGAGTCTTTCAAAGTTCTTGGTACTGATGGCTTCGGTCGTTCAGACAGCCGTGAAAACCTACGTCGTCACTTCGAAGTGAACGCAGGTTACGTAGTAGTAGCAGCGCTAACTGAACTAGCGAAACGTGGCGAAGTTGAGAAATCTGTAGTTGCAGAAGCAATTAAGAAATTCGACATCGACACAGAGAAAACAAACCCGCTATACGCTTAATTAAGAAGGTAGATAAGAAATGGCAATCGAAATTAATGTACCAGACATCGGTGCGGATGAGGTTGAAGTTACTGAGATTCTTGTAAGCGTTGGCGACAAGGTTGAAGAAGAGCAATCTCTGATCACAGTTGAAGGCGATAAAGCTTCTATGGAAGTTCCTGCTTCTCAAGCGGGTATCGTTAAAGAAATCAAAGTTGCAGAAGGCGACAAGGTTTCTACTGGTTCTCTAATCATGATTTTCGAAGCCGAGGGTGCAGCTGACGCTGCACCTGCTCCTGCGGCAGAAGCAGCTCCAGCAGCGGCTCCAGCTCCAGCAGCAGCGGCAGAACTAAAAGAAGTTCACGTACCAGACATCGGTGGTGATGAAGTAGAAGTTACTGAAATCATGGTTGCCGTTGGCGACAGCATCGAAGAAGAGCAATCTCTTCTAACTGTTGAAGGCGACAAAGCTTCTATGGAAGTTCCAGCGCCATTCGCAGGTACTCTAAAAGAGATCAAAGTTGCAGCAGGCGATAAAGTATCGACTGGCTCACTTATCATGGTATTCGAAACAGCAGGTTCAGGCGCTCCAGCAGCACCAGCGGCAGCTGAAGCTCCTGCGGCAGCAGCTCCAGCAGCGTCTGCGGCAAAAGAAGTGAACGTTCCAGATATCGGCGGCGACGAAGTTGAAGTTACTGAGATCATGGTTGCGGTTGGCGACACAGTGGAAGAAGAGCAATCTCTAATCACTGTTGAAGGTGACAAAGCTTCTATGGAAGTTCCTGCACCATTCGCTGGCACAGTTAAAGAAATCAAGATTGCAGCTGGCGACAAAGTGTCTACTGGCTCACTAATCATGGTATTCGAAGTGGCGGGCGCAGCACCTGCTCCTGCAGCAGCTCCAGCTCAAGCGGCAGCACCTGCAGCTCCAGCTCCTAAAGCAGAAGCTCCAGCGGCAGCAGCTCCAGCAGCGACTGGCGATTTCAAAGAAAACGATGAGTACGCTCACGCGTCTCCAGTTGTTCGTCGTCTAGCGCGTGAATTTGGCGTTAATCTTTCTAAGGTTAAAGGTTCTGGTCGTAAGAGCCGTATCCTAAAAGAAGACGTTCAAGCTTACGTGAAAGATGCACTTAAGCGTCTTGAGTCTGGCGCAGGTGCAGCAGCATCTGGCAAAGGCGACGGCGCGGCTCTTGGTCTACTACCATGGCCAAAAGTGGACTTCAGCAAGTTTGGTGAGACAGAAGTTCAACCGCTATCTCGCATTAAGAAGATCTCTGGCGCAAACCTACACCGTAACTGGGTAATGATCCCGCACGTTACACAGTGGGATAACGCAGACATCACGGCTCTTGAAGCATTCCGTAAAGAGCAAAACGCGATTGAAGCGAAGAAAGACACTGGCATGAAGATCACACCACTTGTGTTCATCATGAAAGCGGTAGCTAAAGCGCTTGAAGCGTTCCCAGCGTTCAACTCTTCTCTATCAGAAGACGGTGAGAGCCTAATTCTGAAGAAATACGTGAATGTTGGTATCGCGGTAGATACACCAAACGGTCTAGTTGTTCCTGTATTTAAAGACGTGAACAAGAAAGGCATCTACGAGCTATCTGAAGAGCTAATGGCGGTTTCTAAGAAAGCACGTGCTGGTAAGCTAACTGCGGCTGACATGCAAGGTGGCTGTTTCACTATCTCTAGCCTAGGCGGTATCGGCGGTACAGCGTTTACTCCAATCGTAAACGCACCAGAAGTTGGTATCCTAGGTGTGTCTAAGTCAGAAATGAAACCGGTATGGAACGGTAAAGAGTTCGAACCGCGTCTACAACTTCCACTGTCTCTATCATACGACCACCGTGTGATCGATGGTGCTGAAGGTGCGCGCTTCATCACTTACCTAAACTCATGTCTATCTGACATTCGTCGTCTAGTTCTGTAATAGAAATTAGATGAATGAGAGGCGGCAACTTAGCCGCCTCTGCTAATCATAATTACCGACAATTTGGTTATCAGCCTTGCTTCGTTCAGGGTTTTCACAATCGAATTGTTGTCTAGCTCACAGGCTAAATTGATTTACTTTTCACACCATTAACATCTCTGTAAACTGTTAGCGGTCTGAAAATAACTGTTTAAAACAAATCTCTCTTAAACATAAAAAATCGATACCCACTCAGCCTGTTAGGGATAATGACTACAAGAGGTCAAAATGAGCAAAGAAATTAAAGCCCAAGTTGTTGTACTTGGTTCTGGTCCTGCTGGTTACTCCGCTGCATTCCGTTGTGCGGACTTAGGTCTTGAAACTGTACTAGTTGAACGTTACAGCACGCTTGGCGGTGTATGTCTGAACGTGGGTTGTATCCCATCTAAAGCACTGCTTCACGTTTCTAAAGTAATTGAAGAAGCGAAAGCGATGGCGGACCACGGCGTTGTGTTCGGTGAGCCTCAAACAGACATCAGCAAAATCCGCATCTGGAAAGAAAAAGTTGTTAACCAACTAACTGGCGGCCTAAGCGGTATGGCTAAGATGCGTAACGTAACAGTAGTTAACGGTTACGGTAAGTTCACTGGCCCTAACTCTATCCTTGTAGAAGGCGAAGGTGAGCCAACAGTTGTTAACTTTGATAACGCAATCGTTGCGGCTGGTTCTCGTCCAATCAAACTGCCATTTATCCCGCATGAAGACCCACGTATTTGGGACTCTACTGACGCTCTTGAACTAAAAGAAGTGCCAGAAAAACTGCTTATCATGGGCGGTGGTATCATCGGTCTAGAAATGGGTACGGTTTACCACTCTCTAGGTTCTAAAGTTGAAGTTGTTGAAATGTTTGACCAGGTAATTCCTGCAGCAGACAAAGATATCGTGAAAGTATTTACTAAGCGTATCAAAGACAAGTTCAAGCTAATGCTAGAAACGAAAGTAACAGCAGTTGAAGCAAAAGAAGACGGTATCTACGTTTCAATGGAAGGCAAGAAAGCGCCAGCTGAAGCTGAGCGTTACGATGCGGTTCTAGTTGCTATCGGTCGTGTACCAAATGGTAAGCTAATCGACGGTGAAAAAGCGGGTCTAGAAATTGACGAGCGCGGCTTCATCAACGTTGATAAGCAAATGCGTACTAACGTTCCTCACATCTTCGCGATCGGTGATATCGTTGGCCAACCAATGCTTGCTCACAAAGGTGTGCATGAAGGTCACGTAGCTGCTGAAGTTATCTCTGGTAAGAAGCACTACTTCGACCCTAAAGTTATCCCTTCAATTGCGTACACTGAGCCAGAAGTGGCTTGGGTTGGTAAGACTGAAAAAGAAGCGAAAGAAGAAGGCATCAAGTACGAAGTAGCAACATTCCCATGGGCAGCATCAGGTCGTGCAATCGCATCTGACTGTGCAGACGGTATGACTAAGCTAATCTTCGACAAAGAAACTCACCGCGTAATCGGTGGTGCTATCGTTGGTACTAACGGTGGTGAACTACTTGGTGAAATCGGCCTTGCAATTGAGATGGGCTGTGATGCAGAAGATATCGCTCTGACTATCCACGCTCACCCAACTCTACACGAGTCTGTAGGTCTGGCTGCTGAAGTATTTGAAGGTTCAATCACTGACCTGCCAAACAAAAAAGCAGTTAAGAAGAAGTAAGCTTTTTCTGACTGAATGATAGAAGCCGCTGCATTGCAGCGGTTTTTTTATGCTTGTTATATAGAAATATAAATGTGTGCTTAGCTGACAGCAGACAATAAAAAGCCCACCAAACGGTGGGCTGACATATATTACGAGCTAAGCTTTAGTGTTCACGGTTGTAAATGCAAAGCATATCTAAGTATGAATTCACTAGATGTTTCAGCTCCGCTTCACCTTTAGCGCGGTTCGCTTGGACAAACAGTGAGTAACAAATACCGTGGAACAGGTTTGCCAAGTGTTCTGAATCGTGCTGGTCACACACTTCGCCACGTTCAATTGCTTTAATGAACATGTTTTGTACCAGCAACTGGTTAGTACGGTTAGTTGAAACAAACAATGGCCATACTTCGTCACGTGTTGAAGCACTCCACTCGAACCATACTTTTAGCCAGTGACAATCTTGGCTGACAAGCTCGATCATCGCATTAGTAATATTGGCGATGTTTTCACGTGCATGTAAGTCTAGGTCTATGTTATCCGATAGGAAGTTTGAGAACTGACGTACGACGTGATTGAGAACTTCATCCACCAAGTCTTCGCGTGTAGGGAAGTAGTTAAAAACAGTCGCTACAGAAACTTGAGCAATTTCTGCGATATCTGCGTGACCACCACGACCGATGCCGCGGCGCGCAAATACTTCCAATGCGATTTCCATTAACTGTTGCTTACGCTTAATTGGAGAAAGCCTAGTTCTAGGTCTCTTTGCAATTGAGTCCATATCCATTTTCCTTGCCATTTGAGTTGATATTGGGGGTAACCCCCTAATTGATTATTTTAATAGTTGCTTAAAGCAGTGATGAGTGTAATGGTGCATATGCACAAGGTCAACATCTGTAGAACAATTTATATACAGTAATGTCATTATTATTGATAAATTTAGCTATGAACTTTATAAAACTAAGACCTTCTTCCAAGATTTTTTGGCAACAGGATGCGACTTTCAACCCAATGAACGTGGTGATACACTACACGCCGTAAGATTAGGTGATCGTTTGCGTGCGACTTACCTCAACCCACAAATTTAGATTGAGCACAGTATGAAACATACAATAGAAGTCATGATTTCTGAGCAAGAAGTTCAGGAGCGAGTTCGTGAATTAGGCAAACAAATTACAGAGCGTTATCAAGGTAGTGAAGATCTTGTGTTGGTAGGCTTATTGCGTGGCTCATTTGTATTTATGGCAGACTTGGCACGTGCTATCGAACTGACTCACCAAGTTGATTTTATGACTGCGTCAAGCTACGGCAATACGATGGAAAGCTCACGTGACGTTCGTATCTTGAAAGATTTGGATGATGACATCAAAGGTAAAGACATTCTGCTTGTTGAAGACATCATTGACACTGGTAACACACTAAATAAAATCCGTGAGATTCTTTCGCTACGTGAGCCGAAGTCTATCGCTATTTGTACGCTCCTAGATAAGCCATCTCGTCGTGAAGTGAATGTTCCTGTGGATTGGATTGGTTTCGAAATTCCAGATGAATTTGTCGTTGGGGTGGGTATTGATTACGCGCAGAAATACCGCCACTTACCATACATCGGTAAAGTTGTACCTCAAGAATAATCATTGAGTTCAGCATTAAAAATAAAAAAACGCCCATTTAAGATGGGCGTTTTTTGTTCAACTTTTAGATATGACTTAGCGACAAAGCAGCTTGTTGTCTGTATTTAGAATCGTCGAAAGAGCTTTCTGGTAAGACGCTTCTACGGTTTCCTTAGAGTTAGAACGAATGCCTAAGTACTCTAAGCGACCATCTTCAATTCCGTATACCACACCATGAATTTCAACATCTTGCCCACGCTCCCAAGCGTTTTGCAGGATGGTTGAGTTACCCAAGTTGTACACTTGCTCTGCAACATTAAGCTCGCCTAGTTTATCCGCTCGATCTTGTTGCGGCATTTGATCTAGGTAAGTGCGGTGTTTGAAATAGATATCTCTGATATGTAACAGCCAATTATTAATAAGACCTAGCTTAGGGTTATCAATGGCTGCGTTTACACCACCACATCCATAGTGCCCACAGACAATGATGTGTTTAACCTTAAGAACGTCTACAGCGTACTGGACGACCGATAGACAGTTGAGATCAGTATGGATAACTTGGTTTGCAACATTCCGATGAACAAAGAGTTCACCTGAGTATAGTCCGGTTAGTCGCTCGGCAGGGACGCGGCTATCAGAGCAGCCAATCCAAAGAAAATCAGGCTTTTGACCCTCTGCGAGTTTTGCGAAGTATTCAGGTCGATCAGATTTGATCTCTTGAGACCATTTCGAATTGTTTTCAAATAACTGTTTTATTTCCGGCATTTTGCAAACTACTTCCCTTAAAAGACAAAATCGCTGCCGCTGTTTGTGTGCACATGCAAGCGATCAGTGTTGTAACTATACACAATGTTACAATTTCGATCTCGTTAAATATTCGTCAGATAGGACTCATCTGACTAGTTTTCATTAAGAAAAAAGTAAAATCTGGTGAAACTATTTGTGGTGTGAATTTAGCCTTAATCTATTTATGGTTTAAATTTTCGCCTAGCTCGTTAAAGTAGTGATATTTTACTTTTTAAAATTGAATGCAGGGAAAATCAGCAGTGTTCGGTAGTCGTTTTGAAGATATCAATTTCAAAGGGGATGTGTTTGGCGGGGTAACCACGGCGATTATCTCTCTCCCTCTGGCGTTAGCGTTTGGTGTTGCATCCGGAGCCGGGGCTGAGGCCGGCCTTTGGGGGGCAATAATGGTCGGTTTGTTTGCCTCGTTATTTGGTGGTTCTAATACGTTAATATCAGAACCGACAGGGCCAATGACGGTAATCATGACCGCAGTATTAACCAGTATGATGGCGAAATACCCAGAAACGGGCATGGCTATGACTTTCACAGTTGTCATGATGGCTGGCGCGTTCCAAATCCTATTGGGGACGTTAAAACTGGGTAAATACGTTACCTTGATGCCTTACAGCGTTATTTCTGGGTTTATGTCTGGCATAGGTGTGATTCTTATCATTCTGCAGTTATCGCCTTTGATGGGGCATGCTGCGCCTTCAGGGGGAGTACTCGGAACGTTATCTGCTTTGCCGGAGACCATTTCTAACCTTAAGTTCAGTGAGTTGTTTTTGGGACTACTGACTTTGGGGATTCTTTTTTTCTTCCCTAAGCAATATCGTAAATACGTTCCTGCACAGCTCGTGGCATTGGTCGCGGTGACTTTATTGTCTGTGATTCTCTTTGATACAGAAGATATTCGTCGTATCGGTGAAATTCCTGCTGGGTTACCTTCTCTCGTCGCACCATACATTGACACAGATATGTTTGTCGAGATGGTCATTGATGCATTAGTGCTAGGCACATTAGGTTGTATTGATACTTTGTTAACGGCAGTTATCGGTGACTCATTAACTCGTAAAGAACACGACTCAGATAAAGAGCTGCGAGGTCAAGGGTTAGCTAACATGATCTCAGGCTTGTTTGGTGCGCTGCCGGGGGCGGGGGCTACCATGGGGACGGTAACGAATATCCAAGTTGGGGCTCGTTCGCCATTATCTGGTGTGATTCGTGCACTAATGTTGGCGTTGGTTGTACTGGTTGCTGGCGGGTTAACAGAGCCAATCCCGATGGCTGTGTTAGCAGGCATTGCGGTGTATGTTGGCTTTAACATCCTAGACTGGAGCTTTATTCAGAGGGCACATAAGGTAAGTTTTTCCGGAATGGCGGTGATGTATGGCGTTATGTTGCTTACAGTATTCGTTGATCTTATCGTTGCGGTGGGTTTAGGCGTCTTTATCTCGAACATTATCATCATCGAGCGTTTGAGCCGAGAGCAGGCGCGACAAGTAAAAGCGATCAGCGACGCGGATGAAGATGATGTGCCGCTGACTGACAGCGAGCGTGGCTTGTTGGATCGTGCGAATGGTAAAGTGCTGTTCTTTTATCTTTCCGGTCCGATGATCTTTAGTGTTTCTAAAGCCATTTCACGTCAACACTCTAGTATTTCGGACTATGACGTGATGATTCTCGATCTTACGGATGTACCAATGATTGATGTGACCGTCGGTTTGGCATTAGAGAATGCGATTAAGGATGCTCTCGATGCCAATTGTGCCGTGTATTTATTATGCCCGAATGAGCGAACACGAGAACAGCTAGAGAAATTCCATGTGATTGACCTTGTCCCGGATGAAAATATGTACCAATTCCGTTACGAAGCATTGAATGCGGCGGTGGCACATGTTGAGGCAGACCAGTATCAGCGCATAACGGCGTAATCATTCTGACAGTTAAAAACGCAACAGTTTCCTGTTGCGTTTTTTTATGCTCTATTTTGTCTTACTTAGAGATAACCTTTACGAGGTAAGGGTTATATTTCCAATATTATCGAAAGGTTTATTTGTAATCATCGTTATTCAACGATAAACTGATGGACCTCCAGTACGATACCCAAGGCGATTTTGTAGTAAACCGCTGCTAAATATGAGTCGGTATTAGTAATCACAAACAAACGGCAATCAAGACCTTATGTACGCATTAGAAATTGAACAATTGCGCAAGACGTATGCAGGTGGCTTTGAGGCGTTAAAAGGTATAAGTCTCCAAGTGAAAAAGGGTGACTTCTACGCGCTTCTGGGTCCCAATGGTGCAGGAAAATCGACCACGATTGGCATCATTTCCTCCTTAGTGAATAAAACCTCCGGAACGACGAAAGTTTTCGGTTATGACATTGATACCGACCTCGAATTGGCCAAGCAGAATTTAGGCTTGGTGCCACAGGAGTTCAACTTCAACCAGTTTGAAACCGTTGAGCAAATTGTGATGCAGCAAGCTGGCTATTACGGTGTGTCTAAAGTATTAGCCAAAGAAAGAGCAGAAAAATACCTGAAAAAATTGGATTTATGGGAAAAACGCCAAGAGCGTGCTCGTAACCTATCCGGTGGGATGAAGCGTCGTTTAATGATCGCAAGAGCTTTGATGCACGAGCCGCAATTACTCATTTTAGATGAACCAACGGCTGGAGTGGATATTGAACTACGCCGCTCAATGTGGGGGTTTCTGAAAGAGATCAACCAAGAGCAAGGAATTACGATTATTTTAACGACACACTACCTAGAAGAAGCGGAGATGCTGTGTCGAAATATCGGCATTATTAATCGTGGTGAGCTGATTGAAAATACCACCATGAAGGCGTTACTAGGTAAGCTAAGCGTCGAGACATTTATCTTGGATATTGAGTCAGAAGTCGAGGTGCCTGAGCTTGAAGGTGTTAATCGACAAAGTATTGTTGATGGCTCTTTAGAGATAGAACTAGATAAGAGCCAAGGATTGAATTCGGTATTCAGTCAGTTAACAGAGCATGGCATTAAAGTTCTCTCAATGCGTAACAAAGCCAACCGACTTGAAGAGTTGTTTGTCAGCATTGTAAGAGAGGGGAGTAATTAAATGTACGGTTTATATTGGACGGCATTTCGCAGCTTGCTGAGCAAAGAAGTCACTCGTTTTACACGTATTTGGGTGCAAACCTTAGTGCCGCCAGCCATTACGATGACGTTGTACTTCATCATTTTCGGCAATCTTATTGGCTCTCGAATTGGTGAGATGAGCGGCTTTAGTTACATGGAGTACATTGTTCCAGGTTTGATCATGATGTCGGTGATCACTAACTCATACTCGAACGTGGCGTCGTCATTCTTTAGTGCAAAGCTACAGAAGAATATTGAAGAACTGCTGGTGGCACCGGTACCAAACTATGTGATTATTGCTGGCTATGTGATGGGCGGCGTGACTCGAGGTTTGTTGGTCGGTGCAATTGTTACTTGTGTGTCACTTTTGTTCGTTGATTTGCAAGTGGAGCACTGGGGCATTATTGTCGCGACTGTCTTCATGACGTCGGTGGTATTTGCTCTCGGTGGCTTGATCAATGCGGTTTACGCAAAAACGTTTGATGATATTTCGATCATCCCTACGTTTGTATTGACTCCTTTAACTTACTTGGGAGGAGTCTTTTATTCGATCAGTCTGCTGCCTGAATTTTGGCAAGGCGTTTCTAAGATCAACCCAATCGTCTACATGGTGAATGCGTTCCGCTACGGCTTTTTAGGTGTCTCGGATGTGGGCATTGTCACTTCATTTAGTGTACTTGCAGTGTTTGTTGTTGCACTGTATGCCATTGCGCATTATCTAGTAACCAAAGGGATTGGGCTAAGAAGCTAAGCCATTCTCATAAAGCAAAGAGCGGCGATTCACGCTGCTCTTTCGCGTGCATAACAATACATACCCATACAATTTTTCGGTTTTTATCATGGTAGGTTTCAATCATTTGTAATAAATGAGTGATCCTATGAATATTGTCCCGCCGCCGCCTTTCTCCTATCAGTTACTTAAGCCCAAATATTGGTCTGTATGGCTGGCATTTGGGTCTTTAGCGATTCTTGTTAATGTACTGCCATACGTAGTATTGCGAATCTTAGGTAGAAACATCGGCTGTATTGCGATGCATGTAATGAAGCGCCGACACAAGATCGCTCTGCGTAATCTCCAGCTGTGTTTCCCTGATTTTACGGATTGGCAATGTAAGGACGTAGTACGAAAAAACTTTCAATATACTGGTATGGCGATCATCGAAACCGGTATCGCTTGGTTTTGGCCAGATTGGCGGATACGTCGGATAACCTCTATTGTTGGAAAAGATCGTTTACTCGCTGAGGAAAAGAATGGACGTGGTGTGTTGGTGGTGTGCAGTCACCATTTAAACTTGGAGATAACCGCTCGTATTTTTAGCCAGTTTGCCCAAGGCTATGGCGTTTATCGCCCAAATTCGAATCCTGCTTATGAGTTTATTCAACATCGAGGTCGAACTCGTTTTGGACATCAAATGATTGATCGAAAAGACGTGAAATCAATGCTCAAAGTTCTGAAGAGTGGTCATCGACTTTGGTATTTGCCCGACCATGATTATGGCGTTAGCCATTCTGTTTTTGCGCCGTTTTTTGCTGTTGAACAAGCGGCGAGTACCGTCGGGTCTAGTGTTCTCATTGATGCAACAAAGTGCGCGGTTATATCTGGCGTTACAGTGAGTAAAAATCACCATTACACGCTGTACATTGGAAAAGACATTAGCGAGCGTTTCGAGAGACGTAATGCGGTTAAAGCGGCAAGCATCTTGAACCAAGAGCTTGAGAAAATGATAAAACGTGATATTCCAGCGTGGATGTGGCTGCACAAGCGGTTTAAAACTCGCCCTGAAGGGTTAGATTGCGTCTATACGTAGAGTATAAAAAAGGTCGACTAAGAGTCGACCTTTTTACTTTTATGACTCAGAGCTTACTCTGCGCTCTCTGAGTTTGTATTGTTAGATTCAGCTTCTTCCTTCGCTTCGACAACCATATCTACCGTTTGGTTATCGATAAGACGAGCCTTGCCTAGGAACGCAGACATCAGAATGACAGCTTGTGTCGTTTCTGGTGTGATCACTTGTAATGTACGAGCATCACGAATGAAGATCTCATCAGGGTGCAGACCTGCAGCTCGAAGTTGGTCGCTTGCATCTTCGATGATCGATGCGTAGTCATCGCGGCCACCGCGAATGGCACTACTGATCCAACGCATTGTACGAGCAAGTACAGGAGCACGTTGACGCTCGTCCAGCGTAAGCAAGCCATTGCGTGAACTCATTGCTAAACCGTCCATTTCACGTACGGTTGGTACACCGATGATTTCAATGTCCATTGCTAGGTCATCAACCATCTTGCGGATAACAGCAAGTTGTTGGAAGTCCTTCTCGCCGAAGCACGCGACATCCGGTTGTACGATGTTAAACAGCTTATTCACAATCGTCGTCACGCCACGGAAATGACCTGGTCGAGACGCGCCTTCGAGAATTGTTGATAGGCCAGGGACATCGACGAAGGTTTGCTTATCCAGACCTTCTGGGTAGATAACTTCTGGTGTTGGCGTAAATACCACATCGACCCCTTCAGAGGTTAACTTGCTTAAGTCTTCCTCTAGCGTGCGTGGGTAATTATTTAAATCGTCAGCACGATCAAACTGCATCGGATTAACAAAGATGCTTACGACAACGATATCAGCGTATTCGCGTGCTTTACGCACTAAAGTTAAGTGGCCTTCGTGAAGGTTGCCCATGGTAGGGACAAACGCCACTTTACGACCTTCACGTTTAAAGGTTTTAAGGTGTTCACGAACTGCTGAGATTTCCGCAAAAGTTTGCATGCATTTATCCTCTAGGCAATGGTATGAGCGTCGTCTGGGAATACACCGTTGGCTACATCTTCAATGTATTTAGTAACGGCTTTGCGCATATCACCTGTTTCAGCAAGAAAGTTTTTGGAGAATTTCGGCATGTAGTTGGCAGAAATACCGAACATATCATGCATTACGAGAATTTGACCATCTGTTACGTTACCTGCACCAATACCGATAACAGGAACGTCAAGCACTTGCGTAATACGTTCAGCAAGCTCAGCTGGTACGCATTCTAGTAAGACGATTTGAGCGCCTGCTTCTTGCAGCGCTAATGCGTCTTTTACCATGCGGTCTGCTTTTTCTTGATCGCGACCTTGGATTTTGTAACCACCAAAAATATTAACAGCTTGAGGAGTTAAACCAAGATGAGCACAAACTGGAACTGATCGTTCAGTGAGCATTTTCACCGTGTCGACAAGCCAGTCACCACCTTCAATTTTTACCATATTGGCACCAGCACGCATCAGTTTAGCCGCATTTTCGCAAGCTTGCTCTGGCGTGGTGTAGCTCATGAATGGCATGTCTGCCATCAACAAACAATTTGGGCTACCAGCACGTACGCAACGAGTATGGTAAGCGATATCATCGACCGTTACTGGCAGAGTATCGTTGTGACCTTGCAAAACCATACCTAGAGAATCACCAACAAGAAGTACTGGCATTTCTTGGCTTTCAAACAGTTGGGCAAAGCTCGCATCATAAGCGGTTGAAGTAGCAAATTTACGACCTTCTTGCTTCCACTTGATTAGGTCGTTGATGGTCATTTTTTTCATGGTTTTATCCTTACTAGGAGTTGGCTATGACTGCCAGATACTGAGGCCGTTTCTATCTACTTGTTCCAGTAGTTCAGAGACCTCGGTCCCATCAGGGAGTTGTAAACTTGGTGCAATTTCCGCAAGAGGGTAGAGTACGAATTCACGCTCTTTCATTCCATAATGAGGAACGATCAGCCTCTCGGAATTAATCACCTCATTGCCATAAAGCACAATGTCGAGGTCCAAGGTTCTTGGTCCCCAGCGTTCGTCTTTACGGACACGCCCTTGTTCTTGCTCTATAGCTTGTGTGCAATTGAGCAATTCAATAGGCGTCAAACTGGTGTTAATAGACACAACCGCATTGATGTAATCCGGTTGGTTTTGTGGCCCCATTGGCGTGCTGCTGTATAGCGAAGAAGCTTGAACAAACTCTGATTTAGGCAGCGTTTTTAATGCTTCAATCGCTTGCTTCGCTTGGCTGACAGGATCCGCCAAGTTACTGCCTACCGCAATGTACGCTGTAATCATGATTTGGGCTTACTCTTTTTCTTGCGATAAGTTTTACGGCGGCGCTGGCCTGTTTTCGGTGATTGACCGTCTAAGTCGGCAGCCATTGCTTGACGCATTTCTCGGCCTGCATTTTGAAAAGTTTCCCACCACTTGGCAAGCTTCTGAGTGTCACCACCTTCAATTTCACCGCGCATTTCAAGAAAATCAAAGCCAGCTCTAAATTTATTGAGCTCCATAAGACGGAATGCACGTTTACCGTTACGTCGTGGAAGACGAAGCTGTAACTGCCAAATCTCGCGAATGGTTGCGGTGTGGCGTCTTGGAATGGCAATTGTGCGAACTTGCTCGTCAAGAATGATGTTGCTCGCTTCCATAATGGCGTCGTAATGGCCTAAGTTGCGCTCTTCCATCAGTTCATCGGCTTTCGCACACAGTGGGTACCACAGCATTGCAGCAAACATAAATGCTGGATTGATGCGTTTCCCATCTTCGATGCGCATGTCGGTAGAATCTAGGACAAGATCCAACATCTGCTCAGTGTGAGAGGAGTAATCTTCTGTAAAGTGCGCTGCAATCGTCGGGAATAGTTGCTGGAATAGGTTGTACTCACGCAGTAGGTGGTAGGTTTCTAAGCCATGACCGGATTGCAATAATTTGAGTGACTCTTCAAAAAGACGCGCTGACGGAATGTCACCGAGCAACGGTGCCATGTGTTCGATTGGCGCTGCGGTGTCTTCTTCAATATCAAAGTCTAGTTTTACCGCGAAACGAACCGCACGCAGCATGCGCACAGGGTCTTCACGGTAGCGTGTTTCTGGATCACCAATCAGTCGAATTAGGCGATCTTCTAAATCTTCAATACCACGTGCGTAGTCGTGAATCGAGTAATCTGCGATGTTGTAGTACATCGAGTTAATCGTGAAATCACGGCGCTCAGCATCTTCATCGATGGTGCCGTAGACGTTGTCACGCAGCAGCATACCCTCTTTTGATTGCTGAGAAATGCTCTTATTCTTTTGCTCTTGGTGGTGACCACGGAATGTCGCAACCTCAATGATGTCTCGGCCAAACATAATATGAGCCAAGCGGAAGCGGCGACCAATCAAACGGCAGTTACGAAATAGCTGTTTGATCTGTTCCGGCGTTGCGTTGGTCGCAATGTCAAAATCTTTTGGTTTTTGTCCAAGCAGTAAGTCTCGAACCCCGCCACCCACAAGAAAAGCATCGAAACCAGCACCATTTAGGCGGTACAGTACCTTCAGCGCATTATCACTGATCTGCTTACGCGAAATGTTGTGCTCTTCACGAGTTATTACATTGAGAGCGAGCTCTGGAATTGTGGCAGGTTCGCTTGGTGTATAGTCGTTTGTATTCATGTGCATCTGGCAATAACTGGGTTTAATCCAATCTTGCTTTGGTTAGTTTTATACGCCTCTAGGGCCTAATTTGCGGCTAATGATAGCCTACACAATGCCATTTGAGAATCACGGTGTGATCTCGATCTCTGCTGGAAGCTGTTCCAACCGCCAGTTTTCGCAGCCCCAACGAAGAATATCTTCTATGTTGGCCGCCCTTACGGTTTCAGGTATCTCGAAACCTAAAAATGTCATGGCGCGCAATAGAGTAGGTTTTGGTGTATCTATATCAATAGCCGTCGCGTGATTTTGTTTCGACAATTTATTGCCGTTGTTGTCCATCGCCAATGGTAAATGTAAGTAGCTAACTTCAGGCTGACCAAGTATTTGGTACAGGCTAATTTGACGCCCTGTCGGCTCGATTAAGTCTGCACCTCGCACGACTTCTGTGACGCCTTGGTCGATGTCGTCCAATACTACCGCAAGATTATAAGCAAATAATCCATCTCGACGTTTAATAATGAAATCTTCATTAACGAGTTGCTCTGGAATCGTAATGGTTCCCCGCTTTTGGTCGAGGAAATGAGCGACAGGCTTGGTCATTTTTAGGCGAATCGCGCCGTCTTTCAAGTTTTTATCGCGGCAAGTGCCAGGATAAAAACCGCCATGCTCTTTAATTTGCTTACGAGTACATTGGCAATAATAGGCTTCCCCATTTTCGAGCCATTTGTTTATTTGAGCTTGGTAAAGGTCGTGACGTTCGCTCTGGTATACCACTTCTCCATCCCAATGCAGCTGATAGGCCTTGAGTGCCTCTAGGATAAGTTGCGCTGCACCTGGCATTTCTCTTGGTGGGTCTAAGTCCTCAATACGTACTAACCAAGCTCCGTTTTGTGCTTTCGCTTGAAAATAACTGCCAAGAGCGGCAATCAGTGAACCAAAATGCAGTGGACCAGAAGGAGATGGGGCGAATCGACCTACATAGCGTGTCATGCGTGTATCTCGAATTTAGTAAACAAATAGGGTGCGAAGATAGCCAAAACAAAAAGGGAGCCTGAGCTCCCTTCAACAATCATAATGCTGGGTGATTAACCTTGCATTTGCTTCTCTTTGATTTCTGCAAGTGTTTTACAGTCAATACAAAGGTCAGCGGTTGGACGTGCTTCAAGACGGCGAACGCCAATCTCTACGCCACAAGACTCACAGAAGCCAAAATCGTCTTCTTTGATTTTATCCAAAGTCTTTTCAATCTTCTTGATCAAACGGCGTTCGCGGTCACGGTTACGCAGTTCTAGGCTGAACTCTTCCTCTTGAGAGGCGCGGTCAACTGGATCTGGGAAGTTTGCTGCTTCGTCCTGCATGTGGTGAACAGTACGATCCACTTCAGCTCTTAGCTGGTCGCGCCAAGCTGTTAAGATTTTCGTAAAGTGTTCAACCTGCTCTGGTGACATGTACTCTTCACCAGGTTTTTCCTGATATGGCTCCACGCCGGCAATGGCTAGGATGCCTATCGTTTTCTTCTTTGATTCTGGCATACAGCATCTCCTACTTA
This sequence comes from Vibrio sp. 970, assembly GCF_033339075.1. Taxonomy (NCBI): domain Bacteria; kingdom Pseudomonadati; phylum Pseudomonadota; class Gammaproteobacteria; order Vibrionales; family Vibrionaceae; genus Vibrio; species Vibrio sp. 970. The sequence continues at coordinate 128,592 of NZ_JAWOTW010000009.1, forward strand.
CACCTAGTCAACTGCTACGCAGTCAATTTAAGGCGGGTATCTATAGCAAAAAGAGGCGGTGCAAGCAAATACTGAATCGCAAAGTTATCGTCAATGTGAAGACGACATCATTTTTTCTCTTAATTGATAAAATCAATAGCGGAAATCAGCTTCATTCCAGTATCGCTCAGTTCAGCTTTGTAGCAGAGAACTTCCACTCCAGCGTCTTGTGCTTGTTTGAGTAATAGTGAATATTTCGCGTCTATATGGTGCGCCGCGGATACTTTTTCAATACCTGAATGTAAAACAGTGAATAAAAGTATGGCTCTACTTCCATTTTGTGCCATTTCTGTGAGCTCTCTCAGGTGTTTTTGTCCCCGAGTCGTGACCGCATCTGGGAAGTATCCTTGTCCAGTAGAGTCGGTCTCATCAAGAAGAGTGACGCTTTTCACTTCTATATAGCACTTTGGCTTGTCGTCTGCGCTGAGCAAGATATCAATTCGGCTATTTTCATTGCCGTATTTCACCTCAGTTTGAAGTGTGTCATAACCACAAAGCTCTGAAATGACATTATTTTCAATAGCCTCTACGGCTAATTGATTGGCACGCGCGGTGTTGATACAAATACGGTGGCCTTGTTCGGTCTCACTCAACTCCCAACTATTGGGGTATTTTCGTTTCGGGTTGTCGGAAGTAGAAAACCAAACCTTGTTTCCGGGCGTTGCACAACCCGTCATTGCACCTGTATTTGCGCAGTGGATTGTACGGATTTCACCAGTATCGAGCTCGATATCGGCAAGAAAGCGTTTATAACGTTTGAGTAGAGTGGCGGACTCTAAAGCGGGTGTGAAATGCATTTGCTTATTTAGACAAAAAATTTTTTATGTACAATGTTGCCACCATTACACCATAAGGTATTTCCTTTGTCACAATTGCCGATTGAAGCCGTGATGCCTGAGTTGCTGACGGCGGTCAAAAATCAACATCAAGTGATCTTAAAAGCGGCGCCTGGTGCCGGTAAGTCGACTTACTTCCCTTTGCAGTTACTCTTAAATCATTCGGTTGCTGGAAAAATCATCATGCTTGAGCCAAGACGACTCGCGGCGCGTAACATTGCCCGTTATCTTGCTGAGCAATTGGGAGAACAAGTTGGTCAACGCGTGGGTTATCGAGTTCGTGGCGAGGCAAAGGTAAGTTCTGCAACGCAGCTGGAGATCGTGACCGAAGGGATCATGACCAGGATGATCCAAACTGACCCTGAACTGGATGGGGTTGATCTACTGATCTTTGATGAGTTTCATGAACGCAGCATTCATGCCGATACCGCTTTGGCATTCAGTTTAGAAGTTCAAGAGGCATTGCGAGACGATCTCAAGCTGGTGGTAATGTCGGCAACGCTTGACCAACAAGCATTACAATCGTTGTTGCCAGAAGCCAGTTACATTGAATCTGAAGGGCGCAGCTTTGATGTGGCAATGCGCTACCAGCCGTTAGGTGTGAACGAGCATTTACCTACGAGTATGGCAAAAACAATAGAAAGTCTTATGAACAAAGAGTCTGGATCTTTGTTAGCTTTCCTACCGGGTGTTGGTGCCATAAAACAAGTTGAAGAGCGGTTGTCTCATTTAGCGGATGATATCGACGTATGCCCACTTTATGGTCAACTGAGCTTTGCAGATCAACAAAAAGCGATTACGCCAGCAGAACAAGGTAAGCGTAAAGTCGTTCTAGCGACCAACATTGCAGAAACTTCACTAACGATTGAAGGCATTCGCCTCGTCGTTGATTCTGGGTTAGAGCGTGTTGCCCGCTTTGATTTGAAAAACGGTTTAACACGCTTAGAGCAAACACGCATTGCACAGTCTTCAGCGATTCAGCGTGCAGGACGAGCGGGACGAATAGAAGAGGGCATTTGTGTTCGTCTTTATTCTGAAAGCCAGTTCAAGCAGCAACCGCTGGTTCCCCAACCCGAAATTTTGCATTCCGATTTGGCTAGTTTAGTTATGGAGCTTGCCTTTTGGGGAGCGAGTGATATCCACGATCTAAAGTGGCTTGATGTTCCAGCTAATGCGTCATTGGAACAAGCGAAGCAGCTATTGGTGTCATTGGGACTACTGACGGAAAAAGGGCAATTAACGTCCGAAGGAAAACAGGCGCATGAACTAGGCGTTGAGCCTCGTGCGGCTGCGATGCTAATTAAAGCGCAATCTTACAGTGATAAGATGTTAAATGCTGCTTTGGCGGCGGTCGCACTGATTGAAGAGCCAGAGAGGAGTGTTACCAATATCGCTCATAGCTTGCATCGTTGGCTTGTTGGTACTCATCCAAAAAAGTCGATGTTGTTCAAGCGTGCTCAATCTCTAGCGTACAAATTGGATACGGTATTTGACCTGAAAGGCGTGGATGAAGATGCATTACCGCTGGTGTTAAGTTTGGCATTTCCAGATCGCATTGCGCAGCAGCGCACAAATCAATTTGGGCGATTTACTTTGGCTAATGGTCATGGTGCAGAATGTCGTCAGGAAGACATGCTAGGTGGCTGTGAGTATTTGGTTGCCGTTGACTTAATGCGTTCTCATTCTAACTCAAGTCAAATTCATTCGGCATGTGAATTGGATGTCAATATATTGCGAACGACCTTTGATACGCTATTTTCGTCTGAAGAAGTAGTGGACTGGGATGAAAAAAGAGGCCGTCTAATAGCTGAGCGACAAACAAAACTCGGTCTGCTGGTCGTTGAACGCGAGCCGTTGCCAAGCCCGGGCAAAGAAAAAATGACACAAGCTTTACTCACGTATGTCCGCCGCCAGGGCTTACAGAGTCTAAACTGGACACCGGCAGCGGAGAGCTTGTTGGCTCGGATTCGTTGTGCGGTGGAATGGTTACCTGAGCAGTCATGGCCAGTGTTTGATGAAGCCAGTTTGCTGGATTCATTAGAGGAGTGGTTAGAACCATACATGACGTCTGTCAGCTCGGTTAAAGACCTGAGCAAGATAAACTTGGTCGAAGCGCTTAATGCTCTATTAGGTTGGCCACTCAATCAACAACTGGATGAATGGTTACCTGAGCATTACCAACTACCCACAGGTTCAAAGAAGCGTATCCGTTACCAATATGGCCACGAGCCGATATTATCGGTGCGTATGCAAGAAGTATTTGGGGAGAGTGGTTCCCCAACGGTGGCTCTTGGCCGCAAGCGTTTGGTGCTTGAACTGCTTTCACCGGCACAACGTCCATTGCAAGTAACGTCGGACTTGGCGGCTTTCTGGAACGGAAGCTACAAAGACGTTCAAAAAGAGATGAAAGGGCGCTACCCAAAACACGTTTGGCCTGATGATCCTGCCAATCATGTAGCAACAACGAAAACAAAAAGACAATTGAATAATGACTGACAGCAAGAAGCCTAGCGCGAAAAAAGCGCCAGCGAAGAAAAGTACAACCAATAAAGGAGCCGCAAAACAGACTCGACGTACGCCGAGTAAAAAGCCGACTAACGAGAAACGTTCGTGGTTGAAAGTTCTGTGGTCGTTTAGCTGGAAAGCTGGAGTTGCACTTGCCGCTGTTTTGCTGTTTGTTGGGATTTACTTAGATAGTGTGGTGAAAGAACGCTTTGAAGGCCAGCTGTTTGAGCTGCCAACGGTGGTTTATGCCCGTATCTTGAATCTAAGCCCTGGTGAGAATATCACCATCCAAGAACTGCGCAACGAGCTAGATGTGTTGAATTACCGTAAAGTGAGTCAACCTCGTTACCCAGGCGAATATTCCTCTTCTTCCACTCGGATTGAATTGATTCGTCGTCCATTCGAGTTTGCCGATGGTCCCGAGCCGGATCGTCACATTATGCTGCATTTCTCTGATTCCGGTTTGCAACGTATTCAGTCTTTAGAATCTCGAGGAGACCTTGGTTACTTGCGCCTAGAACCGAAGATGTTGGGCATGCTGGAGAAAGACCGTGATGAACAGCGCCTTTTCTTACGTCGTGATCAGTTCCCTGAAATTTTGGTGGATGCACTGCTTGCGACCGAAGACCGGGATTTTTATCAACATGACGGGGTGTCACCGCTCGCGATTGCACGTGCATTGGTTGCGAACATTAAGGCGGGTCGTACTGTTCAAGGCGGTAGTACGTTGACTCAGCAACTGGCAAAAAACCTATTTTTGACTCGTGATAAAACACTGTGGCGTAAAGTTCGAGAAGCGTATATCGCGCTAATTTTGGATTACCGTTACAGCAAAGATCGTATCTTAGAAGCCTACCTAAACGAAGTGTACCTAGGTCAAAGTGGAGGTGAAGCGATCCACGGGTTTGGCTTGGCGTCGCGTTACTATTTTGGGCAGCCAATCCAGGAGTTGCGAATCGATCAGCTGGCGATGTTAGTTGGGATGGTAAAAGGACCGTCTTACTACAACCCAATTCGTTACCCTGAGAGAACGAAAGAGCGTCGTGATCTCGTTCTGCGCCTGTTAATGCAGCAAAACATGTTGACTTCAGAGCAGTATGAACAAGCTGTAAGTCGTCCACTCGATACGCAAAGCAAGCCACGTATTGCGAGCCGTCAGCCAGCTTATTTCCAACAATTGAGTATTGAATTAAAAGAAAAAGTTGGGGAGCGATTTAAAGCAGAGACCGGACTGCGCGTATTTACGTCTCTGGACCCAGTATCGCAAAGCAAAATGGAACAAGCTATCGCGAAAAAGATCCCAGAACTAGCTAAACGGGGTGGTAAAGAGTTAGAAGCCGCAGCTGTGGCCGTTGATCGCCATAGTGGTGAAATCCGTGCGATGGTAGGTGGTAAACGTGTCGGTTATGAAGGCTTTAACCGCGCGCTCAATGCCAGTCGTCCGATTGGTTCTTTAGTGAAACCAGCGATTTACTTAACGGCTCTAGAACAACCGGATAAATACAACCTAGGCACGACGCTACACGACACGCCGTTAAGTCTGAAGAGCAGTAAAGGTAACGTGTGGACGCCGCGCAACTACGATAGAAAATATCGTGGTGATGTGCCACTTTACATTGCTTTAGCGAAATCACTTAACGTACCGACCGTGCGCTTAGGCATGGCACTTGGCATTCCTGAAGTCTCCAATACTTTAGAGCGTTTGGGCGTGAACAAAGACGAAATTCGCCCAGTGCCTTCGATGTTTTTGGGTTCGTTTTCTTTGACGCCATTCGAAGTCGCACAGATGTATCAGACTCTGACGAATTCAGGTAAGCGTGCAAAACTGACCGCTCTGCGCTCAGTCATGGATATGGAAGGTAATGTGCTGTATCAATCCTTGCCTCGTTCATCAAGAGCCGTGGATGAACAAGCTGCATGGCTAACGACCTACGCGATGAAACAAGGGGTTGCTCAAGGCACTGGCCGCTTCTTACAAAGCCAGTTTGGTTGGGCTGCATTGGCAGGAAAAACGGGTACCAGTAATGACAACCGCGATAGTTGGTTTGTCGGTGTTGATGGTCGTGAGGTGACGACAATTTGGCTAGGCCGCGACGATAATAAACCCGTGAATCTAACGGGGTCGAGTGGTGCATTACGAGTGTACGCAGAGTACTTGAAGCAGCGTATTCCTGAGCGCTTAGAGCTCCCATGGCCAAGAGAAATCACCACATTAGGGTTCAAGCCTACATCTGATGGAGGTTTAGAAATGAACTGCCGTAGTGATTACAAACTGCCGGTTTGGGATAAAACCGGTCAGATAAAGCAACAGTGTGAGAAGAAATCAAACTGGTTAAATAGCATATTTGATTGGTAGCATCGCCAAATCAACAACATTAGCTTGTTTATCTGATTAATTCTTAGTACATATTAGGGCGTGTTAGTACAGTACTGCTAGCACGCCCTACTTGATCAGATATTCAATAAAGGAAGAAGTGAATGTTCAAAAAGCTGTTATCAAGCCCATCGGTTCGCAACTTTGCGCTTTGGGTTAGTACCTTTTTGATGATCACTCCTTCTGTTTCCCTCGCAAACTCTCTAACAAAAACGGATGACTTGGAACCTCGACCAAAGGTGGCGGTTGTGCTCGCTGGTGGCGGAGCGAAAGGGGCGGCACACATTGGGGTTTTAAAAGCATTGGAAGAAATGCAGATCCCTGTCGATATTGTGACCGGTACCAGTATGGGCGCCTATGTGGGTGGGCTCTATGCCACGGGGATGAGTGCTGATGAAATTGAGAGTTTTATCTACACCGTCGATTGGGGCAGCGGTTATCGAGATCGTGTTGACCGTAGCCAACGTCGAGTTCGTGACAAAGAGTATGAAGACCGCTATCAAATTAATACCGATCTCGGCTTAAGGTTCGGTGAGGTACGAGCACCAACGGGTGTGGTGCAAGGCCAGAACATGTTGCGAGTATTGCGTGAGACTACAGGGAACTTAGGGCGATTCGATTCTTTTGATGATCTTGCCATTCCTTATCGTTCTGTTGCGACTGATATTCTTGCCTTAGAAGAAGTCGTATTGGGCAATGGTTACCTTGTGGACGCCATGATGGCTAGCATGTCTGTACCAGGAGCGCTTCCTCCCTATAAGCTCAATGGCCATATGCTTGTTGATGGCGGCGTCGTCAATAACATGCCTGTCGATGTGGCTCGCGCCATGGGGGCTGATGTCGTTATTGCCGTCGATATTAGCACCGATTACAAAACCGAAGATGAATTTACGGGGCTGTTTACTGTCGCGGACCAACTCTCTAACTATCTCGTTCGTCGTAGTACACAACAGCAAGTGGACGAGCTTGAACCTCAAGATATCTATATTCGTCCCAACGTGGGCACCATGGAAACTGTCGAGTTCGACAAAATGCCTTGGGCTTTTCAAGCTGGGTACGATATTACCAAGCAGTTAAAAGACAAGCTGAAAGGGTTGCGCTTGTCCAATGCGGACTATCAAAAATACATCGATCGCAAACAAGAAGTTCGTAAAACTTTGATTTATGGCGATCAGCGTGTGGTTGATGACATAGTGATTGTTAATAACACGCACTACAGCGATGTGTTGTTGACGAATCGTATTGAATTAGAAACCGGACGTCGTATTTCAACGGCCGAAATTGAGAAAGCCGTTGAAAACCTCTACGCGTTAGATCGGTTCGAGCTCATCACTTATCACTTTGAAGAGGTGGATGGTGAGACATTGTTGGTTTTTGATGTTAACGAGAAGTCGTGGGGGCCTAATTATCTCAACTTCCGATTTTTTCTTGAAGATGACTTCGATACAGATAGCCAGTACGGCATAGGAATATCGACCAACTTTACCAACTTGAACTCTCATGGCGCGGAGTTGGCGTTCAACGTAGAAATGGGCACGGATAAGCTGATTGAAGCTGAGTTGTATTCCCCTGTTTTATCTAGCCAAGAACTTTTTGTATCGGGGCGAATTTCCTATGGTAGTGAGAGCCGAAACTTACCTTTAACAGAGCCTCAAGCTCCAGATTTAGAGTCAGTAAATGACTTTTTTCCGGTCACTTACGATGATTTTACAACAGAGTTAGCGATAGGTATCCAACCCACATTGTGGCAAGAACTTCGATTTGGCGCTCGCTACTCTACCGGAGATATTGAGCTTTCTACTTTGGCTTCTGCTGGTAAATTGGATTTTGAACGTCGTGGCCTGTTTGCGAACTATCGCCTAGATACACTTGATGATTTCGCATTTCCGACTCGCGGGCTTTTAGTCGATCTCGAATATTTAGTGTCTCATGATCAAAGTCCTCAGGGCGTTAGCCTTTTAGAAACTGACAAAATTATTGAAGATACCGTGTATGAAATCTCTGCACGATTTAAAGGTGCAGTGAGTCATCAGCGTCATACTTTAGTCGGACATGCTGAATATAGTTTTGTAGAGAGTAAAAACTCATCTTTACCGCTTGATCCCAGAGAGTTGGGCGGCTTCTTAAGCCTATCGGGAATCCCAAGAAATAGCCTGATCGGACAGAACTTATTTTTCAGCAGTTTGGTGTACCGATATAAGTGGTTTGATAATGATTTCGGATTGTTTGAAGCTCCAGTCTACTTGGGCGCATCGGTCGAATATGGCGGTGTTTGGTCTGATAATGATCTGAAACTAAACGAAGCGCCGCTTTACAATGCTGGCTCAATCTTCTTTGGTGTTGACTCACCAATAGGACCAATAATGTTGGCATACGGTCGTACCGAGCAAGATTTGGATGCTGTGTATTTGATCGTAGGAACATCGTTTAATTAATCGGGTATGAGAAAGCAAAAACTTGGCATATTTGGTCAAAATTAGCAGAACTTTAGTCGTAAGTTGCTATGTTGGTCAAAATGATAAGATTTTAATTTAAGGTTAAATTTGCTATTATTTTGCCCACAGTTTGGCCTCTACGGCGCTGTTTCTCAATCATAATTGAATGAAAACAAGGGCAATGGAGAGCCAAGTTTCCAAGGATGTTCACTCCTTTACTTTAACAATAGTAATAATAGAGGAGGAACCGCAATGAGAGGAAAAAGTCGTGCTTGAAGCCTACCGTAAACACGTCGAAGAGCGTGCTGCTGAAGGAGTTGTTCCTAAACCGCTAGACGCAGAACAAGTTGCTGGACTTGTAGAACTTCTGAAAAATCCCCCACAAGGTGAAGAAGAAGTCATTCTTGACCTACTTGAAAACCGTATCCCTCCAGGTGTTGATGAAGCTGCTTATGTAAAAGCGGGTTTCCTAACAGCAGTAGCAAAAGGTGAAGTTAAATCACCATTAGTGAGTCGTGAAAAAGCGGCTGAACTGCTAGGCACTATGCAAGGTGGTTACAACATCGAACCGCTAGTTGAGCTATTGGATGATGAAGCACTGGCAGAGATCGCAGTAAAAGCGCTGTCTCATACGCTGCTGATGTTTGATGCTTTCTATGACGTAGAAGAGAAAGCGAAAGCAGGCAATGCGCATGCACAGAAAGTACTTCAATCATGGGCTGATGCTGAGTGGTTCCTTTCTAAGCCTAAGCTTGAAGAAAAAGTCACTCTAACCGTATTTAAAGTAACAGGTGAAACGAACACGGATGACCTTTCACCTGCACCTGACGCTTGGTCTCGCCCTGATATCCCAGTACACGCACTGGCGATGCTTAAAAACGAGCGTGAAGGAATAAACCCTGATCAACCGGGTACTATTGGCCCGATCAAGCAAATTGAAGAGTTAAAAGACAAAGGCCATCAATTGGTTTACGTTGGTGATGTTGTTGGTACTGGCTCTTCACGTAAATCTGCAACCAACTCAGTGCTTTGGTTTATGGGTGATGATATCCCTTACGTTCCAAACAAACGAGCTGGTGGGTATGTGCTTGGTGGCAAAATTGCCCCTATCTTCTTTAACACAATGGAAGATGCTGGCGCACTACCAATCGAAGTTGACGTAACTAAGCTCAACATGGGCGATGTTATCGATGTTTACCCATATGAAGGTAAAGTTTGCAACCACGAAACTGGTGAGGTTCTAGCTGAGTTTTCGCTAAAAACAGAAGTACTGATTGATGAAGTTCGTGCTGGTGGTCGTATCCCATTGATCATCGGTCGTGGTTTGACAGACAAAGCGCGTCAATCGCTAGGTCTTGAGCCTTCGGACGTATTCCGCAAACCAGGTGAAATCGCAGATTCTGGCAAGGGTTACACGCTTGCACAGAAAATGGTTGGTAAAGCATGTGGCGTAGAAGGCATCCGTCCTGGAACCTACTGTGAGCCGAAAATGACGACAGTAGGTTCGCAAGATACTACTGGCCCTATGACTCGTGATGAACTTAAAGACTTGGCGTGTCTCGGCTTCTCTGCTGATCTTGTCATGCAGTCTTTCTGTCACACATCGGCTTATCCAAAACCAGTAGACGTTAACACTCACCATACACTTCCGGACTTTATTATGAACCGCGGTGGTGTATCTCTTCGTCCTGGTGACGGTATTATCCACTCATGGCTAAACCGTATGCTACTACCGGATACTGTCGGTACGGGTGGTGACTCACATACTCGTTTCCCTCTGGGTATTTCATTCCCAGCCGGCTCGGGCTTGGTTGCCTTTGCAGCTGCGACAGGCGTTATGCCGCTAGACATGCCAGAGTCAATCTTGGTTCGTTTTAAAGGTGAGATGCAACCGGGTATTACACTGCGTGATCTTGTTCATGCCATCCCTTACTACGCGATTCAGCAAGGTCTACTAACGGTAGAAAAAGCGGGTAAGATCAACGAATTTTCTGGCCGTATCCTTGAGATTGAAGGCTTAGAAACGCTAACGGTTGAGCAAGCATTTGAGCTTTCTGATGCATCTGCAGAGCGTTCGGCGGCAGGTTGTACTGTGAAATTGTCTCAAGAGTCGATCGAAGAGTACTTAAACTCTAACATCGTGATGCTGAAGTGGATGATCTCTGAAGGCTACGGTGATCGCCGTACTATCGAGCGCCGTATTACTGCAATGCAAGAGTGGCTAGCAAACCCTGAGCTGATGCAAGCAGATAAAGACGCTGAATACGCACATGTGATTGAAATCGATATGGCTGAAATCAATGAGCCAGTACTATGTGCACCGAATGACCCAGATGACGCTCGTTTGTTGTCTGAAGTACAAGGCACAGCGATTGATGAAGTGTTCATCGGTTCTTGTATGACGAACATCGGTCACTTCCGCGCAGCAGGTAAATTGCTTGATAAGTTCAATGGCCAGTTAGCGACGCGCCTTTGGGTAGCGCCACCAACAAAGATGGATAAAGACCAACTGATTGAAGAAGGCTACTACGGTATCTTCGGACGTGCAGGGGTTCGTATTGAAACGCCAGGGTGTTCACTTTGTATGGGTAACCAAGCGCGTGTTGCAGATAAATCAACAGTAATGTCGACTTCAACGCGTAACTTCCCGAACCGTCTGGGTACTGGTGCGAATGTTTACCTATCGTCAGCTGAGCTAGCTGCAGTAGGTGCAATCCTAGGTAAGATTCCAACCAAAGAAGAATACCTAGAATACGCGAAGCAAATCGACGCTACGGCAACGGATACGTACCGCTACTTGAACTTCCATAAAATGGATCAATACACCAAGAAAGCGGACGAAGTGATCTTCCAAGAACCGGCATAATCAGAAATGCACAATTCAAAAGCACCTCACATGAGGTGCTTTTTTTATGGGAGCAATTCGCTATACTCGCACCAAATTGATACGAAATAGGCAATCTCGGTGGAATTTGAATTCATTCGTAACACGTTGATGGGCGAGTACTACGTAAAATGTAGCATGGGACATGAGATTGTAGGGCGCTGGTTGCAAGAAGAAATTGGTAAAGATCCGATGAAGATTGCACAGGTTGAAAAGCTAATTGAGCGGTCATTTTCAGCGCCTTCTCAGGAGCATAACCTTACAGGCACGGAAATTAGCTTGATGATTCAGGGCGACGAAGTTCTTGTACAAGAAAACGCATTAGCCCATGAATATGATGTCGAGATGGAAAGTGAGTTCGACTTCTACAATGCAGAAAGTACAGCAAGTTGTGGGATAGAGGATTTCATGGCACTTATCGAACAGTGGAAAGACTTTTTGAACATTTAATGCACAGTTTTGGGTAACTTCTCTGCCGTTGCTTTAAATTTGTGAAAAGGGCGCACCGATATGGTGCGCCCTTTTTGTTTATAGATATGTAAATTGAGGTTAGTTTTTATTATTCAATAACTTAAAAACTTGGCACGTAGATTGGATTATAAGAAGTGTTTCAGGATGAAAGCTTCGGAGATAACTCAATGAAAATAATCAATGCCATTATTAAGCCGTTTAAATTAGACGATGTACGAGAAGCATTGGCTGATGTCGGTATCGAAGGGATGACAGTATCAGAAGTTAAAGGGTTCGGTCGTCAAAAAGGTCACACGGAATTGTATCGCGGTGCAGAGTATCAAGTCGATTTTCTACCAAAGGTGAAAATTGAAATCGCGACTCACGCAGACAATGTAGATCGCGTTGTTGAAGCAATTACAAAAGCTGCGCAAACCGGAAAAATCGGCGACGGTAAAATTTTTGTTTACGATCTGAACCAAGCGGTGCGTATCCGAACTGGCGAAATGGACGCAGAAGCACTTTAAGAATTCAAAGGATTGGAGATACTTATTATGGAATTAACAACAACAGTAACCGAGTTACGTTACGCACTTGACACCTTTTTCTTCCTCATTTCCGGTGCGTTGGTAATGTGGATGGCAGCAGGCTTTGCGATGCTAGAGGCTGGCCTTGTGCGCTCTAAAAACACAACAGAAATTCTTACGAAGAACATCTGTTTGTACGCCATCGCATGCACGATGTTTCTGATTGTCGGTTATAACATCATGTATGTCGATAATGGAGAAGGAGGCTGGTTACCTTCATTTGGTACGCTAATTGGTACTCAAGGTGAAGGGGCCGACCACTCTTTAGAGTCTGACTTCTTCTTCCAAGTTGTCTTCGTTGCAACTGCTATGTCCGTCGTTTCTGGTGCGGTAGCTGAGCGCATGAAGCTTTGGTCTTTCTTGATTTTCTCTGCGATTTTAACTGCGTTTATCTATCCAATGGAAGGCTACTGGACATGGGGTGGAGGCTTCCTAGCAGAAGCTGGATTTAGTGACTTTGCGGGGTCTGGTATCGTACATATGGCAGGTGCTTCTGCTGCTCTTGCTGGTGTGTTACTGCTTGGCGCGCGTAAGGGTAAGTACGGTAAAAATGGTGAAATCTATCCGATTCCAGGTTCTAACATGCCTTTGGCAACGTTGGGTACTTTTATCCTTTGGTTTGGCTGGTTTGGATTTAACGGTGGTTCTCAGTTGATGGTTTCAGATTTTGAGAATGCTACAGCGGTAGGTCAGATCTTTCTAAACACTAACGCAGCAGCGGCTGCTGGTGCAATTGCGGCGCTATTCGTTTGTAAAACTACTTGGGGTAAAGCCGATTTAACGATGATCCTCAATGGCGCGCTAGCTGGCTTGGTTGCCATCACTGCAGACCCTCTATCGCCATCACCACTGTACGCGGTTGCGATTGGTGCGGTGTCGGGTGCACTAGTAGTATTCAGTATCATTGCTCTAGATAAACTTAAAATTGACGATCCAGTAGGTGCTATCTCAGTTCACGGTGTGTGTGGTTTCTTCGGCCTAATGGTAGTGCCACTGAGCAACGGTGATGCAACGTTTGGTGCACAGCTTTTAGGTGCCGTAGTTATCTTTGCTTGGGTATTTGGTGCTAGCCTAGTTGTGTGGGCAATCTTGAAAGCGACCGTTGGGATTCGCGTTACAGAAGATGAAGAAATGGAAGGTATGGACATGCATGATTGTGGTGTTGGTGCTTACCCAGAGTTTGTTACGGTGAAATAATCATTAGCTTGTAATAAATGGTTACACACTTAACACAATAAAACCTGCTCCGATGAGCAGGTTTTTTAATATTCGTCATTGTCTTCTTATTGAACATACATATAATAACGCAACTGATAAACGTTATCATTAGCATGGTAAAGGATTAAACAATGAAAAAACTGCTAACTCTTTCAGCACTAACTTGCGCTACTCTAGCTCCAACAGCAATGGCTGCTGAAGAAGTGAACGTCTACTCTTACCGTCAACCTTTCCTAGTTGAACCTATGTTCAATGAGTTCACTAAAGAAACTGGTATCAAAGTAAACGTAAAATTTGCTAAAAAAGGCTTAGCAGAAAAGCTAGCTCAAGAAGGTGAGTACAGCCCTGCTGACGTTATTCTTACGACAGACATCAGCCGTCTAGCTGAACTGACAAACAAAGGTTTAGTTCAGAAAGTCGATAGCAAAATCATTGAAGAAAACGTACCTGCTCAATACCAAGATAAAGAGAATGAGTGGTTTGCTCTAACTCTACGTTCTCGTAGCGTTTATTCATCACGTGATCGCGTAGGTAAACTAGGCGCAGATTTCAACTACGCAGACTTAGCTAAGCCAGAGTTCAAAGGTAAAATTTGTACTCGTAGCGGTAAGCACCCGTACAACGTTTCTCTAGTTTCAGCAATGATTGCTCACAATGGCGAAGCAGAAACCAAAGAGTGGTTAGAAGGCGTGAAAGCAAACCTTGCTCGCAAACCACAAGGCAACGATCGTGCACAAGTTAAAGCGATCAAAGAAGGCCTATGTGATGTTTCTCTGGGTAACAGCTACTACCTAGGTAAAATGGTTAACGACAAAGAGCAAAAAGCTTGGGCTGATGCAGTTTACATCAACTTCCCTAACCAAGAGACTACAGGCACTCACGTGAATATCTCTGGTATGGCGATGGCTAAGTACTCTCCAAACAAAGACAATGCTGTGAAGCTAATGGAATTCCTAACGGGTGACAAAGCGCAGCAAATGTACGCAGAAGTTAACTACGAGTACCCAGTTAAAGAAGGCGTGAAGCGTTCTGAGCTTGTGGAATCTTGGGGTGACTTTAAAGCAGACAAGCTTTCTCTAGACGATATTGCAGCCAACCACGAAGCGGCAATTAAGCTATTAGATGAAGTGAAATTTGACCTTTAATTCCTTGTGGGGGTATAACAGTACCCCCATTTGATTAAAGGATATGAGATGTATTTGCAACAGCATTTGTATTTCATACAGCCTTGCAGTAATTAGGCGATGAAAGATAAACACTCTTTATGGAAAACCAGTAGTGGGGTAATAACTCTGCTACTGGTTTTGCCGATCTTAGCGATCTTCTACACCGCAATTGGTGAAACGGATGATTTGTTTGCTCATTTAATGGCAACGGTCATGCCGACTTATATTTTTAACACGGTTGCGCTAACTGTTGGCGTAATGGTGCTGTCCTTAATTCTTGGTATTCCAAGCGCTTGGATAATGGCCATGTGTAAACTGCCGACCGAAAAATGGTTGCAGTGGGCATTGGTGCTACCTCTTGCAATGCCAGGTTATATCATTGGTTATATTTTTACTGATTGGTTTGATTTTGCTGGTCCAATTCAAATCTTTTTGCGTGATGTAACCGGATGGGGACCTGGCGAGTATTGGTTCCCTGACATTCGTACGTTGCCTGGCGCGACCTTTGTGTTAGCTTTGGTGTTGTATCCTTACGTGTATTTATTGTGCCGGGCTGCGTTTATGGAGCAAAATGTCTCTTTATTGCAAAGCGCGCGTTTGCTCAAGTGCTCTCCATGGGAAAGCTTTTGGCGCATCTCGATGCCGTTAGTAAGACCCTCTATCGCAGTGGGTTTATCATTGGTCGCAATGGAGACCATTGGTGACTTTGGTACGGTAAGTTACTTCGCGGTGAATACGTTAACCACAGCGGTCTACGATACTTGGTTGGGGTACTCTAATCTTAATGCGGCAGCCAAGATTTCTGCCATGATGCTCGTCATTGTAGTACTGCTTCTTAGTGCCGAACGATACAGCCGCCGTAAACAAAAGCTTTTTCAAAGCCAATTTAACAGTCACGAAGATTTTCGTTACGAGTTGACGGGCTGGAAAAAGTGGACCGCACTAGTTTGGTGCTGGGGCTTGGTTTCGGTCGCGTTTATTTTGCCGCTACTACAGCTGATTGATTATGCGATCACTTATTTTGCGCAGAGTTGGACCTCAGAGTTTCGTGAATACGCATGGAACAGCTTAGTTGTGTCTGTTATTGCTGCGATTATTGGTGTTGCTGTCGCACTGATCGTTAACTTTACCCATCGAGTCAATGGTAAACGAGAAAGCTTGGCATTTATGCGTCTTTCTTCTATGGGCTATGCAGTACCAGGAACGGTACTAGCCATCGGTGTGATGGTCGCTGTGCTGTTTATGGATCATCGTGTCAACGACGTTGCTAAAGCCATGGAGTGGGGAAGGCCGGGACTTATCTTTTCTGGTTCCATGTTCGCACTAGTATTTGCCATGGTTGTGCGCTTTTCCGCGGTAGCGATTGGTAGTATCGAAAGTAATTTAAATAAAATTTCTCCGTCGTTAGATATGGCATCGCGCACTATGGGTTGTAAGCCCAATGCCATGCTGTGGCGCGTGCACTTTCCGCTGGTTAAGCGCGGTGCACTGATTGCGGCTTTATTAGTGTTTATCGAGTCGATGAAAGAGCTTAATGCGGCTTTGTTACTTCGTCCGTTTAACTTTGAAACACTAGCCACATACGTTTATAACTTCGCCTCGGATGAGCATTTAGAATTGGCCGCTTTGCCAGCGGTTCTGTTGGTTCTTGTTGGGTTGATCCCGCTTGTTGTTGTTAACCGTTCACTGGAGCAAAATCACTGATGAGCTGTGCATTATCAATTAAAAACCTAACGTGCCAATATGACGATCAAACTGTACTCGAATCATTGTCTCTTGAGGTAGAACAAGGGCAGATTGTCTGTTTGCTAGGAGCCAGTGGCTGTGGGAAAACAACACTATTAAAGGCCGTTGCGGGATTATTGCCGTTAACGTCAGGCGAAATGAGTCTAAATTGCGTCACAATTGATGATGGGGAAAACTGGTTGCCGCCAGAACAGCGTAATATCGGGATGATTTTCCAAGATTACGCACTTTTTCCTCACTTGACGGTGGAGCAAAACATTGCCTTTGGCTTAAAGCAGTGCTCGACAAAAGAGAAAAATGCCAAAGTTCAAGAGATGTTAGAACTCGTGCATCTTCAAGGTTATGGCGATCGTTATCCTCATCAATTGTCTGGTGGACAGCAGCAGCGTGTTGCGATTGCTCGCTCATTAGCTTACAGCCCAGACTTATTGTTACTTGATGAACCGTTTTCTAATATTGATACGCAAGTTCGCCATGAGTTGATAAGTGAGATCCGTAAGATTTTTAAGGCCCAAGGTGTGACTGCCATTTTTGTTACGCATAGCCGTGAAGAGGCTTTTGCTTTCGCCGATAAAATGGCAGTGATGAACAATGGAGTCATCGAGCAATATGGCACAGCATCTGAGCTTTACTACCAGCCTTCAAGTAAATTTGTCGCTGATTTCTTAGGTGGTGGCAGTTACCTTGCTGCTAAACGGGTTTCGAATTCAGAATATGAAACCCACTTGGGCGTGGTTGAAGCCACGGCTCAACAAGATATTCCAGTACAGGCGGAGTGCTCTTTACTGCTAAGACCGCAGCATGTGCAAATTCAATCCGATGAAGATAGTTCGGTAACCGTATTGGAACAGCATTTTATGGGTGATCACTGCCGTTATGTGATTAACGCGAATGGTGACCGTTTGTTAGCTACAGCTTCGCAAGCATTAAATATAGGTGAGTCCGTCGCGGTGAAAATTGAAACGCAAGGCGTCCTGGCATTTGCTTAACGCTCCTGAGTATCTTTTCTATCTCGTTTACGACTTCCCAACATACAATAAAAAGCCCGGCTGTGGAGCCGGGCAAGTGCTCTTCTCCTGTTGATGAGCGCCTTTTCAGACAGCGTTGACTCTCATCATAGTGCTCGAAGCGGGCACAAGGTTCAGTTATAAAGACAAGAAGTCTTTAAACTGTTGAAGAACACGTTCCGCAGTGTCCTTATCTTGCATCTCTGCAAAAATTCGTAGCAGTGGCTCAGTGCCAGAGAAGCGAGCAATGATCCAACCGCCGTTCTTGAAGTAGACTTTCGCACCATCTTCATAGCTGACTTTTTCGATTTCAAACTCGAACTCAGGCAACTGCTTTTCAACATAAATCTTGTTGAACAGTACGTCTTTTTGCGCTGGTTTGAACTTGCAATCGCCTTCTGCCATGTAGGCATAGCCGTACTTGCCGTAGATTTCATCCAGCAACTCAGACAGCTTCTTGCCGGTTACTGAAATCATTTCTACCAATAGGCTTGATGCGAATACGCCGTCTTTACCTTTGATGTGGCCGCGAATGGTTAGGCCACCAGAGCTTTCCCCGCCAATCAGTGAGTCATCCGCTTCCATTTGGGAGCT
The DNA here is from genome assembly GCF_033339075.1 of Vibrio sp. 970. Taxonomy (NCBI): domain Bacteria; kingdom Pseudomonadati; phylum Pseudomonadota; class Gammaproteobacteria; order Vibrionales; family Vibrionaceae; genus Vibrio; species Vibrio sp. 970. The sequence continues at coordinate 146,433 of NZ_JAWOTW010000009.1, forward strand.
GATGTGCTTAAAGCCTACAGGAACCTCAAAGCATTTCTCGCCATGATCTTCGGCGACTTTATCGAGAAGGTGGGTGGTTGCGATGTTACGTACCACGGAGCCTTTCCAGCCTTTGTATTCAAGTAGGTAGTAGTAAAGCAGCAGTAGCACTTCATTTGGATGAATGAAGTTACCTTTTTCGTCGATAATACCAAGACGGTCCGCATCGCCATCAGTACCGATGCCAATATCGTAACCTTGCTCTTTCACTAGGTGCATCAAACGGTAGAGTGTTGCAGCGCTTGGCGAAGGCATTAACCCACCGAAGTCTGGGTTTTTGCCATCGTTAATCACATCAACGTCACAGCGGCCGTTGATTAATACGGTTTGCAGTGCGTTTTTCGCGACACCAAACATTGGGTCGATCAAAACACGTAAATTCGCCTTCTTGATCGCTCCGATGTCGATAAAGTCGATGATTGAGTCAACGAATTCGTTCATCGGATTGATGATTTCAATCAGCTTATCTTCAACCGCTTGTTCAAAGTCGACGCTTTTTACATCTTGCGCAGTGAGCGCGTCTATTTGTGATTCGATTTTTTGGGTGATGATTTCATCTGCGTCACGACCACCTTCAATGAAGACTTTAATGCCGTTGTAATCGGCAGGGTTGTGTGATGCGGTAATACATGCCGAGTATGCGCAGCCCATTTCTTTCGCTTTAAACATTACGATAGGTGTTGGGACAAATTTGTCGATAAAGCTAACCATAATGCCGTTTGCTGCTAGAACTTCAGCGAACCAACGACCTGCTTTATCGGAAAGAAAACGACGGTCATAGCCAATCACAAAACCGCGATCAGCAACCGATTCGTTATTCGTGATGTTTGCAACTGCTTGGGCAACCAAGCGTACGTTATCTTTGGTGAACTCCTCACCAATAAATGCACGCCAACCGCCTGTACCAAATTTGATCATGATTCGATCCTCGATAAGAGCGGCATCCCACCGCGTCTTAAATCTTTGCTAGCGAACCGATGCACTTGTAAAACATAAATGCACCGGATAAATCAAAAGGGGAGAAGGACTCCCCCAAAAGATGATTAACCTAGAGTAACGATAACTTCGTTTACTGAACCTTCCGCTTGAACTGGTACAGATGCACCATTTACAGCTTCACCGTTCACGGTAATCGACTTAACGCCTTTGCTTACTGAGTCTGGGTTAACGACTTTGATGTTGTACGTTGCTCCTAGCCATTGGCGAGTCACTTCGAAACCAGGCCAGTTCGTTGGGATACATGGATCGATAGTTAGGCCATCGAAGCCTGTACGCACACCAAGAATAAAGTTGGTAACAGCGAAGTAAGCCCAGCCTGACGTACCTGTTAACCATGGGTGGTTTGCACGACCGTGGTCTTGGTGGTCACGACCCATGATGAACTGAACGTATGAGTATGGTTCTGCAATACGTTTTTCGATGATGTCGTTCTGGTTGTATGGGTTTAGCGCATCGTAGAACTTCATTGCACGATCACCACGACCCAGTTTCGCTTCAGCTACCCAAGCCCATGGGTTTGGATGCGAGAATATCGCACCGTTCTCTTTTACGCCTTGGTAAACACGAGTTACGAAGCCGATATCATCATTCGGTGTTGCAAAAGATGGTGAGTTTAGGTGGAGGCCGTATTCAGAGAATAGGTTCTCATCGACAGCGTCCATCGCTTTTTCGCCGCGCTCTTGAGATACCGCACCAGAAAGTACCGCAAGTGTGTTTGACTCTAGGTGTACACGACCTTCTTTTTGTTGCGCTGTACCGATCTTTTCGCCGTTTTTCGTTAGACCACGGATATACCAGCCGCCTTCTTCGTCCCAAAGGTGTGTTTCACACGCTTCACGCACGTTTGCTGCCATCTCGGTGTATTTTTCAACGTCGGCTTCCTTACCTAGGTATTTCGCTAGGTCGATGAACTCCTGCAGTGCCCAGAAATGTAGGAACGACACCATTGAAGATTCGCCGCCACCTAGGTTCAGACAGTCGTTCCAGTCTGCACGCAGACCTTTACAGATACCGGTTTGACCTACGTATTCAGCCGAGAAGTCTAGCGCGGCTTTCATGTGGTCATAAACCGTTGCATCGCCACCGTCGGCGTAAGGGATCACTTCGTCGAAGAAGCTGTGCTCACCGGTTTCCATCACGTACTTACAGATGGTTGGAACTAGCCATAGGTGATCATCAGAACAGGTGTCTTCGATGCCGTGAATTTTGTCTTCATCAGAAGGTGTTGGAACTACGGTTGGAGATTTAGATGGTTTAACATCCGCTTTTTCTGGATCAAACCAATCTGGATCGAATAGGTGTAGACCGTAGCCCGCTTTTACTTGGCCGCGCAGTAGGTCAACGATACGTTTGCGCGTCATTGCTGGGTTAGCGTGAGGAACTGAGATTGCATCTTGCGCTGTATCGCGGTAACCAAGACCAGTACGGCCTCCCACCTCGATGAATGAAGCAAAGCGAGACCACACCACACACGTTTCCGCTTGGTATAACGTCCAAGCGTTGATCATGGTATCTAGACCTTCGTTTGGTGATTTCACTTGGAACTTGCCACAACGCTCATCCCAGTGTGCTTTGATACCCGCAAATGCGTTATCGACTTCTGCAAGGTCTTGGTACTTAGCACGCAGACGCTCTCCGTTGCCTTTACCGATACCGAGAATGTAAGCAAAGCGAACTTCTTCACCCGGCTGAATAGTAAATTGCTTATGCAAAGAGCCACAGTGGTTGTAACAAGTTTGCGCTGTATTGAAACACTTACCTTGTTCTACCGCTAACGGGTTTGCTTCGTCACGGTATAGGCCTAGGAAGCTGTCACGTTGGCCGTCGTATGAATCTGGGGCAAATGTTGAAGCTAGGTAGTAGAAGCCTTCGAAATCGTTGGTGTTGTAGTACAGGTCGTACTCTATCACGCCTTCGTTGTAAGCCGTACCTGCCGAGTACAGAGACATCTGATGGTTTTGGTTATCAGATTGAATGTGGCTGAATGAGAACTCAACAAATGAGAATGCACTGATCGTACGTGGTTTGTCAGAGGTGTTTTTAATCACTACATCCCAGATTTCAGCGTCTTCGCCTTTTGGCACGAACAGAGTTTTTGTTGCGGTAATACCGCTGTATTCACATTTGAACTTAGAGTAAGACAAGCCGTGACGAACTTCGTAGTTTGCTTCGTCTAGGCTCTTCGCAACTGGTTGCCAAGAGATTGACCAGTAATCACCTGTCTCATCATCACGCAAGTAAACGTAGTGTCCTGGGCGATCGAATGTCGCATTTGGACGGAATTTAGTAACACGGTTGTATTCTGGAGAGTTGTAGAACGAGTAGCCACCCGCGTTGTGCGAGATAACCGTACAGAACTTCTCAGTACCTAGGTAGTTGGTCCATGGTGCTGGTACGTCAGGGCGAGTGATGACGTATTCGCGATTCTCGTTATCGAAATAGCCGTATTTCATTTGTGTCTTTCCTTTTTACGAAGCTGCATCAGCAGCCAAAATTTAAAAACTCTTCAAGCGTGATGTTTCGACATCAGTTTTGTATTACTTCCACGGTTTACGGTAATTCACTCCCTGCAAATCAAGCAGAGGTAGATGGCCTTTCAAGCGTGATAAATAGTCGGTCCAATCTCGGTGTTGTTTGTCTGTCCAACATGCTTCTGCCATTGCAGTTAAACGAGGGAAGATCATGTAGTCCATGCGAGGTTGGTTATTGATAATTTCGCACCATAATGCTGTTTGAATGCCCCAAATGCGCTTACGTATTGGGTCGTCAGCAGGCACTTCAGCGAGCGGCTCGTAGTTGTAAGCTTTTTCTAGTGGCAGTGGGTTTGCCCAGTCCACGCCCGGTTCTTCAGGTGCGTAGTCTTGGGTCATATCTAGGTAAGTGGTTTGTGCTGGTTGCAGCACCACATCAAAGCCTTGGCGAGCACAGTTCAATGCCGCTTCTTCGCTTAGCCATGAGTAGATCACCGTATCTTTACTGACTTTGTCGCCGTGTTGAGCCTCTTCCCAGCCCAGCATGCGTTTGCCCAATTTACGAAGTTTGTCTTCGGCATAACGCAAGAAGTGTCCTTGCAAATCTTTGTAGTCGCTGTAACCCAGTTGTTCCATTAGTGCTTGGCATGCTGGGCTTTTTGACCATACGCCGTTAGGTACTTCGTCGGCACCAATATGAACGTAAGGCGCAGGAAAAAGTGCAGAGACTTCTTCTAGCACTTTGTCGATAAATTCATAACTCCCCGGCAGAGCAGGGTTAATGACGTTGTCGTTGTAATGCTGAATACTGCGGTATTCGGTGGTATCTTCCGCTTCTACCAATAGGTGTGGTAACGACTTGATGGCGGCTCGGCAATGACCAGGTACATCAATTTCAGGAATGATGGTGATGCCTCGTTGCGATGCAAATTCGATAACGTCTTTGATGTCTTCTTGTGTGTAGAAGCCGCCGTAACGTTCATCAAAGTGCGTGTACTGTGGTTCATTGATCTCATCCAATCCGCGCCAAGCACCAATATCGGTCAGTTGAGGCAGTGATTTGATTTCAATTCGCCAACCCTCATCGTCGGTGAGATGCCAATGGAACGTATTGAACTTGTAATGAGCCAGTTGGTTGATCAAGCGTTTGACTTGCTCAACGGAGTGAAAGTGACGAGCACAATCCAGCATCATACCGCGGTAACGAAAACGTGGCCTGTCCTTGATTGAACAGCAAACTACTTCCATTGAGTTAGGTTGATCGCCAACTTTGATTAGTTGTAACAACGTTGCACAAGCATGGGTAAAACCAGACGAAGATCCTGCTTCAATTTTGATTGACTCTTCGGCTACTTTCAGTTTGTAAGCGCCTTCATCCAAGGTTGGGTTGCCTTTGAAGATGATCTGACTGCCATTGTCTGATGCGAACTCAAATTGGTGAATGCGCTTAAGCTCTTCAAGTAGCCATTCTTTAGCTGAATTGGCCAGGCTTGAATAAACCGCGACGCCAGCATGATGATCAAAGCTAAAATAGTGATCGCTGACCTCAATATGGTTTGGTTTTGGCAGCAAGGGCTGTGCATGGGTTAAACTTGCCGGAATCTCACTGCGTTCACGGTATGGTGAAGCTAATACGATAGGCGTGACATCCACTTGTGCGCGCTGTGGGTTTCCATCAACGACAAAGTTGATCATCGCTTCGTTAAAGCCATCCGAGTAATAACGGAATGGGTTCGAACCAATACTGAATTCACAGTAATAGTGATGGTTGGCAGCCAGTACCACCCCTTCTGGTTTAAGTGTGCAAAAACTACCAATTTGAGTCAGTTGACCATTTGAAACGCTGTTTGGAAGAATGTAACGATCGAAAGCGAAAGTTAAGCTCCAGCTGTTTAGGTCTTGGTCGCTCAAGTTATGAAAGGTGAGGCCAAAGCGGCAGTTTTGTTTCTGCTCAGAAAGGACTACGAGATCAACACGATATTCCATATCTACTCCTACGCCGCACTGAGCGAGTAAAGGTTATGTTCTGGTTTGCCAGCAAACATAATTGCGCCTTCAATCGCGTCAAACTGTGGCTCAACAATCCATTGCTGAACTGGTGGTGAAAGCCAACGTACAATGCGTTCAGCTATGCTGCCCATTAAACAAATACGTGTTGCGCCGCGCTTGTTTAATGCCACGAGAAACATTTCTATATCCGCTGCGGTTTGCTTCAGCATTTCAATGGCCAGTGCATCGCCTTGTTCCGCATGTTGGAAAATAGCCGGAGAAAACTGCCCATAATCACGAGGAAGCGCCTGTTTTGACCACGCCACCACGTTGTCGACCTCATTTTCGAAATGCGTCATAACGTGTTGTGCTAGGGGCGTTTTTTCTCTGATGCCATCTTCAGCTAACAAAACTTGCTGAACTAGGCGTAGCCCCATCACTGCGCCGCCACCTTGATCCGAAATAGGGAACTCACGACCACCGACAACATGTTGCTCCAATCCGTTAAGGTAGATGCCACAAGAACCGGTTCCCGCAATCATGATTGCGCCATCTTCGCCATTGTGCGCACCAACGCACGCACCGTAAGCATCGGTATTCAGAGTCATACTGGCAAATGGATGAGGAAGAGACATGAAGGCTTGCCAAGATGCTTTGTGCTCTGCGCCAGCAAGGGCTAAGCCGACGTGCATCGACGCGAAATCTTGTTGTGTCAGACCGCCTTGCTCGGTAGCCGAAGTGATGGATTCAAGAATCGAAGCCATTGCTATTTCAGCACCTAGCATGATGTTGGCACTGCCGCTTTTGGCCTCGCCAAGAAAATTACCTTGTGAATCTTTAATCCTGGCTCGACATGACGTGCCGCCACCATCGATACCGACAAAATACATTCCCATGATTATTCTTCCTTCATATTTTTAGAGGTCGCCAACTGAGAAGCATGCTGAGCTTGACTCATTATCGCGAGTAAGTACCAAGCGCCATGCGGGATCCATTGTTCGCCCCAGCGCCAGTTTTGTAACACGTCTTCTTTTTGTGCTGGTGGGTTAAATGCAATGTCTTCCTCGTCTTCATAGCCGCCAGTGATTCCGTTACACACGCCACCTTTTGCGTTGAAGAAACCATATTGAGGGAGGTAATCAGGGTTGTTACGACCATGGCCATCTAGCATGCACATGTCGTATGGGTTTAAGCCTACAACCCAGTTCAATGCATCTTGAGCAAACACAGAAAGTTGTTGCTGTACTTCTTGCGACGCTATATGCGGTTGAGCAAGGTACGCCATGGTCGCGAGTGAGCCCAGTCGAGCATTCTCGCCTTGCCACCAATAGCCGGATTCATTGTTGTGCGCGACAAAAAATGCCTCGCGTTTTGACTCATTTACGCCTTTAACATATTGGCGAGGGTAACCGAATGGGTTGATCACTCTATTCGATATTGTGATCTCAAACTCACACGCTAGGTTTACGATACGTTTTACCGATTCCGCTCGTGCTGAGTCGTCTTCAATTGATAGATATTCGCATAGGGCAATAACTGGTAGACCAGCTTCGGCTGCGTGAAAATATGGACGGCTGCCGTCTTGGTTTGCTGACCAAAAGTGTTGAATCTGTTCGTCGCTCATTTGGCGTGCAACTAAACGTTGCGCCCACAAACGGCTCTCTTCCAAGTAGCGAGTTTCTTTGGTTGCTTTAAACAGTTCTACACAAGCCAGTAGCGCACAGTATTCGTCGATAATGTTTTCTTCCCCATCATTGAGGTACTGCGTATTGTGCTCTTTTAAGTGCCAGTAACCATTTTCGGCAGCGTTGCGGTATTTTTGTTGATCGTATTCACCGTGAACACTTAAACGCGATGCTGCCGCTAGCGCTGCAATGGCGACACCGCCACCTTGTCGAAAGCCTGCTTGATAGTCGTCAAATTTGTGACCAAGTTGAGTTTCGTACGCGCAAATCTCGCGTTGCGCAGTATCTTTGCTCCACTTGTCAAAGACCGTCATGTAGAAAAAGCCTTTTTCGTTTTGCATACGCACAAGAAAGTCTGCACCGAACAGGGCTTCTTCAATCAGACGTGTACGTGTGAAAGCTGCAATGTCTTCGCTTCCTTCAAGCAACGAAACCCCTTTTAGGATGTTCCAAACCACCATTGGGGTTTGTTGAGGATTCAAATAATTCGCGTATGAAAGGTGACTTAAATACTTGCTAACGTCTCCTGATGCGTCGTACCAGCCGCCGTGTACATCAACCTTTTTATTGGAGTTTAGTACTGGAAGTAGTCGATCTTGTTGATCGAAGATCCCGCCGCAACGTTGCGATTTGAAGTAGTGGATCACATCTGACAAAGTTTGATCCAACAGAATGTGTTCGCCAACGATGAAAGAGGAAGAGCGCGTATCTTCTACTTGCAAGAAATAGTCACCTGACGTTGTGAAAGAGGAAAAGTCGATGAGGTAGAAATAGCCCTGATGCCAGTTCGCCACTTTACCTTGTTCTTCAACCGCAAAAGTTGCCACGGTTTTCTCGCTAGTGGCACAAATCAATTGAGCAGTGTAAGAAGACAAGTGTGGTTGTTCGGTCTGGATAATGGCTTTCTTTGGGCCCAGACGTTCATAACCAATGTGGTTAGTCAGTAGCAGCATTCAATGTCTCCGGGAAACGATAAAAACAGGAAGGGGCCAGGCTGAACCTGACCCTCGTTATGATTAATCTTCAAATAAGTAACAGCGGACAAAGTGGTTGTCGGACAGTTGAGTGACGCCCGGTAGTCGTTCGCGACATTTGTCGGTAGCGTGTACACAACGTCCAGCAAATGGACAGCCGACAGATTCGGGTGTCCAAAGTGGGATTTCCCCTTTGTTGCCTTTCAGTTTCTCGTGAATAGACTTCGATGGATCTGGAACCGCAGATACCAACAGTTGCGTATATGGGTGTTGAGGATCGTGAATGATTTCTTCAGTATCGCCCCATTCAACCATGTGACCTACGTACATGACCGCGAGATCTTCAGCAATGTAACGCGCTGTTGCGATGTCGTGAGTGATGTAAAGCAGAGACATTTGTTTCTCGAACTTCATCTCTTCCATCAAGTTCAGAACACCGGCACGGATTGATACATCGAGCATCGATGTTGGCTCATCCGCCAATACCACTTCTGCACCAACTGCGATGTTACGAGCTAGGTTTACACGTTGACGCTGACCGCCAGATAGCTGGTGCGGGAACTTTTGCGCCGTTTCTTTTGGTGGAATAAGACCAACTTGTTCAAGTAGGTCGTACACACGCTCTTCCAGTTCTTTCTTGTTGCCCGGTGCTACTTTCTTATGAATCAGCAGCGGGCGCGCAATATGGTGGAAGATATTGTGCGTTGGGTTTAGCGAGCCAAACGGGTCTTGCCACACCATTTGTACACCTTCACGGTAGGTCATTAAATCGTGACGAGAGGTGATGTCTTGGATATCACGACCTTTGTATTCAATGATGCCATCGGTTGGTGCGTACATTTTTGCAATCATTTTTGCAGTAGTAGACTTACCTGAACCAGATTCACCTACCACTGACAAGCCGCGGCTCTTGTACATTTTGAAAGAGACGTCGTTGATTGCGCGCATCTTAGATTGTTTGATTGAGTTACTGTTTAAAGGGAAGTCCTTAACGACATTTTTACCCTCAATCAGCAGTTCGCCGAATTGTTTGCTCATAATTCTCTCCAGTGTAATTTTTGTTCTTAGCTAGCGTTTTTTTGTTGTTAAACCTTAGCTTGAGCAATGGTGTCGCCGTACAAATGGCAATTTGAGAGGCGACCTGGTTCAATTTGACGTAATTGGGTTGGTACACGTGTACATGCTTCATGTACGCGGTCGCAACGAGCTTGGAAGCGGCAGCCCTGTGGAACTTCTAGCAAGTTCAACGGGTTACCTGGAATGCCAGTCAATTTGGTCTTTGGTCCAGTTAGTGGAGGGAAAGAGCTACCCAAACCTTTGGTGTAAGGGTGGTAAGGACTTTCCAGAATTTGCTTAGAAGGCGCGACTTCAATCAACTCACCTGAGTACATGATGCCGATACGATCCGAGAACTCGACCATCAATGACAAGTCATGTGTGATGAACAGAATTGAGAAACCAAACTCTTCTTTAAGCGCGTAAATTTTTTGTAGAATTTCACGTTGAACCACTACATCCAATGCGGTAGTCGGTTCGTCCATGATGATCATTTTTGGGTTCAGAGCCAAAGCGATTGCGATTACTAGACGTTGACGCATACCACCAGAGAACTGGTGCGGGTAATCACTCAATCGGCTAGGGTGGATATCAACGATTTCCAGCAGACCTTCAGCGCGTGTTTTTGCTTGAGCGCGAGTCATATTGGTATGACGCATGATGACGTCACAGAACTGCTCTTCCATGGTTAGAACAGGGTTCAAAGCGTTCATCGCACTCTGGAATACCATCGACATTTCACTCCAGCGGAACGCTTGCATGCGATCATCGCTGTACTGAAGGATATCTTCACCGTTGAAGATAACCTCACCACCTGTGATAAACGCTGGTGGCTTATGAAGGCGCATTAGTGAGAAGGCAACAGTGGATTTGCCACAGCCAGATTCACCAGCCAGACCGAATACTTCACCTGGTGCAATGTCGAAGCTCACGTTGTTACAGGCGCGGACATCGCCCGCGTCTGTGATGTAGTCTACGCATAGGTTACGGATGGAAATTAGTGGTGCAGTCATGATTATTTATCTCCGCTCCATAGTGCATTTTGTGGTGCCAGTTCAGGCTCACGCTCTTTCTTGTCTTTTGCTGCTAGTTTTTTCCAGCGTTTCATGCCTTTGTGAGAACGAAGTTGAGGGTTCGCAATTTCGTCAACGGCAAAGTTCAACAGAGCAAGACCAGTAACCAGTAGTGTTAGGGCAATACAAGGTGCTAGTACTTCCCACCATGCGCCAATCAGCATGGCTGATGAGGTTTGCACGTTGTAAAGCATGATGCCCCAACTGATCGTGTTGGCATCACCCAAACCTAGGAACGAAATGACCGCTTCAGTGTTGATCGCCAGCATTACTGAGCCAATGAAGCTCGCACCGACAATTGGGATAAGGTTTGGTAAAATCTCAACGAAGATGATGCGGAATGAAGACTCTCCCAATACTTCGGCAGCTTTAACGAACTCTTTCTCGCGTAGTGCCATAGTTTGAGAGCGGACAACACGTGCACCCCATGCCCAAGAAGTACCAGCGATAATCAAGGCAATGGTGAGTGGGCCTGCTTCACCGATAAAGGCCGCCAACACGAATAGCAATGGATACTGCGGGATTACTAACATGATGTTCATCGCGGCACTCAATACGTCATCCACTTTGCCGCCGAAGTAACCTGCCGATATACCAATGACTGTTGCTAAGAAGCACACGATGATGCCAGCGCCAAAGCCTACACCCAGTGATACTCGTGCACCGTAAGCCACTTGCGACCAGATATCGCGACCCATTCGGCTAGTACCTAATACGTGGTCGGCCTTTTTAGACATAATCAGCGTACGACGATCGTCTGCTAGGTTTTTAGCGACCCAACCATCAGGATTGTTTTGTGCCTGTTTTACAACAAAGCTTGGGTATTCGTGCGGGTTACCGGTTCGCTTGTCTGGCGCATGCTTTGTAAGTAAAGGAGCGGCAATCGCAACGAACACGAACAGCGTAACAATGCCAAGACCAATGCGAGCGAATGCGTTACCTAAAATAAGTTTGAATAGTTCTTTCATGATTATTTGCCTCCCGTACGTAGGCGAGGGTCTAGAATCATGTACAGCATGTCAGCCATTAAGTTGAAGCACAGCATGAACATCGTCATGATAATTAACTGACCTTGAAGTACTTGGTAGTCACGAGCGTGAATTGCGTTCAATAGAACAGTACCTAGGCCTGGGTAGTTGAAAATCATCTCGATGATTAATTGACCACCGATGGCCATACCTAGAGACATAGACAGTGCGGTAACACTTGGAAGTAGTGCGTTACGTGCAGCGTAATTAAAGACGACGCGGTTTTCACTCAGCCCTTTACCTTTAGCCATCGTGATATAGTCTTCGGCGAGAAGGTTGATCATGTTGTTACGCATGTTAACTAGGAAGCCACCAATTTGAACGATGGTTGCACAGAATAGAGGTAGTACAGCGTGGTAACCCACGTTCTTGATGAACTCCCAGCTTGTCCAATCAGGAATAGTACCTGGCGTGTAAGCATAGCCAGATGGGAACCATTTCAGGCCAATCGCAAAGGTAAACAGCGCTAACATTGCGATAACCATTTGTGGAATAGCTTGAATGATCAATGTGCCAGGCGTTACGAATGCATCGTACTTACTACCGCGCTTCCAGGCGGCAAAAATACCAAGGACAGAAGCGATGGAGAAAGAAAGTACAACCGCAGTACCAGCTAGAAATAGTGACCAGCCAAATGCACTACCTAGTAAAGAATTAACTGAAAGTGGGTAGAACTGGATTGAGGTGCCCAATTCCCAACTTAGAATGTTTTTAATGTACGAGAAGTACTGAATGTAAATTGGCCCATCAACGAAACCGAGCAGTTCTTTCATTGCTGCGATTCGTTCTGGAGTCACCTGTACTGAAGCATTAGCAAACATCATGGTAACTGGGTCACCAGGCATTGCTCGCGGAATAATAAAGTTTAACGTCGCTGCAACTAAGAGCGCGACAAGATAGAACGACAAACGTCTTAAAAAATAACCCATAACTCACACCTTACTCACCCAGATTTTTTCCCTGTCTCTGGTTTCAGGTCGCTCCTAGCGAAATTTAGAGCGAAAAATCCCCTGACGACGAGCGCCACATATTGGTTTCGTTAACAAGGGATTTTTATAGGCGGCACACGGGATGTATGCCGCTTGAAATGAACTTCTACTTATTTAACTGGTTTTAGGTCCAGTACGTGAAGTAGACGCTCTGGGATACCTGCCCAAATGTTTGGACGGCCCTTAGGGTTTTCTTCGTTCCACCAACCAGTGAAGCGAGTTGTGTTGTATTGGTACATGTACGCGCCAGATAGCACAGGAATAGTTACTTGGTCCTGAGCAATGATCTTCTGAATGCCATGAGCGATCTCTAGTTGTTCTTGCTTATCTGCTGTCTTGTAGAAGCTGTTAAGAAGACCGTCTAGCTTATCGTTCTTGTAGAAGTGCATTGCAAAGCGAGGCATGCCGTCACCAGCTTGTAGCTTCGAGTTGTAGCCACTATCCCAGTACAAGTGTGGATCTGCACCGTGGAAGTAGTTGGTGTAAGCAACGTCGTAAGTACCTTCTAGCATTGCTTGGTTGTATACCGAGAAGTCCGGTGTACGAGCACGAGCTTTAATGCCCACTTCTGCTAGTTGCTCAACGGCTAGTTGTACTGTGTTGTTGAAGTCAGTCCAACCGTTTGGTGATTGAATTAGAAGCTCGAAAGACTTGCCAGATGGTGTATCCACAAAGCCATCTTTGTTTACATCTTTGAAGCCAGCTTTAGCTAGAAGCTTTTTCGCACCTTCCGCGTTGTATGTGTTGTAGCCTTTGTACTTGTTGTGTGTCTCTTCATCAGACCAAGCTTCGAATGCGTAGCCAAGGCCAGATGCGAAGTCGTTCACTGTACCGCCGCCGTAGAAAGCGATATCAATGATAGTTTGACGGTCTAGCGCCATAGAGAACGCACGACGGAAGTCAACGTTAGTTAGCGCTTCGTTTTTCGCAGCGTCTGGGTTTTTGAAGTTCACTACAAATGCTTGAGTACCCGCTGGTGGGTACCAGTAGTGGTGATTCGGACTTGCTGCAGCGTACGTACGGTCGATGTCTGGTACGAATGAAGACGTCCAGTCCATTTCGCCGTTAACGATCTTGCCCAAGAATTGGTCGTTGTTCGCGATTTGTGGCACACGCAGACAATCTACATCTAGGTTGTCTGCATCCCAATAATTCGGGTTCTCACACTGGATATATAGCTGCGGTGTGAAAGTGTCGATTTCAGTAAATGGACCACTTCCTACTGGATTTTCGTTTGTGAATGTAGCTGGATCTTTTACTTTGCTCCATACGTGCTTAGGTACGACGGGTACTTTCGCAATTTCGTAAGGAACGTTTGAGTTTGCTTCGCTTAGACGGAATTTAACTTGGTAGTCGTTAACTTTTTCTACGCCAGTCACCCAAGAGTTGATACCAGACTGGTCTAGCTCTGGCTTCTCTTTCACTAGGTTGAAAGAATAAACAACGTCATCAGCGGTAAACGCTTTGCCATCAGACCATTTTACGCCCTTACGGATATCGAAGGTTACGCTCATCAGGTCATCAGCCATGGTAAAGTTTTCTGCTAGACGAAATACAGGCGTGTTACCGTGCATTTCGTTAAAAACAACGAGCGGCTCGTAAATAAAGTCGGTTGTTGTGTGCAGGTTAGTTGCACCCAAGAAAGGGTTAAAGTTACGAACGAAAGTTGTAAACTCTTTAGGGTGGATAGTCAGTTCACTGCGTTCAGCCGCAGTAGCTACCGATGCAAAACCTGTAGTAGCCGTTGCAATAATTGCTGTTGCTAGTGCTGTTTTTTTAATATTGGCAAGCATAGCTGTTCCTTACTATTTGCTTTCATTTCACTAAATGGAATTGAATGTCATCAATTGATAAACACTCTCTAAGACCTACCTCTTGTACATGCCTTACTCATTACAACATTGAGTTTCGCCAAGAGTGGCCTGTAGGCCTTAGGCAGGAGTAAGAAAACACCTTATCCATAAAATAATCAAACTTGATTCCCGTTAAAAACGTTAAAATCTCTGAGCTCTCCGTTATAAACGTTATTTTGGCTAATTTTAACCAGCATTGGGCCAAAAAATAAACGTTGATATGCGTCGCAGTTTATATCCTTGTTAATAATGAGTGTTGGTGATTACTAACCTGTTGGTCCTTTTTAAATATACGTTTCCTGCTTGGTTTCTAGGTTCGGAGATCTCGCTCACATGCAGAAATGGTGTTAATTAATCAGCTAAAAATTAATCTGCCGTTCTGTTGTGATTAAGTTCGCAATCTCTATCAATAGTTCGTCAAAATCCGCTTGTTATCTGAAAAATGGCCTTTTTTATCGACAGTTTTCTTCCGTTTGTTGTCCTTTTTTTGTTGTATGAATGAAGTTTTTCGGTTGCTCGAACTTACCTAGTTAAGACAAGTTAAATGGATAAGGTCGTACGTTTTGAATACCAACAATAGATAGCGTTGTCTAACCGAATGTTCGTTATTGGAAATATGTTAACGGGGTAGGAAGAGGCGGTCTCTTTTATCTCTAGGAAGGGAATACTCGAATAACAAAAAAGCCCAGCATGCACGCTGGGCTAGTTTTTTGATAAATATTAGCTGGTCAATAGTCGCTGTAGTTTATCTCGTTGTGCTTCTATGTATGCTCTCTCGGGGCTCTGTTCTTTGCAGTGTTCGAGAATGAACTCTATCGAGCTTAGCACCGTTCTCCAACGTGGTGTTTTGGGTAATGTTTCTATACGCATGTATTTATCTAAAGTGCGTGTTTGCAAAGTACTACGGTCTAGATAAACGCGCCACAAGCCACTTTGCTCTGCAAATGCGAACTTACTTTCACCCGTTACAGATTCCCAATACTCTAAAGCATGTGTCATTGCGTCTACTAGAACTTCTCGCATAAGTTCTTGCTTGTCCTTTTTATTACCGAGTGCTTTGTCTGCAAGGCGCGTAAATTCTCCGCCAAGCTCTTTTAGCTTTTGCAATTGGTCTTTGTCACCATCAAATGCATAACTTGAAAGCACTTCTACGGCGGTTTCTAGATTATGTATGCGAGCGGCACTGGCTCCACCGCCGACATTAAAGATGTACATGATATCTAACCCTGAACCTTCAGGGAGCTTAAGAATGTCTGCTTCGATGTTCTGACGAATATCTTCAATATAGATATCAATCTTGCCACAGTAATGAGGTTGTTTGACGGTTAGATATTTAGGGGCAATCAGCTCATCAGCAGATGAGCGCTTTAGCTGTTCTAAGCTGCGCTTGAATAGCTTACAAGCAGCTTCGTTAGCAAAGCGAATACGCTTGTCTTCACGTAGACAGATGATTGCTTCAGGAGCCGATTCTAGCTGTTCCAACAAACGACCTTGAGTCTCAAGTAAGCTTGCTTCAACGACTGCTCGCTGTCTAAGTTCAGACTCTAACACTTTGTTTTCCATATGGCGCATTTCTGCTTTACTTGCCGTTAAATGCGCTTGGATACGTGCCGCCAACTCTTGTTTATTAAATGGTTTCGATAAATAGTCGTTGGCTCCTGCTTCAAAACCTCTTACACGATCTTCTGTTTGACTGAGTGCGGTGAGCATAATGATTGGCAACTCGGCATGATCATAGGTTTCACGTAGTTCACTACAAACTTGGTAGCCGCTCATGCCTGGCATCATGATATCCAATAACAGAAGTTCCGGCTTCTCTTGCTCGACGAGCGCTAACGTTTCTGGCCCATCGGAGACGGTACGCACACGATAGCCCTCTAAACGTAAAAAGCTTTCAAGCACGCGTAAGTTTACTGGTTCATCGTCAGCAACATACAGTAACGGGCCGTCTGGGTTCTCTGGAAGTGATAAGTCTTCGCTGTTCTCTACATTAACTTCAGGAATTTGGAAGTGCCCGTGCGCAGCTAGAGTCTGGGTTGCTTGGATTTCTTCTTCACTGGCGAGCGGTAAAGTGAAACTGAAGGTAGTTCCGACCATTGGTTGGCTACTGACGTATAACGAGCCTCCCATTAATTCGATCAATTGACGGCTAATGGAGAGCCCAAGTCCTGCACCTTGACGATAACGGCTCGCGTCTTGCCCTGCTTGGATGAGTGGTTCAAAAATATGTTCAAGTTGTTCTGCGGGAATTCCTTGTCCAGTATCCACGACTTGTACGCGTACATGATCATCTACCACATTAGCGGAGATAACAATTTTACCTTCTGAGGTGTATTTAATCGCATTGCCAATCAGGTTATATAGCACTTGTTCAAGGCGTTGCGGGTCAGCTGACACTGCTTTTAAATCCGCTGGGACTTGGTTGATGATGCGGATGGTTTTACTTCCGAGTAAATGGCTAGAAAGCTCTAAAACCAATCGTGTTGCACTGCCCAAACTCACTGCTGATTTCTGGATATCCATGCTTCCATAACGCATTTTATGATAATCCAACAAGTCATCGACTAGATTAGCGAGACGCTGACCACTTTTAATGATGATATCAAGCTGATATTTCTGGCTAGCGGGGATCGCACCATTGGCGCCGGACGCTAAGGTTTCAGCAATCCCGACCATGCCGTGTAACGGTGTACGAAGTTCATGAGAAGTCGTGGCTAAGAATTCATCTTTTAATTTATCGGCCAATTGCAGTTCTTCATTCTGTTTTTGAATGATCTGTATGTTGCTTTCTAGTTCTTCATTTTGCTTCTTAATGGTTTGAATCTTCTCTCGAATAGAGCGTTGCATTCGTTCAAAGCTTAACGCAAGCCGACCAATTTCATCTTTACGAACCGTATTAAAAGACGTGTCATCAAGATCCCCTGCAGAGACCTTTTCGGCAACCCAAGTCAATTTCAGCAACGGAGAAGTGATAAAGTTTGATAAATAGTGAGAAGCTATCACCACAAGGATAATGGCGATCAACATAGCGATAACGAATAGTTTTTCGAGTTGATGGATACGAGCGAAAGCTTCGTTTTCTGGTAACTGTACGACGAGCGCCCAAATCACACCACGAGTTTCAATCGGTGCATAAGCCGCGATGATTTCTTCACCTAAGCCGTTCGTGTAAGTGCCGACACCAAACGCACCAGAGAGTGCTTTATCGATCACTTCTAAACTGTTCTTAATGTCGTCTTGTTTCGTGTTAATTGTGCGAGGTTGGTGATCATTTCCAACCAGCAGGGTGTTAATGGATGACTCTCGATTAGCGTCTGCGGCTAACTTAGTGATGCCATTATTTGGCAAGCGGAACATGGCATAGCTGTGTAGATAACCTTGCTGAACAATTGGTGCACCTAGCCAAGCGACTGATTTCCCCCCTTCCAGCTCGAAGTCAGACACAATCACAGGAGTGTAGTCTTCGTTTACTTTTCGACGTTCAGTCACATCATCGGCGAGACGCTTGAAAGTTTTGCCAAGTGCCGAGTCTTTGTAGGGGCCTGATAACAAGTTCGTTCCGTAGTTATCGTCTTTGTTGATCGAGTAGGTGACGTTACCATTGATGTCTACCAGCAAAATGTCATTAAAATCAGAGCGCTTGAGGAGCTCTAAGTAGGCCCAATGATAGCGTTTATGTAAAAGCCGGTAACGTTCACTTCCTACATAGTTGGATGACTCGGGTAACGTTGAGGTTTTGATTTGGTCTCCGCTGCCCTCGATGTAGCGCTGTTGGGCGTTTTTACGAGACTCTTCAATATCATTGCCTAAACGACTAAAAGCATTGACGAGACCGTAGAATCGGCCACCACTGGCGTAAGCCAACTCTGAGCGCACAAAGCCCATGACTTCGGTTTCTCGTGCCTCAAAGTAGTCGATGATTTGCTGCTGTTTTGTATCTCGAACAGACAGTAAGTGCGAGGTGCTTTGTTCTTGCAGATCTTTACTGTGGGACTGCAAGAAAAAGATCGCAGTAATGGTAAGAGGTGTGATACTGAGCACCAGAAATGCGGTCATCAGTGTACTCTGAAGGCGCTTAAATTTCTGTTTTTTGTAGAATTTAAACATGGATAAGATTACAACTCATAATGGGCAGTTCTAAAACATACTTCGCTGCCGAGGTTCTCGTTAAAAACGGATAAGATGTTCAACTAGATAGAATTAACAAAATTAACGAGTTTTTTTTCTTTGACAAGAAAGTTAGTTGTAAAGCGTGCAGGGTGACGCAGTTTTTCTTATGAGTGTTGAATTTATGAGAAAAAATCGCGCAGGTTTGTGCCTGCGCGGGGGGAAGTTATGATTTTTTCGCGTAGTAGATAGAAAATTTATTGGTCTTATTTAGCGTCTCGCAATTATTAAACGCCCGCTCGATAATTGGTGGGTATTTTAAGAAGCTATTCGCGACAATCACCATTTCGCCGTCTTTGGTTAGATATTGTGGTGCCTGACCCAACAAGGTTTCCGCTGCGTTGTAATTTGTGTCTAGACCACTGTGGAATGGCGGGTTGCTGACGATAAAGCGGTAGTCTTTTGCGGTATCCGAGTATATATCTGATGCAAATACGCTTCCGGATAAACCATTCGCTTCTAATGTGGCTTGGCTAGAAGTGATCGCATAAGCATTAATGTCACACATCTCAATCGCGATCTCTGGATTCGCTTTCGCCATAAACGCACCGAGTACACCTGCACCACAACCAAAGTCGAGCACTTTGCCCGACAGCTTAGGTAAGGTTTCAAGCAGCAATCGGCTACCTAAGTCGAACTCGCCATGGCTGAATACGCCAGGTAGGCTCTTAACCGCTAGTGACTGCTCACCGAGTGTAACAGTGTAAGACTTAAACCAATCTGCTTGGTTGAAAGGTTTTGGCTCATTGAGGCAATTACCCCAGTAAAATGAGCAGCGACGAGCAGAGTCGTACTTGTTCACTGGGCCGTATTCTTGGAACATCTTCTCGATGCTCTTGATGCCGGAGCGGTTTTCACCAACGATGACGATTTCAGTGTTAATGCCCAGTTTCGCCATCAACATCGCCAGCAAGTATTCTGCTTCAGCTTTTGCTTTTGGCCAGTATAAAAGGACCATGTCTGCTTTTGTTTCAACATCAAACACAGAGCCAAAATGACTTTTCACTTTGTCAGAGGTTTGAATTTGGCGGTAGTAGCTATAGTTGGAAGTAAACACTTCAACAGACTCACAATGAGCCACTAACTCAAGAGGAAATAGGTCTTCAACTTCACCAGCGACTAAAACGTGTTTTCCGTTGAAGTATTCAAGTTGGCGCTGAGCTATTTGGCTAGGAGCGATATAAGCAGACATAAATTTGGTTCATCAGAAATAATTTGGGGCAGATTTTCGCACAATCTGCCCCAAGCTTGAAGTGATTAAGCGGTGACTAGCTGTTGTCTTGTTGGTTAAGGAAGTCTTTGAATTCTTCCTCGTAGATATTAAACAGTACCATGGTCACGGCAAAAATAAGTGGGCCGTAGATAAGACCAATCAAACCAAACAGATGCAGACCACCCAGTAATGAGAAGAAAATCATAAGAGTATTCATGCCGGCGCTGCCTTGCATTAGCAACGGACGTAATAGGTTATCTATAGAGCCAACGATAACTACACTCCACACCGTCAAGAAGATAGCCCAAGTCATATCGCCTGTTAAGAACAAGTACGCTGCTGCAGGAATCCAGATTAGCGCGGTTCCTACCACTGGAATGAATGATGCAAAGCCCATCATTGTTCCCCAAAATAACCCAGGGAAACCGGCGAGCCACATACCGATACCGCCAGCCAAACCTTGAGCAATCGCTGTCATGAATGAGCCCATCACGGCTGATTTAGAAACTTGCTCTATCTCTGTCAATATGCGGTCTTCTTGGCTACGTGAGAGTGGCAGGATATGACGAATCGCAGAGATAATTTTGTCGTGGTCACGAAGCAGAAAAAACAGCACAAACAGCATCAGGAAGAAGTTCATTAGGAAGTTGGTTGCGTCTCCTAAAATCTTTGCGCTGATAGCAACTAAGTTAGAGCCAAACGATGTGGCAAATTGACCAATTTTCTCAGCAATGGCTTTGGGCTCGATTTTATCAAAAGGTAAGTACTCATTAACAATCGCTAAGCCTTTGATAACGAAAGGATGTTGGAATATATCTTGGATACCACCATTGGTAACCCAATTATATGTATTTTGTGAGAAAACAGAGCCTTGCTGAACAATGGCGGCAAACACAAATAAAAGCGGGATAACAATAATAAACGTCAAGACGACACATGACAGCAGTGCTGCCATATTTGGGTGCTTGGGAATTTTCTGCTCAAACCATTCGTGTATCGGAAACATGAGCAAAGAAATGATAAAAGCCATCACAATGGAATTGATATATGGCTCAACCAATAAGTAGCAAGCAAAAGCAGCGGCGAGTAAAGCAACCATTAGTACTCGGTGACTCGACGTTATTTTTACATTATTTGGCATGGTATTAGTCCAACTTACAGGTGACGTTTACGGTTTATGCCTTCAATGATGGCGTGTAACCTTTATTACTTTGCACTCTTAACTCTTTCAAGCTTATGACAATGCCGAATTAGAGCAGGGCGATGTACCTTGCTATAATGACTACAAATCAGTCGGTTATCAATCAAGAGATGAGCTATGGGTTGTTGCAACGGTGATAAAAAGTGTCAAACCGAGAAAAAAGCTAAGCGAATACCGTGGTTTGGCATTGTCGTTGGGGTATTAGCGATATTGGTTATTTTGAATTGGCAATAAAAAAGGACCGTTACGGTCCTTTTCTAAATGCGTTATCGCCGTTTTTAGCGATTATTTCGCTTCTTCTGCAAGAACAGCAAAACAGCGGTCAGCCGCTTCTAATGTGGCATCAATCTCTTTTGAACCATGAGCGAGTGAAGTAAAGCTCGCTTCAAACGCAGATGGCGCAAGGTAGACACCGTGTTTTAGCATTAAGTGGAAGAAACGCTTGAAGCGTTCTACATCGCACTTCGTTACGTCTTCGTAGCAAGTTACTTTTTCCTGGTCAGTGAAGAAGAAGCCGAACATACCGCCCACTTGGTTAACAACTAGCGGAATACCGTGTTTTTCTGCTAGAGACTTAAAGCCTTCAGCAAGTTGTTTCGTTTTAGAAGCTAGGCGCTTTTCGTTGCCTTCTTCTTTTAGAAGGTTCAAACATGCGTAGCCTGCTGCCATTGCGACAGGGTTACCGGAAAGGGTACCAGCTTGGTAAACTGGGCCTGTAGGTGCAACGTATTGCATCACTTCTTTACGGCCACCGAAAGCACCTACTGGCATACCGCCACCAATCACTTTACCCAGTGTCGTTAGGTCGGGTTTGATGTTGTAGTGTGCTTGCGCGCCGCCTAGAGCAACACGGAAGCCTGTCATTACTTCATCAAAAATTAGTAGCGCGCCTTCTTGATCACAGATTTCACGTAGCCCTTCGTGGAAGCCTTCCACTGGTGGAATACAGTTCATGTTGCCTGCTACTGGCTCAACGATGATACAAGCAATTTCGCCTTTGTTAGCAGCAAATAGCTCGCGTACAGAATCTAGGTCGTTGAATGTTGCTGTTAGCGTGTGCTTAGCAAAATCTGCAGGAACGCCAGGAGAGCTTGGTTGACCTAGAGTTAGTGCACCAGAACCTGCTTTTACTAGCAAGCTGTCAGCGTGGCCGTGGTAACAACCTTCAAATTTCATGATCTTGTCGCGACCGGTGAAGCCACGTGCAAGACGAATCGCGCTCATCGTAGCTTCAGTACCAGAACTTACCATGCGGATTTGCTCCATTGATGGAACAAGCTCAGAAACTAATTCTGCCATCGCGATTTCAAGTTCTGTTGGCGCACCGAAGCTAAGACCGCGTTGCGCTGCATCAATTACTGCTTCGCGGATAACTGCGTGGTTGTGGCCAAGAATCATTGGACCCCAAGAGCCAACGTAATCAATATACGCTTTACCATCGGCATCAAAAATCAGTGGACCGTCTGCTCGTTCGATAAATAGCGGAGAACCGCCAACGCCGTTGAATGCACGAACTGGTGAATTGACACCGCCAGGGATGGTTTGCTGAGCTTTTTGATACAGCTCTGATGATTTGGTCATGGGGTTATCCTCTTTTGATTGCTCGGACCAAGTGGAGCGCATTGTACCTAGCTATAATCAAGTTAGAAACGTTTTGCTTAATTTATGTGTTGTTTCGCAGTGTAATCTTATATATCCGCATCTGTTATAAAGAATCGGCGGCGAATACTTGAACGAGTTTGTCAGGTATTGGATAATCGTCTCAATTAGCACAAATTTGACGTCTTGCTTCAGGCTTGACGCATTACACGAGTGAGAGAGGTCTTCGTGAGCGAAGTAAACGTACCATTATCTTTTTCTGACGCAGCAGCATCTCGCGTTAAAGCATTGATTGCTGAAGAAGAAAACCCAGCATTGAAACTGCGCGTATACATTACTGGCGGCGGCTGCAGCGGCTTCCAATACGGCTTTACTTTTGATGAAAATGTAAACGAAGGCGATACGACAATCGTAAACAGTGGTGTAACACTGGTTGTAGACCCTATGAGTCTGCAATATCTCGTTGGCGGTATTGTTGACTACACAGAAGGGTTGGAAGGAGCGCGCTTCTTCGTAAATAACCCAAATGCAACGACAACATGTGGTTGTGGTGCATCGTTCAGTGTGTAATTAACACCTAACAGGCAGCTAATGGCTGCCTGTGCTTTATGTAGAAGGATGTCACGTAAAGCACACGCTCGCAGATATGCAGAGAAATAATAAAAAGGACTTTATATGTCTGGACTTTCTTTTGGACGCCGAATTGTCGAGCGCCCTTGGCTAGTATCTCTTATCCTCGTCTTACTTCTTGTTGCATGGCTAACCATCGGCCAACTCAAAGCACAAGATGATCATCCTAACTCTTCAACATCCACGAACACGACACCACTTGCAAAGGTGATGTTTGATACTTTTCTTGCCGAACCTACCAGTAAAACCATTGAATTGTATGGACGAACAGCGCCCAATCGTCAAGCGCGTCTTGGCGCCGAAGTTGCCGGTAAAATAGTCAGTCTTAACATAAAGAAAGGCCAAGCGGTCAAACAGGGACAAGTGATCGCAAACATCGATAAGCGCGACCTTGGCATTCAACTTAAACGGGCCCAGGCGATGCTGTTGGTTAAAGAGAAAGAGTTTAATGCAGCTAAATCGCTAAAAAGTCGCGGACTGCAAGGTGAGGTTGCATTTGCGACAGCGCAAGCAGCGTTGGTAGATGCACGTGCGAATTTGAGTAACGTGCAAACGGCTTTAAGAAATACTGAGGTTAAAGCGCCATTTGATGGCATCGTAGATCATCACTTTGTTGAGTTAGGTGATTTTGTCGGGATTGGCGATCCCATTGCGACGGTCATTGATTTGGATACTCTAGTGATTGAAGCCGATGTCAGTGAACGGCATATACAATACCTTAAGGAAGGCCTAGAAGCCGACGTAAGAACCATTAACCAACAGCATCATCAAGGTCGTGTGCGCTACATTGGACGTGTTTCTTCTGCTTCTACTAATACATTTCCAATTGAAATCGAAATTGATAATCAAGACGCAAGAATTCCTGCCGGTATGAGCGCAGAAGTACAGCTGCCTTTGAGTGAAGTGTTGGCGGTAAAGATTACGGCTGCCATGTTAGCACTAGATGAAGAAGGTAACTTAGGTGTCAAGACACTGCGTAATGAGCATGTTGAGTTTGTTCCAATTCAACTCGTTAAGGCCGAGGATGATGGTGTGTGGCTCTCTGGGTTAGGAGAGCGTGTAGATATTATCGTGCTGGGACAAGGTTTTGTGCGAGATGGTGATCAAGTACTGGCCAATAAAGTTGATGACGTAGTTCTTGAAGCAGCTAATGAGCAGTAAGGAGCACCTATGTACACTCTGATTGATGCTGCGTTATCTCGCGCTCGCACTATGCTGACATTATTGGTGATGATATTAATTGCAGGTGTCATTACTTACGTCACAATCCCCAAGGAATCGAGCCCTGATATTACCATTCCGATCATTTATGTTTCTGTTGGACATCAAGGTATTTCTCCTGTCGATGCCGAGCGTTTATTGGTTCGCCCAATAGAGCAAGAGCTGCGTTCAATTGAAGGCGTAAAAGAGATGACCTCTGTGGCATCAGAAGGTCATGCTTCGGTGACGCTGGAATTTAGTGTCGGAGTGGATCTTGATAAAGCGATGGCAGATGTGCGTGATGCGGTTGATCTTGCGAAGCCAAAGTTACCAGAGGACAGTGATGAGCCAACGGTAAACGAAGTCACGTTTGCATCTGAAGAGCCTGTGTTGACCGTTGTGCTCTATGGCACCGTACCAGAGCGAACCATTGTTCAGATTGCCAGAACGTTACGTGATCGTTTGGAAAGTTTCCGTCAGGTTCTTGAGGTTGAAATCGCAGGAGATCGCGAAGACATCGTGGAGATAGTTGTCGATCCGCTATTGATGGAAAGCTACGGTCTCGATCAAGCGGATATCTATAATTTAATTGCCTTGAATAACCGAGTTGTGGCAGCGGGGTTTGTCGATACTGGGTATGGACGCTTTTCGGTAAAAGTCCCATCGGTTTTTGATTCACTGAAAGATGTGCTTGAACTACCGATCAAGGTGAATGGCAAAGAGGTGATCACTTTTGGCGATGTGGCGACAGTACGACGTGCATTTCGCGATCCTGAAAGTTTTGCTCGTTTAGATGGCGAATCTGCCATCGTTTTGGATGTAAAAAAACGAGCAGGGGAAAACATTATTGAAACGGTTGAGCTGGTAAAAGAAGTACTGGCTCAGGGACAGAAGCGCGCCGAGTGGCCCGACAATTTGCAAGTTAAATACACTTGGGATCAATCCGACGATGTCAAATTGATGCTCAGTGATCTACAAAACAATATCTTATCCGCAATTATCCTCGTAGTTATCGTCATTATTGCCATATTGGGGGTTAGGACCGCGCTTCTCGTGGGGATTTCTATTCCAGGATCGTTCTTGACTGGGTTGTTGGTGTTATCGGTATTTGGGCTGACGGTCAATATCGTCGTACTGTTTGCTTTAATTATGGCGGTAGGCATGTTGGTGGATGGTGCCATTGTGGTGACAGAGTTTGCAGATCGGCGCATGCAAGAAGGAACGCCACGTAAAGAAGCCTATCGAGATGCAGCAAAGCGAATGGCCTGGCCTATTACCGCATCCACAGCAACCACATTGGCTGCGTTTGCTCCGTTACTTTTCTGGCCAGACATCACTGGTGAGTTCATGAAGTACTTACCACTTACTTTAATTGCTACCTTGGCCGCTTCGCTGATGATGGCTTTATTGTTCGTTCCTGTCATCGGTGGGATCATTGGCAAGCCTCAAGTAGTCAATCAGAAAGCTCAGCGAGAAATGGTGGAGCTGCATAACGGCAACTTTGAAAAAGCGACTGGCATTACCAAGCTTTATTACCAGACTCTGTCGGTAGCGATTCGTCATCCATGGAAGGTCTTACTCAGCGCGATACTGCTAGCGGCAGGTGTCGGCTTCACTTACAACAAAGCTGGCTTGGGTGCAGAGTTTTTCCCTGAGGTGGACCCTGCCTTTTTTACCGTTAAAGTTCGTTCTTATGGTGACCTGTCTGTTTACGAAAAAGATGTTGTTATGCGCGAAATCGAGAAGGTGATGCTTGGTCATGACGAGTTTGAAAGTGTCTACACGCGCACAGGATCGAGCGATAATGGGGACGAGATTGGCCAGATTCAAATAACGCCTGTGGATTGGCAGTATCGACGCAAAGTGAAAACCATTATTGAGGAACTAAAAGAGACGACAGACCGCTTTTATGGTGTTGAACTTGAGTATAAATTCCCGGACGCAGGACCGCCTGTCGAGCATGATCTCGTGATTGAAGTGTCATCACGAAATTTGAGTGTTAGTGCGTTAGATGAAGCAGCCAAAAAAGTACGACATTGGGCTGATGGTAATCCTGCACTGACCAACTTGAGTGATACCACTAATAAGGAAGGGATTGATTGGCAAATTGATATCCAGCGAGATGACGCCTCTCGCTTTGCAGCGGATGCTACTTTAGTCGGGAATACCGTCCAGTTTGTTACGAACGGCTTGAAAATAGGCGATTATTTGCCCGATGATGCGGATGAAGAAGTCGATATTTTGGTGCGCTATCCGCAAGATAAGCGCGACATAGGTCGATTTGATCAACTGAGAGTGAAAACGGCAGCTGGTCTGGTACCGATTACGAATTTTGCTCAAATCAAACCAGATCATAAGCAAGACACTATTCGTCGGGTCGACGGTCATCGAGTTATCAATATTAAAGCGGATATGATGGAAGGTTACAATTTGGCGCTTGAGTTACCTAAGATTGCCGCTGGAATGGAACAGCTCGACTTACCGGAAGGCATTGAATATAAGATTCGGGGTCAAAATGAAGAGCAGGAAAACTCATCAGCATTCTTGCAAAATGCTTTTATTGTCGCGCTTGGTGTGATGGCTTTGATTTTAATTACGCAGTTTAATAGCTTTTATCAAGCTTTCTTAATCCTTAGTGCAGTGCTGTTTTCTACCGTTGGTGTCTTCGCTGGATTACTTATTTTCCAAAAGCCATTTGGCATCATTATGTCGGGAATTGGAGTGATTGCGTTGGCTGGTATCGTGGTAAACAACAATATTGTTTTAATCGATACTTATAATCAGATGCGTAAACGTGGCTTAGAAAAATCTGAGGCTATTTTGCGTACGGGTGTGCAGCGTTTAAGACCCGTTTTACTCACGACGGTGACCACCATATTAGGCTTATTGCCAATGGTGTTAGAAATGAACATCGACTTAGTTAATCAGAAAGTGGAGTTTGGCGCACCAAGCACTCAATGGTGGTCTCAGCTTGCGACCGCTGTCGCGGGTGGTTTGGCGTTTGCGACTTTGCTAACGTTAGTTCTGACACCGTGTTTGCTTATGCTCGGGAGAGAGCATCACTCCGAACAGTAAGCTTTATCGTGATGATATCGACAAAACAAAAAGGGCAGCTTCGCTGCCCTTTTCAATACCTGGCTTACTTCATTGCTAGCAGTTTGCTGTAGCGTTCAAGCTTGTCCATGCTAATTTTCGCGTTTGCCATGAAAGTTTGTCTCGCTTTGCCTGTCAGGGATTTAGATTGTGGCAAATTCACCGTGCGCGGGTTTTTATGGACACCATTCACAAGGAACTCATAGTGCAGGTGAGGGCCAGTTACACGGCCAGTTCCGCCAAGCGTACCGATGGTTTGGCCTTGCTTAACGCGTTGACCAGCTCGTACAGTACGTTTGGTTAAGTGCAGGTACTTGGTAATGTAAGTATTACTATGTTTAATGAAAACGTAGTTACCATTAAATTTGTTGTAAGACGATTTTTGAACGACGCCATCACCAGCCGCCCAAATCGGGGTACCCACCGGTGCCGCATAGTCCGTGCCTCTATGAGGACGAACGCGTCCCGTCACTGGATGTAAGCGGCGTGGGTTGAAATTAGACGAAACTCGACGGAAATCCAACGGCGCGCGTAAGAATGCTTTTTTCATTGCACGCCCATTTTCGTCGTAATACTTGCCACTTTTCTGATCCAATATTGCGGTAAAGGTATCGCCTTGGTTTTTAAAGATCGCAGCAATGATTTTTCCACGGCCGATTACTTCACCTTCTACCACTTCCTCTTGGTAAAGTACTCGGAAGCTGTCGTTTTTACGAATATCTAAAGCAAAGTCGATGTCCCAACCAAATATGCCAGCCAGTTCCATGATTTGGTTACCATTTAATCCAGAAGATATTCCTGCATTCCAAAAGTTTGATTTGATGGTGGCTTCAGCGTAGTTGTACTGGAAGTCGACTTCTTTTTTATCAACTTCAGAAACGTACTTGCCGTCTTTTAATGTGATACGAAAAGTCTCGAACGCGCTTAGTGTTCTTCTTAGCTGCACCAAGTCGTTATTTTCGTCAAAACCAAATTGCAATCGGTCACCAGGTCGAAGCCGAGTTAACTGTTTTTCCACTTCTTTGTCTGATGACACCAGTTCATGTAATAGACGAGCAGAAAGCCCTACGCGACTAAATAAGATGGCAGCACTCTCGCCATTTTTTACCTTGTATGTCTCCCAGCGCAGCACGGCGGGAACCGCAGGCGATGAACTATTTAGTGCACTGAGTTCGAGGGAAACTGGCACAGGATAATGTTGACCAACTTTTAATCGGCTCTGCTGCGGGTCTAGGTCTTGCGGATCAGGTAAAAAGAAGAGCGCGAAGATAATCAGCGCACTAAAAAAACCGATCAATACTTTGTGCAAGAGTGGAAGTCGGACAAAAATCGAATGCATGAGGTACTTGATTGCTAAATTAAACGGAAAAAGTGACAACTACCTAGTCTAACGTGTTTCAAAATGCATCGCTATTCAAGTAATATGTTCAGCTATTATATTTTTGCCAAATCTGTGGGAGTGAACAAGAATGGCGAGCATTGAAGCTGCACTAGCCGAGATTAAGCGCGGTGTTGAAGAGCTGATTCCAGAAGAAGAGCTAATCGCAAAACTAAAAGAAGACCGTCCTCTACGTATTAAATTGGGCGCTGATCCAACAGCACCTGACATTCACCTAGGCCATACGGTTATTTTCAATAAGCTTCGCTTGTTCCAAGAACTAGGTCATGAAGTGACGTTCCTAATCGGTGACTTCACTGCAATGGTTGGTGACCCAACAGGTAAAAACACAACTCGTCCACCGCTAAGTCGTGAAGACGTATTGCGTAACGCTGAAACGTACAAAGAGCAAGTGTTCAAAATTCTCGATCCTGCAAAGACTAAAATTCAGTTTAACTCTGAGTGGCTGTCTGAACTGGGCGCAGAAGGTATGATTCGCCTTGCGGCAAACCAAACCGTTGCTCGTATGCTAGAGCGTGACGACTTTAAAAAGCGTTACGCGGGTGGTCAGCCAATTGCTATTCACGAGTTCATGTACCCACTTCTACAAGGCTGGGACTCAGTAGCAATGGAAACGGATGTTGAATTAGGTGGTACAGACCAGAAGTTCAACCTTCTAATGGGTCGTGAACTGCAAAAGTCTCACGGTCAAAAACCTCAGGTTGTACTGATGATGCCGCTTCTAGTGGGCCTTGATGGCGAGAAGAAGATGTCTAAGTCAGCAAACAACTACATCGGTATCAGCGAAGCGCCAAGCGAAATGTTTGGTAAAATCATGTCTATTTCTGATGACCTAATGTGGAGCTACTACGAGCTGCTCTCTTTCCGTCCTCTGGAAGAGATTGCTCAATTCAAAGCTGATGTAGAAGCGGGCAAAAACCCTCGTGACATCAAAGTATTGCTAGCAAAAGAAATTATTGCTCGTTTCCACAGTGAAGCCGATGCCGATGCAGCAGAGCAAGAATTCGTAAACCGTTTTGCGAAGAACCAAATTCCTGATGAAATGCCAGAGTTTGACTTTGACGCAGGTCGCCCAGTGAGTAATCTGTTGAAAGAAGCAGGCTTATGTCCATCATCGTCAGATGCGATGCGCATGGTTAAGCAGGGCGCTGTGAAGATTGATGGTGAAAAAATTGCGGACAGCAAATTTGCTCCAGAAGCGGGTACTTACGTGTTCCAAGTAGGCAAACGTAAATTTGCTCGTATTACTATTCAGTAATTCATAATGACTGCAAATGAAAGCGTCCGAAGGGCGCTTTTTTTGTATGAAAATTTAGCAAAAACGACAAAGTAAAACTTCCATACCTGATGAACTTTGCTACTATACTTGCGCTGCCAATAATGGCAGCGCTATCGGAGATTTACATGAACAATACCGACCATCCTCCCAGTCGTTGGGTGAGTAAGATTAAGGGAGCGAAATAACCCGCTTCGGTATTGGCGATCTCCGCCTTACCTAAGTGGTGAGGCATCTTTTCTAATTTTCTTCTCGTTATTTCCTTCATACATTCTGAATAGACAGTGCATTAGCATTGGTTTTCTCTGTGCATCTTAATTGTTGTCTGACTTTTAGCGTGCAAGAGTGGCTTTTCATGCTTTGTCGATGGTCGTTACCAATGCCAATCGGGAGATTCGCCATGACGGTAATGAACAACACTTTTATTGAAACAACACCAAACTTTTCTGAAGTAGAAATTGGTGCAGCTCGCAATGCATTCTTGCAGTACGAGCAAGAGCAACAAGTCCATTTGCTTACGGTTATGCCGATTGATGAGGCTGTAGGTATTTTACAGCATTGCTCTGTCGGCTATGTGAATAGTCTTATTGCTCAACTTGAGCAAGCAGGTCATGACAAACGCGCACGTCATTATGCTCACCAACTGGGTCTGCATATGTCTGAAGTTGATACACCCGATGGTTATTTATCAACTAGTGTTTTAGGGCATGTAAAACAGCGTATTGGATGGATCATTGCGCTGGCTCTTTTAGGGATAGTGTCAGGCTTGATCATCGCTCAGTATGAGGACACCCTTAGTCAGCTTGTTTTACTTGCAGTGTACATGCCAGTGATTGCAGCTGCTGGTGGTAACACAGGAACACAAGCAGCAACTTTGGTGATTCGTGCTCTTGCTACTGGAGAGTTAAAAAAACGCCAATGGTTAGAAGTTTTGTGGAAAGAGAGCCGAGTCGCTCTATTTATTGCGCTAGCGATCGCTATCGTGATGATTGGACGCATTATGTTATTTAGTGCAGGACAATCAACAGGAGGCTTTGAACTGACCGATATCGCACTGGCAATAGCAGTTGCGCTGTTCATTCAAGTCACCATTTCTACAACATTAGGCGGGCTGTTGCCAATTATTGCACGAGCTTGCAAGTTGGACCCAGCCGTATTGGTGAGTCCAGTTCTTGCGTCTATCGTCGATATTTCAGGAATGTGGATTTACTTTAACGTGGTGAACTATTTCTTAGGTATTGCCTGACTAAAGTTCACAATGTCATTGTAAAAAAGCTGCTCAAAATGTGTAATCGGGGCGATGACAGGTGTGTTGTCGTCCCGTTTTTCTGGGAAGTAGTCTGAAACAAACTGAACAAAAATGGTGTTAGGTTGACCATTTTTATCCAAGCCATATCCAGCCATATTGTAAGTCCCGTAGATAGAGCCACTTTTCGCTATCAGCTGTCCTTTAATTGGAAGTTTTCGCATACTTTGTCGGTACTTTAATGTGCCGGATTCACCTGATTTCGGCATGATGGCAATCAATTTGAGTTCGTTTTCATGCTTCCAAATATAGCGCAGCATTTCAGCCATCTTGGTCGCGGAGATCCGGTTATTTCGCGAAAGTCCTGAGCCGTCTTCTAGGCGCGCATTACGAATATCAATACCAGTGTTGGCGAAAATGATCTGCTTGATCGCTTCTGTACCGTTAGTAAAACTGCCTGGCTGAACGAAAAATTTAGCACCAAGTGTTTTGGTTAATGTGTCGGCAATCAAGTTGTCAGAGTTTTTGAGCATATCTTCAAGAATGTCTGGTAAGGCCTTTGATTGATGCATTGCGATGAGCTTTCGCTGCTTTTCTGGCGCCGTACCGACCCTAATCTTTCCTGATACCCCAATGTTGAGCTCCTTGAGCAAAGTCGCCAACCTTTGACTGGTGTAACGCTCAGGGTCTTGAACCGCAAATTTCAGTGGTAATGGTTTGTCTCTTTCAACCAAGCACCCTGTTAGCTTGTAGTTGTTATCGGGATTTGCAACTAAACCTAAGTCACAATGACGACTTTTCTTAATGGTTTTAGAAACTGTTTCTACGGTACTTGTGACACGAATAGGTTGATGCTCTGGTACGTAGACCCGCGTTCCACCATCTTTTTGTGTATAGATAGAGGCTTGTACACAGTTGTTATTGAGTGTGATGGTCGATGCCGGAGCGCTGTAGCAAACTCCCAAGATATCCCATGGCCAGCCCACCGCACGGTTATAACCAGTGAATGCGCTGTTATCGAGCCATAGGTCACCGTTAATCCGTTTTAAGCCATTTTTCTTAGCTAGAGTGAGGAGTGATTTTAAGTCGTTGGTTTGGAGTGTTGGGTCGCCGACAAAGTAAATCACTGCATCTGAGTTCGACGTTTCCAGCTTGGTTCGAAACCGGAAATTATCACCCAGTTCTAGCTTTGCGGCTAATGCGGTGACGATTTTTAATGTACTCGCTGGTGGGAACAGTTGTTCGGTAGGATGAACACCGTCAAGCTCAGCATTTTCACTGAGTTTTTCCGCAACTAAACTGATGCGGGCGCCTTCAGGCAGCACCTCTTGATGAGGGTACGCTTGTGAAAAAGCAGAAAGTAATGAAGAGAATATGAGCAAGGGCCAACGTAAACGCATAATGATACTTTCTAAGGTGAGTTATGTGATTGAGTATACGCAAGTCCTTTCAATATGCTAGGTAACTAAAGAAATGCTTCAAATGTCTTCATGAATGAGACACGAGAGAAAGGCGCGCTGCTTAAAATTAAGTATAAAAAATGCCCGCTTAAAGCGGGCATTCGATATTCTAGTCAAAGACCGGAATTAGAAGTCGTAACGTAGACCTAGAGCTAGCTCGTCTTCAGCATCGATCTTAGTTGCAACTGTTTTGCTCGTGTCAGTTGAACCAAACTTGTCACCTGCATCAATCAGGTTGAAGTTGTAAGAAATGTAACCACGGAAGTTAGGCTTGAAGTAGTAAGAAGCATCAACAGCGAAGTTGTTTGCAGAAGTTTCGTTGTTAGTTTCTGCATTGTTGTATGATGTTGTAAATACTGTTTGGCCTAGAGTGTAAGCACCCGCTAGCTCGTAACCAGTGTAATCAACTGTGTTACTGTTGTTTGAATCTTCCATTTTCTCGCCGTCAGTGAATACACCAGCGAAGTAAAGATCAGACATTGTGTAAGATGCAGCTAGCATGTACTCGTTAGCTTTGTCTTGATCTGCGTAACCAGCACCTAGCTCAAGACCAGTGTCAGCTAGAGCGTAGATTGCAGATAGAGAGTAACCGTCTTGTTTGTTGTCGTAGTACTCACCAGTGTTTTTGTTTTCCATACGGTCAGCGAAGCGGTAGCTTGCTTTTACGCTTAGGTTTTCAAACTGGCCTTTGTAAGCCATCATGTTGTCTGTACGGTCTGATACAGCTAGTTTGTCTGCTGCAGAGTTACCGTGGTAAGCCATGATATCTGTGAAGTCAGTGATAACGCCTAGTGCACCTTCAGTTTTACCGTATGCGAACTCACCGTAAGCACCGCCAAGACCAGCGTAAGCAAGACGAGTTTCTAGATCGCTCTTGTCGTCGCCGTCTACAGTACCGTTTTGAGCAGTCTCAAATTCACCTTCCCAGAAACCAACACCGTATAGGTTGTCATTGATTTCTTGTTTACCAAGGAAGTTTAGACGGATGCGAGATTTGTCTTGAGCGTCGCCATCTTTCATAGATAGACGTGCTTCAGCACGGCCGCCCATTTCTAGAGAAGTACCGTCTTGGTTGTAAAGTTCAGCTGCGTTTACGCCAGTTGCCATAGCTGCTGCAGATACAGAAAGAGCAATTAGAGTCTTTTTCATCTTATTTGTCCTAGTTAGCTGTCCATAATCATTGTTGTATGGGGGAGAGGTGATCTCTCACAAGTTGTTGGTCCAAAATTGGCTAATTGAGCGATATAGTTCGCACTTGTAAGCCATTGATCTAACAACTCGCTGGACATGTTTTACTGCTAAAGTTTCCGTATGAGTTAGTAAAATGATATAAATCCCACTGATGAACACTGTTCAATTGTGCGTTGTTTTTATTTAAATTACTGTTTTTGATTGAAATTATTGGCAATGACATTGGCCTGACATTGATTAGTTTTTATCTTTTTTGAGGTTTTTGGTGTAATGAACAGTGTTGTTTTTCAATAAATTGAGAAGGTGATTCGCCCTAGAACCGCTCTAAAAGTGAGTTATATCATTATGCCGAAAAGGCATAGTCTTGCTGTCTTTCGAATTAAGATGATTTCGTCCGGGAGTTTGTTTACACTAAACGAAATACATCTTTAAGCGCACTACCCAGTCCTATGACAGGGTGGGCTTTTTTTGTCCAAAGACCCATTTGGGCTTGAGGTTATAAAATGGAAAAAGTTCCAATGACACTACGTGGCGAGCAAAAGCTACGTGCAGAACTCGATCGTCTACTTAAACTACGTCCTCAGATCTCAGAGGCAATTGCTGAAGCTCGTGAGCTAGGTGATTTAAAAGAGAATGCTGAATATCACGCCGCTCGTGAAGAGCAGGGCATTTGTGAAGCACAAATCCGTGACATTGAATACAAACTGTCAGTTGCTCAAGTTATTGATGTAACGAAGATGGAGAACACGGGTAAAGTTATTTTTGGTTCAACCGTAACCTTGATTGATATCGACACCGAAGAAGAAAAAACGTACCAAATCGTTGGTGATGACGAAGCCGATATCAAAGCAGGTCGCATTTCAGTGAGCTCACCTATTGCTCGTGGCCTGATTGGTAAGATGGAAGGCGATGAAGTTGCTATTCAAACTCCGGGTGGCGCGAAAGACTTCGAAATTGACCGAGTAGAATATATCTAAGTCGTTTGGAGTAGCATTACTGCCCTGATAAAACGCAAAAAGGTCGCCTCAGGCGACCTTTTTTCTTCAGCAACGTAAGTAGAGTTACTTACGAGGGATTTCGATTTTACGCTCTTCAGACTGGCGGTATAGCACTAGCACTTTACCAATAGTCTGAACTTTTTCAGCGCCCGTCTCACGTACGATAGCGTCGATGATTAGCTGTTTTGTTTCACGATCTTCCGAAGCAACTTTTACTTTGATAAGTTCGTGATGGTTAAGAGCGATTTCAATTTCTGCTAGCACGGCTTCTGTAAGTCCATTTGCGCCCATTAGCACAACAGGTTTTAAACTGTGAGCTAGGCCTTTAAGGTGCTGCTTTTGTTTGGTGCTTAGGTTCATTACGCGGCCAATTTTCTTTAAAATAAGGGTTGAAAAAAGCTATTTTAACGCCATCTATTGCTGAAGACTATAATTTATTGAGTAATAGGTAGCGCCTATTAAAACAATAGCTCCAATTTGTGCCTTGTTGGGATTAAAATGAGTAAACAAAAACATTCGGCTAGTTCTGGTCGTTGGTTGAAAGAACACTTTGATGATAAATACGCGAATGAAGCCCGAAAAAAAGGCTACCGCTCACGTGCTTATTTCAAGATCGATGAGATTCAAACGAAAGATAAATTGTTAAAGCCTGGAATGACAGTCGTCGACTTGGGGGCTGCGCCGGGCGGATGGTCTCAATATGCTGCTAAGATAGTAGGGGACAGTGGTCAGATCATCGCGTGTGACTTGCTTCCTATGGACCCGATTGCTGGCGTTAGCTTTTTACAAGGCGACTTTCGTGATGATGCAGTATTGGAGGCTTTGCTAGAAAGGATCCAACCTTCCATGGTAGACGTAGTAATGTCTGATATGGCGCCTAACATCGCGGGAAACAATTCTGTTGATCAACCTCGCGCTATGTATTTAGTTGAATTAGCTTTAGATATGTGTCGACAAGTTCTAGCGCCTAATGGTAGCTTTGTCGTAAAGGTTTTCCAAGGGGAAGGCTTCGATCAGTATGTGAAAGAAGTCCGAGACATGTTTAAAGCCGTAAAAATTAGAAAACCAGACTCATCGCGAGCTCGCTCTCGAGAGGTCTTCGTCGTAGCCACTGGTTACAAAGGTTAACCATTTTGCTCTCTTGAGAGCGTGTTAACACTATAGCTACAGTTAATGAACTGTAGTACCCTACCTTTAATTACAATTAGTTATCGAGAGGCTTACACCTTGAGTGACATGGCAAAAAATTTAATTCTGTGGCTTGTTATCGCCGTCGTATTGATGTCGGTATTCCAGAGCTTTGGCCCTGGAGAAAGCAATGGCAGAACCGTGGATTACACCACGTTTGTACAGGAAGTTGGCCAAGGCCAGATTCAAGAAGCAACTTTTAAAGACGGTGAAATTAGCTTTGTTCGTCGTGGCGGCGGTGCCAAAATGGTCACTTACATGCCAGTGTATGACCAAAAGCTTCTAGATGACCTAATTAACCAAAACGTGAAAGTACAAGGCACGCCTCCAGAAGAGCAAAGCTTGCTTGGTACTATCTTCATCTCTTGGTTCCCAATGATCTTACTAATTGGTGTATGGATTTTCTTCATGCGTCAAATGCAAGGCGGCGGTGGTAAAGGCGCCATGTCTTTTGGTAAGAGCAAAGCTCGAATGATGAGCGAAGAACAAATCAAGACAACTTTTGCTGACGTTGCAGGTTGTGACGAAGCAAAAGAAGACGTGAAAGAGCTGGTGGACTACCTACGCGATCCAAGCCGCTTCCAAAAGCTGGGCGGTAAGATTCCAACGGGTGTTCTAATGGTTGGTCCTCCTGGTACGGGTAAAACGCTTCTAGCGAAAGCCATTGCCGGTGAGGCGAAAGTACCATTCTTTACTATCTCTGGTTCTGATTTCGTAGAAATGTTCGTTGGTGTTGGTGCATCTCGTGTGCGTGACATGTTTGAACAAGCAAAGAAAGCCGCACCTTGTATCATCTTTATCGATGAGATCGATGCGGTAGGTCGTCAACGTGGCGCAGGTGTTGGTGGTGGTCATGATGAACGTGAACAAACACTAAACCAAATGCTCGTTGAGATGGATGGTTTCGAAGGTAACGAAGGTATTATCGTTATCGCTGCGACTAACCGTCCGGATGTGCTGGACCCTGCGTTACTGCGTCCTGGTCGTTTTGACCGCCAAGTGGTAGTTGGTCTTCCAGATGTACGTGGCCGTGAACAGATCCTAAAAGTTCACATGCGTAAGGTCCCTCTAGCGGGTGATGTAGAGCCTTCTCTCATCGCACGTGGTACTCCAGGCTTCTCTGGTGCTGACCTAGCAAACTTAGTTAACGAAGCAGCCCTGTTTGCTGCGCGCGGTAACAAGCGCAACGTTTCTATGGTTGAGTTTGAACTGGCGAAAGACAAAATCATGATGGGTGCTGAGCGCCGTTCAATGGTGATGTCTGAGGAAGTGAAAGAGTCAACCGCATACCACGAAGCGGGTCACGCGATTGTTGGTCGCTTGGTTCCTGAACACGATCCAGTGTACAAAGTGTCTATCATTCCACGTGGTCGTGCGTTGGGTGTAACAATGTACCTTCCAGAGCAGGACCGCGTGAGTATGTCTCGCCAACACCTAGAATCAATGATTTCTAGCTTGTACGGTGGTCGTTTAGCAGAAGAACTTATCTACGGTGCTGACAAAGTATCAACCGGTGCTTCTAATGATATCGAGCGCGCAACAGATATTGCTCGTAAGATGGTTACTCAATGGGGTTTCTCTGAAAAGCTTGGCCCTCTGCTGTATGCAGAAGATGAAGGCGAAGTGTTCTTAGGGCGTAGTGTAACTCAGACTAAACATGTGTCTGACGATACAGCGAAGTTGATTGATGACGAAGTTCGTCAGATCATTGACCGCAACTACGATCGTGCGAAGAAGATTCTTCAAGAGAACATGGATATCATGCATGCGATGAAAGATGCGCTGATGAAGTATGAAACCATTGATGCTCGCCAGATTGATGACTTAATGGAGCGCAAAGCTGAAATTCGTGAGCCTGCGGGCTGGAGTGATAACTCAGCAAGCAAACCAGAAGACAGCGACAAGCCTCAAGCAAAGCAAGAAGTTAAAGAAGAAGCAACGGAGACTGCGAAAGATGCAGAACAGCCTAGCTCTTCTGAAACAACTTCTAACGAAGCGCCTGAAAAGAAAGACTCTGAATAAAGAGTATCGATAATATTAAACCCCGAGTTATCTCGGGGTTTTTGTGTTTATGATGATGATTACAGCAAATAACAAATCTTTGGACCTTTCGCGTCCACATGTCATGGCCATTCTAAATGTGACACCGGATTCCTTTTCGGATGGTGGTAAATACAACTCAATTGAACTTGCTCTTGCTCAAGTTGATAAAATGATAAAGGCTGGTGTAAGTATTGTTGATGTTGGTGGTGAATCGACAAGACCTGGTGCACCGGATGTGTCTTTGGAAGAAGAGCTTAGGCGTGTTGTCCCAGTAATCAAAGCCATTCGTGAAAAATATGATGTATGGATTTCCGTTGACACCAGTAAAGCAGAAGTGATGCGTCAAGCAATTGATGCTGGGGCTGATTTGATCAATGACATCCGCTCGCTGCAAGAGCCAGGTGCTCTGGAAGTCGCAGCAGAAGCAAACCTTCCAATTTGTCTGATGCATATGAAAGGTCAGCCTAGGACCATGCAAGTTGACCCTCATTATGATGATTTAATGGGGGACGTGTCGGCTTTTCTAGAAGAACGTATCGCGGTGTGTGAAGCTGCAGGGATTGATAAATCTCAACTGATTCTCGATCCTGGGTTTGGCTTTGGCAAAACAATCGAACACAATTATCATATGCTTGCTCATCTTGAAAAGTTTCATGAATTCGGCCTGCCTATTTTGGCTGGCATGTCTCGTAAATCCATGATCTTCAAACTGTTAGACAAGCCAGCGGCAGAGTGTACGAATGCAAGTGTCGTTTGTGCTACGATTGCCGCGATGAAAGGCGCGCAGATCATTCGCGTGCATGACTTTGAAGAGACAATCGAAGCGATGAAAGTTGTTGAGATGACGAAAAACAATATTTAAAAATAATAAAGGAAAGTTTATGTCGAATGAAAGACGTTACTTTGGTACTGACGGTGTGCGCGGTAAAGTAGGACAATACCCAATCACTCCAGACTTCGTACTTAAGCTTGGCTGGGCTGCTGGTCGTGTACTAGCGAAACAAGGCACAAAGAAAGTTATCATAGGTAAAGATACACGCATTTCAGGTTATATGCTTGAATCTGCACTAGAGGCAGGCCTTGCAGCTGCGGGACTTAAGGCAACATTTACTGGTCCCATGCCAACTCCAGCTGTGGCATATTTAACTCAGACTTTCCGTGCCGAGGCTGGTATTGTGATTTCTGCATCACATAACCCATATTACGACAACGGCATTAAATTCTTTTCTTCTGAGGGTACTAAGCTACCTGACGATATTGAATTGGCGATTGAAGCAGAGTTAGATAAAGAAATTGAATGTGTGGAGTCTGCTGAGCTTGGTAAAGCAACCCGCCTAAATGATGCAGCTGGTCGTTACATCGAATTCTGTAAGAGTACTTTCCCATCTGAGTTGAGCCTTGCGAACTTTAAGATCGTAGTAGACTGTGCGCACGGTGCAACTTACCACATCGCTCCAAATGTCTTCAAAGAACTTGGGGCAGAAGTTATCGCTATGGGCGTAGAGCCTAACGGCATCAACATTAATGAAAAAGTGGGCGCAACAGACGTACGAGCTCTTCAACAGCGTGTTGTTGAAGAGCAAGCGCATCTTGGTCTCGCATTTGATGGTGATGGTGACCGCATCATTATGGTCGATCACCTAGGTAACAAAGTTGATGGTGACCAAATTGCTTATATCATCGCTCGTGATGCACTTCGTCGTGGTGAGCTAAAGGGTGGTGTTGTTGGTACACTAATGACTAACTTGGGTATGGAAAATGGTTTAAAGCAGCTAGGCATTCCGTTTGTACGTGCTGCTGTTGGTGACCGTTATGTCATGGAGCAACTGCTAGAAAAAGGTTGGAAAATTGGTGCTGAAAACTCAGGCCATGTGATCTTATTAGATAAAGTCACAACCGGCGATGCGATTGTCGCTGCACTTCAAGTACTTGCTTCTGTAATTGGCAGCGATATGTCTTTGTATGAGCTATCGCAAGGAATGACACTATATCCTCAGGTTTTAGAAAATGTCCGTTTTTCAGGAGAAAGTAACCCTCTTGAAGCTACAGCTGTATTAAACGCTGTCT
Source organism: Vibrio sp. 970 (assembly GCF_033339075.1). Taxonomy (NCBI): domain Bacteria; kingdom Pseudomonadati; phylum Pseudomonadota; class Gammaproteobacteria; order Vibrionales; family Vibrionaceae; genus Vibrio; species Vibrio sp. 970. The sequence continues at coordinate 186,560 of NZ_JAWOTW010000009.1, forward strand.
CTGAAGTAGAGGCGACACTTGGTGATAAAGGGCGTGTACTGCTGCGTAAGTCTGGCACTGAGCCTTTGATCCGCGTTATGGTGGAAGGCGAAGATGGTGAACTAGTTCAACACTCAGCATTGAAAATCGCTAAGGCTGTTAAAGCAAGTTGTTAATCATTGCGTTAAAGCATGTCTTGAATGAAAAGGGCATCTTTTGCCCTTTTTTTGAGCGCTTAACGCATTGGCATTGATTTTTTACTAATTTTCCCTTGTCAGCGTTACTGGCTTTCGCTAGTATTGCTCCGCCTCCCGTTAGGAGGTCGCTAGCCTTGTTCATTATGATTTATTCTTTTGAACGGCGCTGGCTCAACAATTTGGAACATAGGTGGAAAAAATGTTTTCAGTTCTACTTGTGATTTACCTGTTGGCAGCGCTTGGTGTGATTGGCCTTGTGTTGATTCAACAAGGTAAAGGCGCAGATATGGGAGCCTCGTTCGGTGCTGGTGCTTCAAACACAGTGTTTGGTGCTGGCGGCTCAGGTAATTTCTTAACCCGAACAACTGCTATTTTAGCAACCGTATTCTTTATCGTTAGCTTGTTACTTGGTCGTATGTCTACGCACCAGACTGAATCACAATGGGTAGACCCAACGTTAGGTCAACCAGTTGTTGAACAAGTTAAGGATGCAGCGAGTGAAGTTCCTGCCCCTGCGGGTGATGAAATTCCTCAATAAGCTGTAAGGTTTTGATGCCGAGATGGTGAAATTGGTAGACACGCTAGCATGAGGTGCTAGTGCCTTAGGTGTGAGGGTTCGAGTCCCTCTCTCGGCACCATGTATTTACAAACTTGTAAATCACTTGTTTGCGAGTATAATGCTCAGCAAGTCGGACGCGGGGTGGAGCAGCTTGGTAGCTCGTCGGGCTCATAACCCGAAGGTCGTCGGTTCAAATCCGGCCCCCGCAACCAATCTCTTTCTTTGAAAGGAAATCGTAGATTGGCAAGTTTGCGTAGTGCTAACCACACTACGAGTTAAGAAAAGCAATTGTTGGCTATTCTTAACGTATCAGGGTCCAGCAGCATAAAACCCCGACTATCGGGGTTTTTTGTTATCTGAGCTTTTTGAAATAGCTCAGATACTGCTTGGTTTTTTGATTGGGCTCTGAGCCCTTTTTTTGTTTCTGGAGTGGTTAAATGACTGGTTTAGAAAGACAACTTACTGAAATGCTTGACGCGCCAGTAGCGGCATCAGGTTATGAGTTAGTTGGATTAGAATTCATTCGTGCAGGCGCGCACTCAACGTTACGTATCTACATTGACCATGAAAATGGTATTAACGTAGACGACTGTGCAGAAGTTAGCCACCAAGTTAGTGCAGTTTTAGACGTTGAAGATCCAATTTCTGTTGCTTACAGCCTAGAAGTGTCTTCTCCAGGTTTAGAAAGACCACTTTTTAAAGCAGCACATTACGAGCAATTTATTGGTCACGAGGTCAGCATCGTATTGAAAATGGCTGTAGCAAACCGTCGTAAGTGGAAAGGTATTATCCACGGTGTTGATGGCGAAACAGTGACAATTACTGTAGACGGTCAGCAAGAAGAGTTTGCTCTAAGTAACATTTCCAAAGCTAACCTGATCCCTAAATTTTAGTTCCCTAAAAAAGTTTAAGCTTAGAGGCTAAATACAATGAGTAAAGAAATTTTAGCGGTAGCAGAAGCGGTATCGAACGAAAAAGCGGTACCTCGTGAGCGTATCTTTGAGGCTCTTGAGATTGCTCTAGCAACTTCTACAAAGAAAAAATACGAAATCGAAATCGACGTACGTGTTGCCATTGACCGTAAAACCGGTGAATTTGTAACTTACCGCCGTTGGTTAGTTGTTGATGACGTTGAGAACCCTACAAAAGAGATCTCACTAGAAGCAGCGCAATACGAAGATGATTCAATCGAGCTTGGCGACTACGTAGAAGACGAAATCGAATCAGTAACGTTTGACCGTATTACGACTCAAACTGCTAAGCAAGTTATCGTACAAAAAGTTCGTGAAGCTGAGCGCGCACAAATCGTTGAACAGTTCATCGACAATGAAGGTGATCTAATCACTGGTGTCGTGAAAAAAGTAAACCGTGACACAATCGTGCTTGATCTTGGTAATAACGCTGAAGCGGTAATCCTGCGTGATGACCAACTTCCTCGTGAAAACTTCCGTCCAGGCGACCGCGTACGTGGCCTTCTTTACAAAGTCGCGCCTGAAGCACGTGGTTTCCAATTGTTCATCACTCGTTCTAAGCCAGAAATGTTGGCAGAACTGTTCCGTGTTGAAGTGCCTGAAATCGCAGAAGATATTATCGAGTTGAAAGGCGCAGCACGTGATCCTGGTTCTCGCGCTAAGATCGCTGTCAAAACAAATGACAAACGTATCGACCCTGTAGGTGCGTGTGTTGGTATGCGTGGTGCACGTGTACAAGCTGTTTCTGGCGAACTTGGTGGTGAGCGTATCGATATCGTTCTTTGGGATGATAACCCAGCTCAATTCGTTATCAACGCAATGGCGCCAGCTGATGTTGCTTCTATCATCGTTGATGAGGATGCACACTCAATGGACATCGCAGTTGAAGCTGACAACCTAGCGCAAGCTATTGGTCGTAACGGTCAAAACGTGCGTCTAGCATCTCAACTAACAGGTTGGGAACTGAATGTTATGACAGTTGCTGATCTTCAGAAGAAACACGCTGAAGAATCACAAGCATCTATTGAAAACTTCATGAAGTACCTAGATATTGAAGAAGACTTCGCTCAACTTCTTGTTGAAGAAGGTTTCTCAACGCTAGAAGAAATCGCATACGTGCCAGTTAACGAGCTACTAGAAATCGATGGTTTGAATGAAGAACTAATCGAAGAGCTTCGTGGACGTGCAAAAGATGCACTAACGACGATCGCACTAGCACAAGAAGAGTCTTTTGAAGGTCTAGAACCAGCTGAGGACCTACTTGCACTTGAAGGTCTTGAGCGTGAGATGGCATTTAAATTGGCAGCGAAAGGTGTAGCGACACTGGAAGATCTTGCTGACCAAGGTATTGACGATTTAGAAGGTATCGAAGGCCTGACCGAAGAACGTGCAGGTGAGCTAATTATGGCCGCACGTAACATCTGTTGGTTCGGCGAAGAAGCATAATTTTCGGCAAGGAGGAAGCGGCATGACACAATTAACAGTTAAAGCACTGAGTGATGAGATTGGTACGCCAGTCGACCGCTTGATTGAACAACTTGCTGACGCTGGCATTAAAAAGGCGAGCTCTGACAATGTTACTGATGAAGAGAAGCAGAAGCTTCTCTCTCATTTAAAGAAAGAACACGGTGATAAATCAGGTGATTCAGAGCCGACTCGCCTTACGCTTCAGCGTAAAACTCGTAGTACACTTAGTGTGAACGCGGGTGGTGGTAAGAGTAAGAATGTTCAGGTTGAGGTGCGCAAAAAACGTACATACGTGAAGCGCAGCACAATTGAAGATGAAGCGAAACGTGAAGCTGAAGAAGCAGCACAACGTGAAGCAGAAGAAGCAGCAAAACGTGCAGCAGAAGAAGCTGCAAAACGTGAAGCTGAAGAAGCTGCAAAACGTGAAGCTGAAGAAGCTGCAAAACGTGAAGCGGAAGAAAAAGCGAAACGTGAAGCTGAAGAAAAAGCGAAGCGAGACGTAGATACGAATGCACAACGTAATGCTGAAGAAAAAGCAAAGCGTGATGCTGAAGAGAAAATTAAGCAAGAAGCAGCGCGAAAAGAGGCCGACGAGCTTAAACGTCGTCAGGAAGAAGAAGCTAAGCGTAAGGCTGAAGAGGAAAGTCAGCGCAAGCTTGAAGAAGCTCGCGAATTGGCTGAAAAGAATAAAGAGCGTTGGTCTGCTGCAGAAGAGAAAAAGGGTGATATGGAAGATACAGATTACCATGTAACGACTTCACAATACGCACGTGAAGCCGAAGATGAAGCAGATCGCAAAGTAGAAGGCGGTCGTCGTAAGAAGAAAAAAGCAGCTTCGGGTAAAGACGACCAAGCTCGCGGTGGCCGTAACAACCAACGTGGCGGTAGAGGTCGTAAGGGCAAACTTGCTAAGCCGACTTCAATGCAGCACGGGTTTGATAAGTCAGCAACGGTTGCTAAGCAAGACGTTGTAATTGGCGAAACGATCGTTCTATCAGAACTCGCTAACAAGATGTCGGTTAAAGCGACAGAAGTTATCAAAGTAATGATGAAGATGGGCGCTATGGCGACTATCAACCAAGTGATCGACCAAGAAACAGCACAACTTGTTGCTGAAGAAATGGGCCATAAAGTAGTTCTTCGTAAAGAGAACGAACTGGAAGAAGCGGTACTATCTGACCGTGACACTAACGCGGAAGCAGTTCCACGTGCTCCAGTTGTTACTATCATGGGTCACGTTGACCACGGTAAAACGTCAACACTTGACTACATCCGTCGCACACACGTTGCTTCTGGCGAAGCGGGTGGTATTACTCAGCACATTGGTGCGTACCACGTTGAAACAGACAACGGCATGATCACGTTCCTTGATACTCCTGGACACGCAGCGTTTACTGCAATGCGTGCTCGTGGTGCTCAAGCAACAGATATCGTTGTTCTTGTAGTTGCAGCAGACGATGGCGTAATGCCACAAACAGTAGAAGCGATTCAGCACGCGAAAGCGGCAGGCGTTCCTCTAATTGTTGCTGTGAACAAGATCGATAAAGAAGACGCGAACCCAGATAACGTTAAGAACGAGCTTGCTCAATACGACGTTATTCCTGAAGAGTGGGGCGGTGAGAACATGTTCGTTCACATCTCTGCTAAACAGGGTACAAACATCGATGGTCTTCTAGAAGCAATCCTTCTTCAGTCTGAAGTTCTTGAACTTACAGCTGTAGCTGAAGGCATGGCATCTGGTGTTGTTGTTGAATCTCGCCTAGATAAAGGTCGTGGTCCAGTTGCAACAGTACTTGTTCAATCAGGTACACTAAACAAAGGCGACATCGTTCTTTGTGGTCAAGAATACGGCCGTGTTCGTGCAATGCGTGATGAGCTAGGTAAAGAAATTACTTCGGCTGGCCCATCTATCCCTGTAGAGATCCTAGGTCTTTCAGGTGTACCATCTTCAGGTGATGAAGCAACAGTAGTTCGTGACGAGCGTAAAGCGCGTGAAGTAGCTAACTACCGTGCTGGTAAGTTCCGTGAAGTGAAACTTGCTCGTCAGCAGAAATCTAAACTAGAGAACATGTTCTCTAACATGACTGCTGGTGAAGTTGCTGAACTTAACGTTGTACTTAAAGCAGACGTTCAAGGTTCTGTAGAAGCAATCGCTGACTCACTAGTTAAGCTATCTACTGACGAAGTTAAAGTGAACATCGTTGGTTCTGGTGTAGGTGGTATTACGGAAACTGACGTAGTACTAGCGGAAGCTTCAAACGCAATCATCCTTGGCTTTAACGTTCGTGCAGATGCTTCTGCTCGCCGTGCTGTTGAAGCCGCAGCTGTTGACTTACGTTACTACTCAATCATTTACCAATTGATTGATGAAGTGAAACAAGCAATGGGCGGTATGCTTGCTCCAGAATTCAAGCAAGAGATCATTGGTCTTGCTGAAGTTCGTGACGTGTTTAAGTCACCGAAACTGGGCGCTATCGCTGGTTGTATGGTTACAGAAGGTGTGATCAAGCGTAACAACCCAATCCGTGTACTACGTGATAACGTTGTTATTTACGAAGGTGAACTAGAGTCACTACGTCGTTTCAAAGACGACGTTCAAGAAGTTAAGAATGGCTACGAATGTGGTATCGGCGTTAAGAACTACAATGATGTTCGCGTTGGTGACCAAATCGAAGTCTTCGAAATCGTTGAAATTAAACGTACTCTAGACTAATTGACTAAAATTACTAATATTGTCTTTGAAAGATAAGTAGTAATTGGTTGTTGAATACACCATGGGGGGCTGGCTTTGACCAACCCCCCATTCTTTCTATATAAGAGTAAAGATATGTCAAAAGAATTTAGCCGCACGCAGCGCGTTGCACAGCAGCTGCAAAAAGAACTAGCGATGATCCTTCAACGTGAAGTTCGTGACTCTCGCCTTGGCATGGTGACGATCTCAGACGTAGAAGTCTCTCGTGACCTAGCTTACGCAAAAGTATTTGTGACCTTCCTGTGTGTGGGTGAGCAAACACCTGAATCATGTCTAGCAGCGCTACGTGAGCACGAAGTGCACATTCGCATGATGTTAGGTAAGCGTATTCGTCTACGTTTAACGCCAGAAATCCGCTTCCACTATGACAATACGCTTGTTGAAGGTATGCGTATGTCTAACCTAGTGTCTGAAGTCGTTAGTTCAGACAAACAAAAGCAAAAAGATTCTGGTCGTGAGGACGAAGAATAATGGCTCGTCGTCGTAAAGGTCGTCCAATTAATGGCGTTATACTGTTGGACAAACCAACAGGTATCTCTTCCAATGATGCACTGCAAAAAGTAAAGCGAATCTACTTTGCCGAGAAAGCAGGCCACACTGGAGCCTTGGACCCATTAGCGACAGGCATGCTGCCAATTTGCTTGGGTGAAGCGACAAAATTTTCTCAGTTTCTTCTTGATTCTGATAAACGCTACCGCGTGATCGCAAAGCTGGGTGAACGTACTAATACGTCTGACTCGGATGGTGAAGTTGTAGAGACGCGTCCAGTCGATGTTACGTTAGACAAACTAAAAGCGTGCATCGATCAGTTCCGTGGCGAATCTGATCAAGTACCTTCCATGTTTTCAGCGTTGAAATATCAAGGGAAACCCTTGTATGAATACGCTCGTAAAGGCATCGAAGTTCCGCGCGAATCTCGTAAGATCACGGTATATGAGATTGTTCTTCACCGTTTTGAAGGCGATGAAGTAGAGATGGAAGTGCACTGCTCTAAAGGTACCTATATTCGTACTATCGTTGATGATCTGGGCGAAATGTTAGGTTGTGGTGCGCACGTAACTATGCTTCGTCGTACTGGTGTTGCTAAATACCCTTACGAGAATATGGTAACACTTGAGCAACTAAATGAGTTGCTAGAGCAAGCTCACCGCGAGGAACGAGCGCCTCGAGAACTACTGGACCCGCTACTTTTGCCAATGGATACAGCGGTAGAAGACTTACCAGAAGTCAACTTGGTGCCTGAACTGGCGGATATGGTCCAACATGGGCAGCCCGTTCAAGTATTTGGTGCTCCGACAGAGGGCTCACTTCGCCTTACTATGGGTGAAGAACGCTTATTTATTGGCGTTGGCGAAATGAACGAAGATGGCAAAATCGCTCCTAAGCGATTGGTCGTGTTCCGAGATGACGTTGCATCCAAGTAAATGATTGAAAATACCGACCTGAGTGTCGGTATTTTTATATTGCACGAGATAGGAAATTTCCCTATAATCCGCGCTTCGCGTAGCGGCTGAATCAGAGATTGGCTGCTACAACTTTAAACCTACTCTTATTAGGAGAGAATTATGTCTCTGAATGCAGAAACTAAAGCAGCAATCGTTGCAGAATACGCACAAGGCGAAGGCGACACTGGTTCACCAGAAGTTCAAGTAGCTCTACTTACAGCTTCTATCAACCACCTACAAGGTCACTTCAAAGCGCACAAAGGCGATCACCACAGCCGTCGTGGTCTTCTACGCATGGTTTCTCGTCGTCGTAAGCTTCTAGATTACCTAAAAGGTAAAAACCTAGCTCGCTACCAAGACCTAATCAAACGTCTAGGCCTACGTCGCTAATCAGCGACTGCATAGCAGTTTGTCTAAAAAGGGGCTTTATGCCCCTTTTTTGTTGCCTAAATTTAGCCAAATTAGACTTATGCCGTTATAATACTGGCGGCTAAACCTTGTAAGAGGTTTTCTCAAAAGCTCATAGCATTACAGTCAACCACGTCGACCAAAAGGTCGCGACTATTCAAAAGGAACTTCCGAGTTTCTTTTTACTAGTCGCGATTCGTAATGCCTTGAGTGTCAATTAACACATCTAAGATTTCTTTAAGCACTAAAGGAAGATTAGAAACAAGGAATAACAATGTTCGAAAAACCAGTTGTTAAAACGTTCCAGTACGGTAACCACACAGTTACTTTAGAAACTGGCGTTATTGCACGTCAAGCTACAGCAGCAGTTATGGTCACAATGGATGATACGTCTGTATTCGTATCTGTTGTAGGTAAAAAAGAAGCCGTTGCAGGTCAAGACTTCTTCCCACTAACGGTTAACTACCAAGAGCGTACTTACGCTGCGGGTAAAATCCCAGGCGGCTTCTTCAAACGTGAAGGTCGTCCTTCTGAAGGCGAAACGCTAACAGCTCGTCTAATCGACCGTCCAATCCGTCCGCTATTCCCAGACGCGTTTAAAAACGAAGTTCAGGTTATCGCGACAGTAATGTCTGTAAACCCAGATGTTCAGCCAGATATCGTTACAATGATCGGTACTTCTGCTGCTCTTGCTATCTCTGGCATTCCATTCAACGGCCCTATCGGTGCGGCGCGTGTTGGTCATATCGATGGTCAGCTTGTACTTAACCCTAGCCAAACTGAACTAGAAACTTCTAAGCTTGACCTTGTTGTTGCAGGTACAGAGTCAGCAGTACTGATGGTTGAGTCAGAAGCGGACAACCTAACTGAAGAAGAAATGCTAGCGGCGGTTGTTTATGGTCATGACCAACAACAAGTTGCTATTCAAGCTATCAACGAATTCAAAGCAGAAGTTGCAACTCCTGCTTGGGATTGGGTTGCTCCTGAAGAGAACACAGCGCTTAAAAATAAGATTGCTGATCTAGCAGAAGCTAAACTTGTTGAAGCTTACCAAATTACTGAGAAAATGGCTCGTTACGACCGCATCCATGAGATCGCTGCGGAAGTAAATGAAGTTCTTCTTGCTGAAGATCCTGAAGCAGACACAAAAGAAATCCACACTATCTTCCATGATCTAGAGAAGACAGTAGTACGTAGCCGTATTATTGCTGGTAACCCTCGTATCGATGGCCGTGAAAAAGACATGGTTCGTGCACTAGATGTACGTACTGGTGTTCTTCCTCGTACTCACGGTAGCGCGCTATTCACTCGTGGTGAAACTCAGGCGATCGTTACTGCAACGCTAGGTACTCAGCGTGATGCTCAAATCATCGATGAGCTAACTGGTGAGCGTAAAGATCACTTCCTACTGCACTACAACTTCCCTCCATACTGTGTAGGTGAAACTGGTTTTGTAGGTTCTCCTAAGCGTCGTGAAATCGGCCACGGTAAACTGGCGAAGCGTGGTATTGCTGCAGTAATGCCTTCTGTTGATGAGTTCCCATACACAGTACGTGTTGTATCGGAAATCACTGAATCTAACGGTTCATCTTCAATGGCTTCAGTATGTGGTACTTCTCTTGCGCTTATGGACGCAGGTGTACCAATCAAAGCATCTGTTGCTGGTATTGCAATGGGTCTTGTTAAAGAAGGTGACGATTTCGTTGTACTTTCTGACATCCTTGGCGATGAAGACCACCTAGGTGACATGGACTTTAAAGTAGCAGGTACTAACACTGGTATCACTGCACTTCAAATGGACATCAAGATCGAAGGCATCACTAAAGAAATCATGCAAATTGCGCTTAACCAAGCTCAAGGCGCACGTAAGCACATCCTATCTGTAATGGATGAAGCAATCTCTGGTGCTCGTGAAGACATCTCTGAATTTGCTCCGCGTATTCACACGATGAAGATCAGCGCAGAGAAGATCAAAGACGTTATCGGTAAAGGTGGTGCAGTTATCCGTGCTTTAACTGAAGAGACTGGTACAACTATCGAAATCGAAGACGACGGTACTATCAAGATTGCGGCAACTGAAGGCACTGCTGCGAAAGAAGCTATCCGCCGTATCGAAGAGATCACTGCTGAAGTTGAAGTGGGCCGTATCTACACAGGTAAAGTTGCACGTCTAGCGGACTTCGGTGCATTCGTAACGGTTCTTCCAGGCAAAGATGGTCTTGTACACATCTCTCAAATCGCCGAAAAACGTGTTGAGAAAGTGTCTGACTACCTAGCTGAAGGTCAAGAAGTTCAAGTTAAAGTTCTTGAAATCGACCGCCAAGGCCGTGTACGTCTAAGCATGAAAGAAGCGGTAGAAAAGCCAGCTGAAGAAGCTGCTGCTGAAGCACCGGCTGCTAAAGACGAGTAAGACAAAATGAGACTTTCAGCCTTTTATTAGATTAAGGGCCTGAAAGCATGTTATAAAAGGGGAGCATTTTCGCTCCCCTTTTTTGGTTTGTTTCGATGTATTAACCTCAAACGAGGTTATCGCCTATATTGCATTAAGAGAAACAAATCTTGAGCGGTCCAAACAGGAGTATCAATTAGTGAAATGGTTTCAAACCGCAATTTTATGTGTTGCTATCGCGCTGACCGGTTGTGCAAATACTTCTCAACAATCAGCACAAAAGTGGTTATATCCACCGATGGCGGTGCCACTTCAGCCTAGTGTTCAACAAGAAGTACAAATCGCGCGTCTATCGCAGTTGCTACAACGTCCCGACCTTAGTGATGAAGTGCGCGCTAAAATGCATTATGAGCGCGGTAGCTACTACGACAGCGTTGGTTTGCGTGATCTTGCCCGTTTGGACTTTAACCAGTCTTTGCAGTTGAATCCTGCTCAGCCGGACATCTTCAATCTTTTGGGAGTATACTTTACCCAAGTAGGAGAGTTTGATGCGGCATATGAAGCGTTTGACTCGACCATAGAGTTGGCTCCTGATAATACCTATGCTGAGCGCAACCGTGCGATTGCACTGTATTATGGTGGCCGAATCGATCTCGCTTTAGAAGATATGACCAAGCATTATCAAGAAATGCCAACGGATCCTTTTCGTTCATTATGGCTGTACATCATCGAAGCTGAGCAAAATCCAGAGCAAGCAAAAGCCAATCTTCAACAGCGTTATTTACGAGATCGTAGTGAAGAGTGGGGATGGGTTCTTGTTGCCATCATGCTACGAGACGTCTCGGACGAAGACGCGCTTAAAGCAATTATGGATGGAACGAGAGAGAACTATCGCCTAGCTGAACGATTGACGGAAACGTATTTCTACCTTGGAAAGCGTAATCAGCTTGAAGGTGATATCGCAAGTGCCATCTCACTTTATAAGCTCGCGATTTCGTTCAACGTTTACGATTATGTTGAGCATCGCTATTCTTTCTTGGAGCTGGCGCAAATTTACGATCAATTACAGCAAGATAGATTGGCCAAGTTAAAGGCTGCCAAGAAGCTGGAAATTGAATGATTTAGAGCCGCTCGATGAGAGCGGCTTTTTTTATGATTGAACTTGATGAGTGACTCATTTAAAATAGTTAGTCTTGCTAACTAAGTGGTGGTGGCTTTTATGGCATTAGAAGAAAGCTTGATTGATTTAGAGCGTTTTTGCGCCAAAGCTTGGCGTGTCTATGCCAAAGAAGATCCATTATCACATCTAAGCTTTAATGAGTTCGATTATTTACGTGTGATTCAGGTTTACCCTGAGGGTGTGCGAATAACCGATCTTGCAGAAGAGCTGCAAGTGACTAAGCCTTCCGCATCGACAATGGTTGTGCGTTTGGAAAAAAAGGGTTTGGTGAAACGCATCGCATGTAATGAGGATGCTCGTGCTAAGCGTGTGTTGCTTACGGAAGAAGTCGCAGAAAAAATGTCTTTGGAGCAGGTAGTGTACAAAGATATCTCTGACCAAATGATGCAACAATTAAATCAGCAAGAAGCTGAGCAGTTACAAGCTTTACTGAATAAAGCATTGAGTAATAAGTCATTTTAAACTAAAGCAAAGACCTCAGCTGTATGGTTTAGTTTTTGTTGTTTCATCTTTTTTTATTTAATTTAACCATTTAGTTAGTCTTGCTAATTAAATGGTTAGCTTTGCTAACTACTGGTGACAGTCATGCAAAACTCAATTTATAGACAGTTTTGGAAATATACGATTCCAACCGTCGCAGCAATGCTCGTAAACGGTTTGTATCAAATAGTTGATGGCATTTTTATTGGCCGTTATGTTGGCGCTGACGGATTAGCTGGGATCAATGTTGCGTGGCCTATTATCGGTTCGATCCTCGGTATAGGAATGATGATTGGGGTGGGGACTGGCGCGCTGACTTCGATCAAGCAAGGAGAGAACGATCATGAAGGCGCTAAGCGAATCCTAACGACCGGATTGACGTTGTTAGCGGCATTGATGCCGATCGTTGCTACAATATTGTTCTTGTTTTCGGATGAATTTATTCGCTGGCAAGGTGCGGAAGGGCGAGTGTTTGAACTTGCGCTGCAATATTTGCATATTCTGATTGTCGCGTGCGTATTCACGTTGGGTTCTATCGCAGTTCCGTTTTTATTACGCAATGACGACAGCCCGAACTTAGCAACGATTTTGATGGTCATCGGTGCCGTTATTAACATTGTATTAGACTACGTATTTATTGCTTGGTTGGAGTGGGAGTTAACCGGAGCCGCTATTGCCACTGCACTTGCACAATTAGTGGTCACTGTGCTAGGTATTGGTTACTTCTTTACTTCAAAAGCAACATTACGCCTTCGTATCAGCGACTTCAAAGTTCAGGTTGATGCTGCACCAAAGATTATCATGATAGGTACATCAAGTTTCTTTATGTACGCCTACGGCTCTGTGATGGTGGCACTGCACAACGCGTTATTTGCTCAATACGGAAGTGCAATGTTGATCGGAGCGTACGCCATTTTGGGGTACATCGTGACGGTTTACTATCTGATAGCCGAAGGAATTGCGAATGGTATGCAGCCTTTAGTGAGCTTCAACCACGGTGCACGTAATCAGGAGAACATCAGAAAGTTATTAAAGGTCGCGATGGGGACATCTGTGCTTGGCGGGGTGGCGTTCGTTGTTTTGATGAACCTTTTCCCGTACGAACTGGTTTCGGTGTTTAATAATGCAGACCAACAGTTGATTGATAGCACGGTGATCGGGATTCGTTTACACATGTTTGCGTTGTTCTTAGATGGTTTTTTAGTTGTGGCGGCCGCGTACTATCAATCAGTAAACAAAGGCAGCAAAGCCATGTTTGTAACACTAGGCAACATGCTGGTCCAGTTGCCATTCTTATTCATTATGCCGAAACTTTTCGGCGTGACAGGCATTTGGTTAGCTTTCCCATTGTCTAACATTGCATTGAGTTTGGTCGTGATCAGTATGTTGTGGCGAGATGTGAAAAAGCTGCTTAATGAAACTTCGGCTGAGCCAACAGTGCAAGCCTGTTAACAATGGCTGATAGAGAAAAGCGAGGTTGGGCCTCGCTTTTCTTTTTTGGGGAGCTAAATGTTTTTTACTTCTAAGCCAGCTAGCTGATGCCAATAGCCATTGCATTGGCGGCTTTCAAGTTTTTCAGGGTTGTCGCCGTGCTCGTTTGAGCGAAAATGCTCTAACTCAGAAAGTGTACTCACACCGAGAGGGCTTAATCGGACCACATCAACCAGGCCTTGCATACTTGGTAAGTCATTGATCAGGTTATAACAATACCCTGATTGTGTTTGAATGCCGTTAAGGTTAAAGACTTCTTGCCCTTCTTGGCTACTGACCTGGATTCCCGTAGGGTATTTGATACAGCAGGTTTCGCAATCGTCTTTCGCTCGGTTTTCAGCTCGGGCTGTGAAACAGCGAGCGGAATACGCTAAAGGTAAATAACCGTGGCTAAATACCTCAACTTCAAACTTGTTACGAATACCCAGCTCGTCACACTGAACTAAAGTATCGTTTAACCATTCGCGAGAGAGCTCGACAGGCATGCACCAACGCATCATACCTTGCTTCAAAAATAAGTTGAGCGTGTGTGCGTTATAAGTATTGATTGCAGGGCCAACGACGAAAGGCACTGTATGCTCTGATGCCAATTGAACAGCAGATACGTCATTTGCTTCAATCGCGAAGTCACCGTTGTCGATGTACTTCTTCATTATGTTTACTTCACTCGGAGCTTCTAGTAGTGCCATTGTTGATAGCACCACTTGCTTGCCAGATGCAGACAGCTCTTTTGCGATTTCAAGCCAATGCGAAGGCTTCATTTCTCGACGTTTTGAACATACGGTTTCCCCAAGATAGATGATGTCCGCGGAGCTTGATTTCGCTTGTTCATAAAACGCTTCGATATCTTGTTTTGGCCAGAAGTACAACAGCGGGCCAAGCGCGTATTTCATTGAATTATCCATCTTAACCTCTACTGCCATTTGCGGTGATAAGCACCAAGTGTGGTCTGCGTACCTTCAGACACGTTTGCCAATGCGGCATCCCAAGCCGCTTCGACTTGATAAGCTTCTGGGTTTGCTTGGTAACGGTCAATCGCGGCTCGCCATGTTCGAGTGACTTGTTCTACGTAAGCTGGGCTACGTTGGCGACCTTCAATTTTTACAGACGCCACATTTGCAGCAAATAGTTCTGGCAGCATAGAGAGGGTGTTCAAACTGGTTGGTTCTTCCAGTGCGTGGTAGCGTTTTTTCTCGCCTTCGATTTCTGCTTCGAAACGACCTTTACACAAGGTAGGGTAGCCCGCATTTTCACCGGCGCTGTAGCGATCGATCAAAATGTCGTTAAGGCGGGATTCCAGACCATTTTCTGTTTCTTGCCAGCGAACGTACTTAGCTGGAGAGCATGCTCCCACAGTGTTTGGAGACTCGCCTGTCATATATGACGATAGGTAGCAGCGACCTTCAGACATGATGCAAAGGCTACCAAAAGCAAAGACTTCTAACTCGACATCGCTAGTGATGTTGCGTGAAAGCTGTTTGACCTGATGAATCGATAAAACGCGAGGTAATACTACCCGTTTTACGTTGAAGTTTTGTTTGTAAAAATCAATGGCTGCGACGTTGGTCGCTGATGCTTGCACTGAAAGGTGTAGTTCTAGATCGGGATATTTGCGAGCCGCGTACTCCAGCACTGCAATGTCTGCAACAATCAGCGCGTCTACACCCAGTGCCGCTGCATTGTCTACTGCGTTCGTCCAGCGCTCGAAGCCATTGGGATGAGCGAAGGTATTCAACGCGACATGAATTTTTTTATTGCGGTCATGAACG
Organism: Vibrio sp. 970; assembly: GCF_033339075.1. Classification (NCBI taxonomy): domain Bacteria; kingdom Pseudomonadati; phylum Pseudomonadota; class Gammaproteobacteria; order Vibrionales; family Vibrionaceae; genus Vibrio; species Vibrio sp. 970. The sequence continues at coordinate 201,647 of NZ_JAWOTW010000009.1, forward strand.
TATTGCACCGCTTTTTCTAACTTTTTGCCGTTAAAGTTGAGGCCTGCAAAGTGACGGGCGTTGGTATCATCTTTGAAACCAATGTAGACGGCATCGGCACCGCAATCAATCGCAGTTTTTAACGCAGGCAGGTTACCCGCGGGACACAAGAGTTCCATATGCTCACAATCATTGAGAATAAAAAGGTGTCCGCATTTTATGAAGAATTATGAATAGCGAAATTGACCTAAGTTAGGTTTAGCTCAATAAAGTCGATATTTACCCCTTGCGAGTAAGGGTATCGGGTCGGGGTTAGTTCTTGTGACGACGATTCTGTACAAACAGCTCTTCAATTTCATGTTTTGGCTGCGGGCGATAAAAATGGAATCCTTGAATCGCATTACATTGAAGGTTAGAGAGCAGGGTCGCTTGCTGGTGGGTTTCCACCCCCTCGGCAACGACAGTTAAGTCGAGCGACTTACCCAGATTAATGATGTTTTCAATCACAGTGACTTGTTTCGGTAGTGTGTCGATATCATTAATAAAAGCGCGGTCGATTTTTAGCTCGTCAATAGGGAAACGCGCTAAGTAAGAAAGAGAAGAGTAGCCGGTACCAAAGTCATCGATAGAGAGAGCGAAGCCAAGCTTTTTAATCGCATTCAACATTTGCAGTGTATGTTCGCTATCACTCATCACTGCACTTTCGGTTAGCTCGAAGGTAATACAGCTTGGATCAAGCTCGGTAGTGCGAAGCAGCTTTTCCATAAAGTCGATCAGCTGTGGGTTGCCAAATTGCTCGGGAGAGAGGTTGATGGCGACACGGCCTGGCAGTATGCCTTGTTGCTTCCAACGTTTTACCGTATTGAAAACATCACGCATCACGACACGTCCAAGGTGTTCTATTAACCCAGCGCGCTCGGCGACAGGAATGAATGAGCCAGGACTAATGTACCCTTCGACTGGATGCTTCCAACGAACGAGCGCTTCTGCGCCGTTGATACTGAAGTCTCGCGCGTTAACCTTAGGTTGATACCACACTTCCAAACCGTTCTGCTGCAATGCTTTTTGCAGTTCAATTTCAAGCCACAAACGCATACGCGCTTCTTTGTTCATTTGATCGTTAAATTTGATCAGACGATTTCTACCACGATCTTTGGCTTCATACATCGCAGTATCGGCATTTTGTAGTAGGATTCGCGCATCTTGTCCGTCTTCAGGGTATCGAACGCTACCAATTGAACACGCAAGGCGTTTACTGAAGTGGTGCAAGTCGAAAGGTTGGTTGATCAACGAGATAATGCGATCGGACAAAATTTCAGCCATGCGGGTGTTTTCTGGCTCCGGCAGAATGACGCCAAACTCATCGCCACCCAAATGACCAATAATCGCTTGGTTTGGCAGTAACCGTTTAAGACGGGCCGATACCTCTTGAATCACTTTATCGCCAATATGGTGACCAAGTGAGTCATTAATGTTTTTGAAGTTATCGATATCCAAATAGAACACCAGAAGCGGTGTTTGCTTTTTGATCAGCTGTTCCAAACGTTTGGTGAAGCCAAAGCGGTTGTAGAGTTTGGTGAGCGAGTCAATGTGTATGTCTTCATTCGATGCAGAAGACAGGTTTTTGGGCGCATCATCAGCATCTTGGATTAGGATAATTTGAGATTCGCTACCTAATATCGCCGTGGAATCCGCGTGTAGCTGAACTTTCCGTTCAAAGCCGCATCTTGCACTGGTTAAGCAGACAAAAGGTTTGTCAGAAATTAATGTACTCAATCGATGACTAAATACCTTTTTACTGTTTTCATCAATGAATAAACGACTTAGCTCTTCGCCCAACAATTCATGAGGAGAGTTAAGTCCGAGAAGGCGCGCTGATGCGGGGTTCGCAGAGATGACAATATCATCTTCGATAAGCAGTAAGCCGTCTGGTAGCAGTTGTGTTAACTTCGCAAACTTACTTTCGGACTCTTCTAAGGAGCGAACGAGTATCTGCTTTTCTGAAGTATCGACAGCGTGAAAAACAACAAAGCGAATGTCGTTACCTTCAAAAACTGGCGAAAGACTAAAGTGAAGACTGGTTTCAAGGTCGGTTTCATCGAGCGTGATTTCGGCTTCGACATGTGCCCCTTTGAACGCGCGCTGATAGTATGGTGCAAGCTTCTTATAAAACTGTTCACCCAGCACTTGGCAATCGTTTAAGCCGACGATTTCCTCATGACTTAAACCTGCGATATCGCAGTAACGGTCACTTACCATTCGATAATTGTGTTTTTTATCAAGAATGGCAAAGAAGAAAGGGCTATTTGAGGTTAGCGTGGCAAACCAATGTTTTAATTGCTGGGAAGGCATTAGGGTATTACCGATCTCCAATGAGCCAGATTATTCGTCCGTGTATAAAAAGCGACACCCTGATAAGCCTGCGGCGATCTACCACCAAGCCAAAGTGTTACTTGCCATTAAAGGGCTCGCGGTTTTAGCTGTGCAGTCGACAATCACATGGATACGCTCAGATAACTATAACTTTGAAAATACGGTTGTAAAAGTGTTTATCCACCTGTTCGCATCAATAATACACGTAAGTTCAAAAAAAGAAGCGTTAGTGAGCAATAAACCACCAATCTAAAATAAGCACTTTATTGATACATAACAGTAATCTCATCGCCACGATTGCTTAATATAAGCAACCTAATGACAAAGTAACGGATAATGAACGTGTTAAACAAGATTCGCAGTCAACTAGTAAAGAACGCAGCTAATATTTTGCGTTCTCCAGTCCAGTTATTACCACAGCCAATTCAGCAAAAAGCGTTGCTAGAAGGGCTAAAAATGGTGTTTAAAGAAGCCTTGGAAGATGGTGACTTTGAGTTCCTTGAAGACAAGTGGTTAAAAGTTGCGATTAAAGACTTGAACTTAGCATGGTACATCAGCTATCAAGACGAAAAATTGGTGGTAGCTGAAAAACCAGTTCAGGAAGATGTGAGTTTTAGTGGTAATCTAAACGACCTAGTACTGATTGCTGGTCGTAAAGAAGACCCTGACACACTGTTCTTCCAACGTCGCCTTTCAATTGAAGGTGATACTGAGCTTGGCTTAGAAGTGAAAAACTTAATGGACAGTGTCGACTTAGAGCAGTTACCGAAAGCAATGCAAGTCGCTTTGAATCAATTGGCTGATTTTGTTCAGAAAGGAGTTCAAGCGCCTGCACAACCAACCGGAGTAGCGAATGCTTATTCGAACTGAAGCCCCAGCGGACATTCTTACCATTGACCGCTTATTGAAACACGCCTTCCCGACGGAAGCTGAAGCTGAGCTTGTGATGCGTTTGCGCGAAAACAGCAAATTCACGCTTTCCTTAGTCGCGTGTACAGATGAGGGAGAGGTGATAGGCCATGCTTTATTTAGCCCTGTGACCTTAAATGGTGAAGATTTGTCATGGCAAGGGCTAGCGCCATTAGCTGTTCATGAAGATTACCGTCGCCAAGGCATCGCTGCAGAGTTGATCAAAGAAGGTTTTGATTCACTGCGTGATTTTGGTTACCCAGTGTGTGTGGTGTTGGGCGATCCTGATTATTACGCGCGCCAGGGTTTTCAATCATGCGACGAGATGGGCTTTGAATGTGCTTGGGATGTCCCTAAAGGTGCATTTCGAGTCGCAGAGTTGGTCGAAGGTCAATGTGCTGGACGCTCCGGACGCATAGACTATGCGCCAGAGTTCTCTGAACTGTAAATGAAAGAAGCCCACGACTAAGTGGGCTTCTTTCTTATTCACTGAAAACTGAGATAGGGAGGTTAGGATGACTGGTTACTTTTCTTTTTGCCCCAGACCTCTATTTTCGCTTTTTTACTTACCCCTAGCAGGCTAAGTTTTGTGCTTCCCCAGCTACTGTAAGTCATTTCAATCCGTTTTAGCTTGGCTTCTTTTGTACCTGGAAGGCTCCAGGCACGAGTCGACAATCCGCTTGTTAGTACGCCCATAGAGGAAAGCTTTTTCTCACTACCATCTGTCATGACGACTTTTAAACCATTCATGTCTACCGTTCCTTGCACACATTTTAGTTTTATTTTACTGAAGCTTCGGTTTCGGAATAGGCTATTTGGTGTCACGGTATCTGTTTCTGTATGAAAGTTAACGGTTTTCGTTGCAATCAGCTCCCACTCATCGCTGTTATTAGCAAAAACACTCACGCTGGTGGCGGCTACCAGTGTGCAAAGTAGTAGCGTATTTAAGAATTTCATAATGTACCTCATATGTCATACCCAATGTGTGGCCGTTGGCAAAACGCTATGTTCAGGAATATCCAAATCATCTCATTGTGTTCAGGTGTTCCTTGAAGTCCTTTAGGTATAATCGCGATAATTTGATAGGATTGCCCTCGTTCAAATAGGTGACGGAAAATGTCAATTAACGAGAAACAGTATTTACGTGAAATGGGGATCAGCACATGGGAGCTGGTACACCCTGAAAGACTGGAAGGCTATCAATCGCCATTATTGGATTTGCAAAGTTCATGTAAACTCCTATTGGTATCGCCAATATGTCCAGAAAACGAGACGGCATTGATGTTTGAGCGCGTATTAAAAAGCATTAAGCTCACGCTTGATGATGCGCTACACCTAGAGCCTGAGCGCTTATCCATGCTGGGTGAACATCAGCTAGAGTGGGTGTGGTTTGCAGGCTGTGAGGCTGATCAAAGCATCAAGGCAAAGCACCTGACCTCGCCACTATTACAAGATATTGATGGTAATAACGAACAGCGCCGCGCATTGTGGCAACAAATCTGTTCGTACTCTTCTTAACGGAGCTAATGCGTGACAATTGAAATTACGCCGATGCGTGCAGAGCACCTCGACCAAGTTTGGCAAATCGAGCAGCAAGCACATTCTCACCCTTGGGCCGAATCTTTGGTTCGTGACTTATCCAGTCGCGGTGCTTGCCATCATGTGATGCTGGAAGGCTCTCAAGTGGTTGGTTACTTCTATGGACAGAATATTGTTGGAGAAGTGACACTATTAAATATTGCAGTAGCGCCTTCTCAACAGGGCAGAGGGCTAGGGCAAAAATTGCTGGACGCGTTTATTGAATACTGTGAACAAGCCAAAGCAGAGAGTGCTTGGTTAGAAGTGCGTGAAAGTAATCACCCAGCTATCCATATTTATGAGCAAGCAGGTTTTAATGAAGTGGACCGTCGTTACAACTATTACCCAGCTAAATCGGGAAATGGTAAGGAAGACGCCATTATCATGAGTTACTTATTTTTGAGTTAGTTTTAGGCCGTTACTAATTACCTCATCAACACTTATGCTTTAAATGCGTATCCGGATTCGAGGCTTTTGAATATGTAATAATAATTTTTTGAATTTTTACATCTCTTTGTGTGGAGCTGGCTTTCCCTTGTTAGTTGCAGGTAAAGGCTGGTGAGCCGAGTAAATTCAGTTCATGTCTTTCCAGTTTGCTAGCACAGCGATAATAAGCGAGAATACCGCACAATATCGAATAGTAGATATGCTTGCCTATTTTGTGAGCATGAAAGTAATTTAGAAGATTAACTAATGTCAAATCCCCTTTTTTTAGGCGAAGTGTCTAAGCGCAGAACGTTCGCTATTATTTCTCACCCGGATGCGGGTAAAACCACCATTACTGAAAAAGTACTGTTATTCGGAAACGCGATCCAAAAAGCAGGTACGGTTAAAGGTCGTGGTAACGCACAGCACGCAAAATCAGACTGGATGGAAATGGAAAAGGAACGTGGTATCTCGGTTACTACTTCTGTAATGCAGTTCCCTTACAACGATTGTCTGGTAAACCTACTTGATACGCCTGGACACGAAGACTTCTCGGAAGATACTTACCGTACTCTAACGGCAGTTGACTCATGTCTGATGGTTATCGATGCAGCGAAAGGTGTTGAGGACCGTACTCGTAAACTAATGGAAGTTACACGTCTACGTGACACGCCAATCGTAACCTTCATGAACAAACTTGACCGTGACGTTCGTGATCCAATGGAAGTATTGGATGAAGTAGAAAACGAATTGGGCATGATGTGTGCGCCAATCACATGGCCAATCGGCTGTGGTAAAGAGTTTAAAGGTGTTTACCACATTCACCGTGATGAAACGATTTTATACGAATCAGGTCACGGTCATGAGATTCAAGAAGTTCGAATCATCAAAGGTCTCGATAACCCAGAGCTTGATGAAAAAGTTGGTGCAGGCCTTGCGGAAAGTGTTCGAGAAGAGCTTGAGCTTGTCATGGGTGCTTGCCCTGAGTTTGATTTGGAAATGTTCTTAACAGGTGACCTGACGCCAGTTTACTTCGGTACTGCATTAGGTAACTTTGGTGTGGATCATATGCTAGACGGTCTAACTGAATGGGCTCCAGCGCCGAAAACTCGTCAAGCGGTTGAACGTGAAGTTGAAGCGACTGAAGAGAAGTTCTCTGGTTTCGTATTTAAGATCCAAGCGAATATGGACCCAAAACACCGCGACCGTATCGCATTCATGCGTATTGTATCGGGCACTTACACGCAAGGTATGAAGATGAACCACGTTCGTCTTGGCAAGCAAGTGAGTATCTCTGATGCAGTAACCTTTATGGCTGGTGACCGTGCACGTGCAGAACACGCTTACGCCGGTGACATCATTGGTCTACACAACCACGGCACTATTCAGATTGGTGATACCTTTACGCAAGGTGAATCACTGAAGTTCTCTGGTATTCCGAACTTCGCTCCGGAACTATTCCGTCGTATTCGCCTGAAAGATCCATTAAAGCAGAAGCAGCTTCTCAAAGGTTTGGTTCAGCTATCAGAAGAAGGTGCGGTACAGGTATTCCGTCCTCTACAGAACAACGATCTGATCGTTGGTGCCGTTGGTGTACTTCAGTTCGATGTTGTTGTGGCTCGTTTGAAATCTGAGTATAACGTTGAAGCGATTTATGAAGGCATTAACGTTGCAACTGCTCGTTGGGTTGAGTGTGGTGATGCGAAGAAACTGGATGAGTTCCAACGCAAGAATCAAGCGAACTTAGCATTGGATGGTGGTGATAACCTAACGTATATCGCCCCAACAATGGTTAACTTAAACTTGGCGAAAGAGCGTTTCCCTGACGTTGATTTCCGTGCGACGCGTGAGCACTAATTTGCGCGGTTAGGGTAAGCCTTAACGCAAACTAGATTTTAAAACGCCCTTGGCTATAAACTTAGCCAAGGGCGTTTTTATATAAGGATAAGATATGAATTGGTTTAAACGTGGGCTAAAGCGTTACGACAACTGGTGTAAAGAGATGGGGTTAACTCCCGATCAGAAACGCAGTTGTGTCCCATATCGAAAAGACCCAGCCCATCAAACTGAAGAGAAGAGTGAAGCCCAACCATCCTCTGATTTTCTGCCCGCAGATACAGATAAAAAGCGTCAAGATGAAGCTCTTTGATACGCACTGCCACTTTGATTTTGATGTGTTTCAAGATGACTTTGCACATCAACTTGAGCGTGCTCAAACGCAAGGCGTCGCAAGAATTTTGATTCCTTCCGTCGGTCCGCAAAACTGGGCTCGTATTCAAACTTTGGCAGAGCAACATGCCAATTTGTATTATGCGCTCGGCTTTCATCCGTATTTTCTTGAAGATAACGTTGAGCAGCACCTTACAGAGCTAGAAGGCTATCTAAATCAAAAAGGGCAGCAGTGCGTGGCAATAGGAGAGTGTGGTTTAGATTTTGCCATTGATGTTGATCCACAGTTGCAAGAAAAGATACTTGAAGTTCAATTTGAGCTGGCTAGACGCTTCGAACTCCCAGTTATTTTACATAGCCGAAAAGCGCACAATCGCCTCATTCAAATGGTGAAAGCGGCGAATCTCCCTAGAGGTGGTGTGCTACACGCTTTTTCTGGGAGTTATCAGCAAGCCATGGAGTGGGTCAAATTAGGTTTTTTTATCGGTGTAGGAGGAACGATTACCTACCCAAGAGCCAAGAAAACACGCGACGCAATTCAAAAATTACCACTCGAAAACCTAGTAATCGAAACAGACGCACCAGATATGCCTATACTTGGATATCAAGGGGAGTCAAATCACCCAGCCAAACTCATTCACGTCTTTAATGAGCTCGTAGAGTTGCATAACGGCCGAAAGCAATCGATTGCCTCTCAACTGTGGAAAAATAGCAATTTTGCTTTCTCGATATGTGAATAAAATCTAAAGATGTGGTTTGAAATCGAAAACGTTTTCCTGCTTATTGTGAATTAACTCACAAAGCTGGTTGAATCAATCATGAATCTTATAGGAAAGTGTGAGGCTGGCATTACTTTAATTGATTCTGCATGAGTATAATTGCCCCCGCTTTATAGCTCCATTTTGTAACACGCCAATAAATAACTTATAAGGAAGTCATAAACTATGAGCCTGTTTATGAGCCTAATCGGTATGGTAGTGCTTCTTGCGATTGCAGTGGCATTTTCTAACAACCGAAAAGCTATCAACTTTAGAACTGTGGGTGGCGCATTCGCTATCCAATTCGCATTAGGTGCATTTGTTCTGTATGTACCTTGGGGCCGTGATCTACTAAACGGTTTCTCTTCAGGTGTTTCTAACGTTATCAACTACGGTAACGATGGTTCATCATTCCTGTTCGGTGGTCTTGTTTCTGACAAGATGTTCGAAGTATTCGGCGGCGGCGGTTTCATCTTCGCATTCCGTGTTCTTCCTACACTGATCTTCTTCTCTGCACTGATTTCAGTTCTTTACTACATTGGCGTTATGCAATGGGTTATCAAGATTCTTGGTGGCGCACTACAAAAAGCGCTAGGCACTTCTCGTGCGGAATCAATGTCAGCGGCAGCTAACATTTTCGTAGGTCAAACTGAGGCACCTCTAGTTGTTCGCCCATTCGTTCCAAAAATGACTCAATCAGAGCTATTCGCGGTAATGTGTGGTGGTCTAGCTTCTGTTGCTGGTGGTGTACTAGCTGGTTACGCATCTATGGGTGTTCCACTAGAGTACCTAGTTGCGGCATCATTCATGGCAGCACCAGGTGGTCTACTGTTCGCTAAAATCCTTCACCCAGAGACTGACCAGCCTCACGAAAGTATCGAAGAAGCGATGGACGGCGGTGACGACAAACCAGTTAACGTAATCGACGCAGCTGCGGGCGGTGCGGCTTCTGGTCTACAACTTGCGCTTAACGTAGGTGCAATGCTAATCGCATTCGTTGGTCTAATCGCGCTAATCAACGGTATGCTAGGTGGCATCGGTGGTTGGTTCGGCATGCCAGAACTAACACTAGAGCTAATCCTAGGTTACGCGTTTTCTCCACTAGCATTCCTAATCGGTGTTCCATGGGCAGAAGCTGTAACAGCTGGTTCATTCATCGGTCAGAAAATCGTAGTGAACGAATTCGTTGCTTACTTGAACTTCACACCATATCTAGGTGAAAACGCTCAAGTAATCGCGGCAACTGGTGAAGTAATGTCTGAGAAGACAACAGCTATCATCTCATTCGCACTATGTGGTTTCGCGAACCTTTCTTCTATCGCGATTCTACTTGGTGGTCTAGGTAGCCTTGCACCAAACCGTCGTAGTGACATCGCTCGCATGGGTGTTAAAGCAGTTCTTGCAGGTACGTTGTCTAACCTTATGGCAGCGACAATTGCAGGCTTCTGCTTAAGCCTTGCAGCACTATAATTAGAATCGGTTCTTAATATATAGACGCCGTTTTACATCATGCCCTGTAGCAAGAGATTGCTGCGGGGCATTTTTCGTTTTTCGGGCTCCAAAATTTCATCGGGTGTTTGCCTTAGTCGAGGTATTACGCAGTCAATGGAATAGGGGCTAGGAAATTTTGAGATACAAACCGTTTGCGCTCTATTTGGTGCTACAGTTTTGCGGTGAAACTCTATAATGTATTAATCACAGGATAGTGGTTAAGCTTGATTCTTAATCACGTAATGAATATTACATAATCGATGGGCAAATGAATTGCCCTGCAATATCAGATCTAATAGGCGTTTTGCTTTGTGATGTGATATTAAAGACACCGCAATCATAGATTGTTGTGCCATAGGCCAAACTGGTACTGTGCGGTGACAAGGATAGCAATTGGCATATGATAAATTTTCGCTGTATATGCCGAGTCTTCAGGGAACCAAGTCCGTTCATTAATAGACTGTTTAGCCATTTACTCACATTGTCTCGACTTGTTGATTATAGTTAAAGACGTGATGTAAGGCTGAGTAGTGAATTTTTTGAATATTGATCGGAGATAGAAATGAGCGATTTAAAAGCAGCAGCGCTACGTGCACTTAAACTTATGGACCTAACTACGTTGAATGACGATGACACTGATGCAAAAGTGATCTCACTATGTCATGACGCGAAAACAGCAGTAGGCAACACAGCTGCAATTTGTATTTACCCTCGCTTTATTCCTATTGCTAAGAAGACACTTCGTGAGCAAGGTACGCCAGAGGTTCGTATTGCAACAGTAACGAACTTCCCACATGGTAACGACGACATTGAAATCGCAGTTGCTGAAACAAAAGCGGCGGTTGCTTACGGTGCAGACGAAGTTGACGTAGTTTTTCCTTACCGAGCGCTAATGGCGGGTGATGAGAAAGTAGGCTTCGAACTAGTTAAGCAATGTAAAGAAGCTTGTGGTGACATTCTTCTTAAAGTGATCATCGAAACAGGTGAACTAAAAGAAGAAGCACTAATCAAGAAAGCATCTCAAATCTGTATTGAAGCAGGTGCTGACTTCATTAAAACTTCAACTGGTAAAGTGCCAGTAAACGCAACACCAGAATACGCTCGCATGATGCTTGAAGTTATTCGCGACATGGGGGTTGCAGAAACTGTTGGTTTCAAACCAGCAGGTGGTGTGCGCACTGCTGAAGACGCAGCAGCATACCTAGCAATGGCTGACGAAATCCTAGGTGACAACTGGGTTGATGCTCGTCACTACCGTTTTGGTGCGTCTAGCCTGCTAACCAACCTACTAAATACATTAGAAGTATCGGACGACGTCGCTGATCCAACAGCGTACTAATTTCAATAATACGTCTGAACGGTAGCACCTAAACGGGTGCTACCACACCTCTTCTATCCTACTACAACCATGGCTCAAAAGAGCTTGGGAGGCACTAATGTATTTACCACAAGAAATCATTCGTAAAAAACGTGACGGCGAAGTCCTAACCGCCGACGAAATCAACTTCTTTATTCAAGGCGTAGCGAACAACACGGTATCTGAAGGTCAGATTGCGGCGTTTGCTATGACGATTTTCTTTAATGAAATGACCATGGATGAGCGCATCGCCTTAACGTGTGCGATGCGTGATTCGGGCATGGTTATCGACTGGAGCCACATGAACTTCGGTGGTCCAATTGTCGACAAACACTCAACCGGTGGTGTGGGTGACGTAACTTCTTTAATGCTTGGCCCAATGGTGGCAGCGTGTGGCGGTTTCGTACCTATGATCTCTGGCCGCGGTCTTGGTCATACAGGCGGTACGCTGGATAAACTTGAATCTATCCCTGGTTACAACATTACGCCGAGCAACGATGTTTTTGGTCAAGTAACCAAAGACGCTGGTGTGGCGATCATCGGTCAAACTGGTGACCTTGCTCCTGCGGATAAGCGTGTTTACGCGACTCGTGATATTACCGCAACGGTAGACAATATCTCCCTGATTACGGCGTCGATCCTTTCTAAGAAACTGGCGGCGGGTCTGGAATCGCTAGTGATGGACGTAAAAGTGGGTTCAGGTGCATTTATGCCAACTTACGAAGCGTCTGAAGAGCTAGCAAAATCAATCGTTGCGGTAGCAAACGGTGCTGGCACTAAAACTACGGCAATTCTTACGGACATGAACCAAGTATTGGCGTCTTCAGCGGGTAACGCAGTGGAAGTTCGTGAAGCGGTTCGTTTCTTAACGGGTGAATACCGTAATCCTCGTCTACTTGAAGTGACCATGGCTTCATGTGCTGAAATGTTAGTACTTGGCAAGCTTGCTGAGAACACAGAAGACGCACGCGCAAAACTGATGGAAGTGCTGGATAACGGCAAAGCGGCTGAGTGCTTCGGCAAGATGGTTGCCGGTTTAGGCGGCCCTGCGGACTTCGTAGAAAACTACGACAACTACTTAGAAAAAGCAGCAATCATTAAGCCAGTTTACGCAACAGAAACGGGCATTGTCTCTGCAATGGATACACGTGCTATCGGCATGGCTGTGGTTGCTATGGGTGGTGGTCGTCGTGTTGCTACTGATGAAATCGACTACGCAGTTGGTTTCGACGAGTTCATCCGCCTAGGTGAGGTCGCAGACAGTGATAAACCTCTTGCGGTCATCCACGCTCGCACTGAAGAGCAATGGGAAGAAGCGGCAAAAGCACTGCGCAGTGCAATCAAAGTAGGTGGTGAATACACACCAACTCCAGAGGTTTACCGCCAAATTCGTGCAGAAGATATCTAATAGAACAAGTAATTACACAAGGCCTACTCAACCATAATAAAAAGCCGAGTGGGCCTAAGGAACGAGCAATGAAAAGAGCATTTATTTTAGTACTAGACTCATTCGGTATCGGTGCAACTGCCGATGCTAAAGAATTTGGTGATGTAGGTTCAGACACACTAGGTCACATCGCTGACCAATGTGACAAAGGCTTAGCAGATAACGACAATCGCCAAGGTGCACTTCGCCTTCCAAATCTATCGAAACTTGGTTTGGCAATGGCGCATAAAGAATCGACAGGTCGCTTCGCACCTGGACTAGACGCAGACGCTGAAATCATTGGTGCATACGGTCATGCAGCAGAGCTTTCTTCAGGTAAAGACACGCCGTCTGGTCACTGGGAAATCGCAGGTGTTCCTGTTCTGTTTGACTGGGGTTACTTCACTGACAAAGCAAACAGCTTCCCGAAAGAATTGACTGACCGCATTCTTGAGCGTGCAGGTCTTGACGGTTTCCTAGGTAACTGTCACGCGTCTGGTACTCAAGTTCTTGACGATCTTGGTGAAGAGCACATGAAGACTGGCAAACCAATCTTCTACACGTCTGCTGACTCTGTATTCCAAATCGCATGTCACGAAGAGACTTTCGGTCTAGACCGTCTACTAGAGCTTTGCCAAATCGCACGTGAAGAGCTAGAAGATTACAACATTGGTCGTGTTATCGCGCGCCCATTCGTTGGTGCTGGTAAAGGTCAATTTGAGCGTACAGGTAACCGTCGTGACCTTTCTGTTGAGCCACCATCAGCAACGGTTCTACAGAAACTTGTTGAAGAGAAGCAAGGCAACGTGGTTTCTATTGGTAAGATTGCTGATATCTACGCAAACTGCGGCATCACTAAGAAAGTGAAAGCGACAGGTATCCCTGCATTGTTCGAAGCAACGCTAGAGCAAATCAAAGAAGCGGGCGACAACACGATCGTATTCACTAACTTTGTAGACTTCGACTCAGCTTACGGTCACCGTCGTGACGTAGCGGGTTACGCAGCGGCACTTGAGTACTTCGATGGTCGTATCAATGAAGTGCTAGAGATTATGGAAGAAGACGATGTGCTTATCCTAACGGCAGACCACGGCTGTGACCCAACATGGCCAGGTACTGACCATACTCGTGAGCACATCCCAGTATTGGTTTATGGTCAAAAAGTACCAGCTGGTTCTCTTGGCCGCCGCGAAACATTCGCAGATATCGGTCAAACATTGGCAAGTTACTTCGGTACTTCTCCAATGGATTACGGTAAGAACTTCCTATAATTAGTTAGGTTTTTGAAAACTAGGAGCTTGATTGCTCCTAGTTTTATGTTTGCAGTATGTAAATGCTGCTTGTCGGAAATGAGAATACTCTGGCTTATATCGCCTTAAGCGCGGAGCGCTAGAGAAAGGTTAAGGAAAAGAAAATGGCAACTCCACATATCAATGCTGAAATGGGTGCATTTGCAGACGTCGTACTGATGCCTGGCGATCCACTACGTGCAAAATACATCGCAGAGACTTTCCTTGAAGATGTCGTTCAAGTGTGTGACGTTCGTAATATGTTTGGTTACACAGGCACATACAAAGGCCGTAAGATCTCGGTCATGGGCCATGGTATGGGTATCCCATCATGCTCGATTTACGCGACTGAACTAATCAAAGACTTCGGCGTGAAGAAAATCATCCGTGTTGGCAGCTGTGGCGCAGTGAATGAAGACATCAAAGTGCGTGATGTTGTGATCGGCATGGGTGCATGTACTGACTCTAAAGTGAACCGTATCCGCTTTAAAGGTCATGACTTCGCGGCAATCGCAGACTACAACATGGTTCGTGCGGCAGAAGACGCTGCAAAAGCTCGCGGTATTGACGTTAAAGTTGGTAACCTATTCTCAGCAGAGCTTTTCTACACGCCAGATCCAGAAATGTTCGATGTAATGGACAAGTACGGCATTGTTGGTGTTGAAATGGAAGCGGCTGGTATTTACGGTGTTGCGGCAGAATACGGTGCAAAAGCTCTGACAATCTGTACGGTTTCTGATCATATCAAGACTGGCGAACAGACTACATCTGACGAGCGTCAAATGACATTCAACGACATGATGCTAATCGCACTAGATTCAGTATTGCTTGGTGACGAAGAGTAAGCGACGAAGAGTCATTCTATTTTTCGCTCTCAAGAGCTAAAAAAACAGCCCACACATTGCGGGCTGTTTTTATATGAGTTGTTAGCGCTACCTAGTTACTTGGTTAGCAGCAGGTTTGGCGCTTTTTTACGACGTATCGGTTGTCGACGTAAAATCAAGATGAACAACATACCACAGACAAAGCTCATTAAGACCATCATGTACATATAACGATCGCTCTTGCGATAGTGGTGGTCAGAAATAGCCGTCACCCGGCCCGTCTCAAAGGTCACGCGAACAAAACCGATAAGCGCACCATCTGCAAAAACTGGTTCAACCAACTGCTGGCGACCAATGGAAGCTGTTGCCAAAGGCGTATCCAGGCCAAGAACTTCGCGTACCGATAATGCCTCTTCACTAGACGCTAAACGTACACCCTGTGCATCGTAGATTGTTGCATCAAACACTAAACGGTCTTGTGCTAGCTGGTTTGTTAGCTGAAGTAATCGTTCTTGATCTTTAGTTAAAATCATCTCACTGGCAGAAAGAGACGCCTGTGAAATCAAAACTTTGGTGAGCGTTTCAAGCTGTTGTGCTTGAATTTTCTCATTACCCTTACTGATCACAACACTGTTTTTTATTGTGATAAACAACATCACACACAGTAGGATTAGTGCCAGAATTCTTAGGGCATTCCTTACTGAGAACAAAGATTCACTCATGCTCTTTACTCATCCATTTAAAATAAAACAAAGACTTGCCTTTTTAGTTTGTTGAGGTAACGTTTTAGCAAAGTCATAAGGGATTATATACATGGACGCGTCAAAAAGCTTGCCTATCAGAAAACATACGACACTTTTAAAACGATTACCCGAGACTCGATTTGCCTCCCAATTAGATAAAGCAAAAGCAAACTGGATCGTATTTGCTGAGTACCTTTCGCCAAGTCACTTCGAAGACATTGATTTCTTCACCGGCTTTTACAACCCAATACTAGAAACGTGGAAAGTTGGCCAATATGAAGTAGCCCTGATGGCCGGAGAGTTGACTCCTCAACATGAAACGATCTTACAAAGTCTCAACCTAGATTACGCCTCGCTTAATGAAGTGCCCGATCTATCAACCCAAGGGTTGATTGTATTTGATATGGATTCAACGGCGATCCAGATAGAGTGTATTGATGAAATCGCGAAACTGGCAGGAGTAGGGGATGAGGTCGCTGAAGTCACTGAACGTGCCATGCAAGGTGAGCTGGATTTTGAGCAAAGTTTACGTCAGCGAGTTGGTAAGCTCAAAGGTGCCGATGAATCAATTCTTGAACAAGTTCGTTCCCAGTTACCATTCATGCCGGACTTTGAAGCGCTAATTGCGACGTTGAAAGCCTTGGGCTGGAAAACAGCGATTGCCTCCGGTGGTTTTACTTACTTCTCTGATTACATCAAAGATAAAGTCGACTTAGACTTTGCTCGCTCCAATCAATTAGAAATTATTGACGGCAAACTCACGGGTAAAGTACTTGGCGATGTGGTAACGGCGCAGATGAAGTCTGACATTCTAGTGGAACTGGCGGATGAATATGAAATTGAGCAGCACAACACGGTTGCTGTCGGTGATGGCGCTAATGATCTTGTGATGATGTCGGTGGCAGGATTAGGGATTGCGTATCACGCAAAACCAAAAGTGGAAGCTCAAGCGCAATCAGCGATTCGCTTTGCAGGGTTGGGCGGTGTGCTCTGTATTTTATCTGGCGCATTGGTGAAGCAGCAAAAGGTCAGCTGGAAAGCTAAACCTTAACCATCCATTCAAAAACACCGCCAGAAAGGCGGTGTTTTTTTTCAATTTGGTATGACTTTGAATTTACTCGGTTAACTCCAATCTAATTACAACCTCTTCAGTAATGTCTTCAAATTCACTGTAACCAACGAGCGCTGTTAACTCTTTTTCTAACTTGCTCGCTTGATGTACGCCAAATTGGGTTAAGTCACTTAAATCTTGTTGCAGTAATGATGTCATCGGATCGAAAATTGGCGCAGTAGAAAGGCGAATCACGTAAAAGTCACCCATCATTCGCGCTTTCTTTATAAATTGAATCCGCTCTTTTACGCTGTTGAACTCTTGATGAAGCTTTGACTCAATGCTTGTAATTTTATTGCCTACTTTTGCGGCGCTTATGTAGATATCCTGATGTCTGGCTTGAGCACCTTCTACACGTTTTATTGGCTCTGCGATTAATGTGCTTGTCCGGCCTTTAAAGATAGGTTCAAGTGACAACAGTTGGTCATGCCCAAGACGGGCAAAAAGCTCAATGTGTTTAGGTAGCGGCAAGTTCACCCCGATAACGGGGGTTTTGATTGAAGGTGACGTACTCTTACTGATAAAAATGGGCGTGCTCAGCGTACGCGAGAGCAACATGCAGTGCAGCCTTTCAAGTAGAGCATTACTTGGTAGCGTCTCTTTTTGCGGGATTAGCTTGTCTTGATTGTGCTCGATAATGCTGTTGAAAAAAGCGATTACCTTCATGGTTTGGCTGCTTTCATCAATAACTAGCTGCACGCTACAACCGTCTGGGCTTACACGAATTACTCGGTATGGCACCGACATTAACGGCAATTTTTTATCGTAGAGTTGTAATTCTCGAAAGTTGATTCTTACCTCTTGCCCAGAACGTAACATCGTAGGCTCACTTAGCCTAATTCCGAGTCCTCGTTTGGAAAGGTCAACAGTACAGCCGCCTGTTTTAGTTTGTCCTGAGTACAACTCTAAAGGTGTTTTAAAACGATAACGAGGCTCTTTTCGACGAGACTTTGCATCAAAATAAATGCCCTTTGGATTGCCGATAACTCTTCTCGGATGACGAAACGCGTTTAACGTATTAGCGGGTAAGCGCGGCTTTTCAGTTAGCAGGTAATCCTGCCCTGATTTTTCGTCAGCAATTTCTTGCAAAATACCAATATGAGTCAGTGATTGAGACGTTTCTGCTAACTCTGGAGAGAAAGCTGCTAGGTCTTCCTGTTCTTGCTCAGATAGTTCAAAGATTGAAATTCTAAAGGCGCGCCAACTCTCTCGTTTGCCACCTAAATGCCAAAATAGCTGGCGCTGTTCGCGAGTTGCTTCAGGGCGAAACATCGAATAGAAATAGGTTCGATTCTCGTGCTCGTGAGTAAATGAATAAAGGACATTGGTTGTTCCTTTCACACCAGGCTTAATGAGTGACGCGATGCGTTGCTCGTTGAATAAGGAACCAAACATTTGCTGGTTTCTCTCATCGTGCCAGTATTGCCAAAGCTTTTGATTGTTTGGCGTTAACATTGCTAATTTTAGGTCACTACCATCAAAGAATAGAGGCAAGCTGCTGGTGTGCTTTAGTGCGATGTGCTCATAACCGCGAGTTCGAGCTCGAATAATCTTGTCTTGATTGTCGTGACGAGCCCTTTTAGCAGCACTGTTGAGCGCTTCATCTATCACTCTGGTGACGACATTGGTGTCAGTTAAGCGTATGGTTCTGAGGTATCGAACTGAGTCATTTTCGTAACAGTCATCAACCGCGAGTATGCGGTATGCAAGCGGTTTCTCTATACCTGCAACGTTAGATTTGCTGGCAAATTCAGTAAACGTGACCTGAATAATTTCCCCAAGGTTATATTTAAATGCACTAGGGACTTTGAACTTTGCGCCAGAGCTAGATAAATCAATGCTTAATCCATGAAGAAGCTGTCCTTTAGAACGGCAAATTTCAACTTGAGATTGGACTTTCAAGCGTTTTTCTTGGCGCTTTAAATCGTAGCCTAGGTGAACGGGTTCTGCTAAGAACGGGCTTTTAGGATCCGTTAACGATTGCGTTTTTTGCTGAGTAAGGCGCTTGCTCATTACGCGAAAGTTATTTCGCGTGTTGACCAATGCTTCCCACATTCCTTCCGTGTAGCAGCCAAACTTTTTGATGTTTTTATGGTAAGCGTTGAAAGCAACATCATCCAACCAATGTGGAATGCCATCCAAAATATACTCGCGACATTCGCCTTGAACGCGACCTCGCAAATCAATGCTTTTTTTGCATGGAGCCATTAAGCGGTTAAGTTCCATTTTAACCAAAATTTTGGCCGAAGGCGGCTCTTCCTCGGTCAGTTGGCCAAGGACAAAGTCAAAGTCATTCGTACCGTAAACGGGAATGAGTCGTTCTGCGAGCGAGAGAATTTCAGATTGCTGCATTATTTCTGTTAGAGTATGTCGTTACTTTAAATTGTATCGGCTAAGCGAAGTAATACTTAAGTATATCAATAGTTCATTTCAGTTCAGGTCTGACTTGGCTGTGCTTAGTCACATTTGTAGAAAAAATTGAGGCATCATGGCGAAAGCAAAACGAGCGTATGTTTGTAATGATTGTGGCGCGGACTTTCCCCGTTGGCAGGGGCAGTGTAACGCATGTGGTGCATGGAATACGATAACAGAAGTACGTATCGCTGCATCGCCAACCGTTGCTCGCAATGAACGCTTAAGCGGCTACGCTGGTTCCGCAACAGAAGCAACGGTTCAAACGCTATCCGAAATTGATCTGCAAGAAGTACCTCGCTTCACCAGTGGGTTTAAAGAGCTTGACCGCGTCTTGGGTGGTGGTGTTGTGCCAGGTGCCGCAATTTTGATTGGTGGTAACCCTGGTGCAGGTAAATCAACCCTTCTGTTGCAAACCATGTGTAGTTTATCTGCGCAAATGCCAACGCTTTACGTAACCGGTGAAGAGTCGTTACAGCAGGTGGCAATGCGTGCTTCCCGATTGGGCTTGCCGAAAGATCATTTAAAAATGCTATCGGAAACGAACGTCGACAAAATTTGCCAAATCGCCGAAAAAGAGCAGCCTCGTATAATGGTAATAGACTCGATTCAGGTGATGCACGTTTCTGATGTTCAATCGTCGCCTGGCAGTGTTGCTCAGGTACGTGAATCTGCGACGGCTCTGACACGATACGCAAAACAGAATAATGTTGCGGTATTTATTGTTGGTCACGTAACAAAAGATGGTACCCTTGCGGGCCCCAAAGTTCTTGAACACATTATCGACTGTTCGGTACTACTCGATGGTGGAACGGATAGCCGATTCCGCACTTTGCGTAGTCATAAAAACCGTTTTGGCGCTGTGAATGAGCTTGGTGTCTTTGCAATGACAGGCCAAGGATTGAAAGAAGTGAGTAACCCATCAGCGATCTTCCTTTCTCGTGGTGAAGAAGAAACATCAGGCTCTTCCGTCATGGTGGTTTGGGAAGGCACGCGCCCTCTGCTAGTAGAGATTCAAGCGCTGGTGGATTACTCGCAGTTAGCCAACCCTCGTCGTGTTGCGGTCGGCTTGGAGCAGAACCGCCTATCACTTTTGCTCGCGGTGTTGCATAAGCATGGTGGCTTACAAATGGCAGACCAAGATGTCTTTGTTAATGTGGTTGGCGGTGTTAAGGTGACGGAGACGAGCGCTGATCTTGCTTTAGTTATGGCGCTTTTATCGAGTTTTCGTGACCGTCCACTCCCTAAAGATGTGGTGATTTTTGGTGAGGTAGGGCTTGCGGGCGAAATCCGTCCAGTGCCAAGTGGGCAAGAGCGTTTGAATGAAGCGTTCAAACATGGTTTCAAGAAAGCCATCGTGCCAGCAGCCAACATGCCGAAAGGTGGCATCCCTGGCATGCAAATTCACGGCGTTAAGAAATTGTCGGAAGCTATAGAGGCTTTTGACGAGCTGTAATGCTCATAAGAATGGTATTTGTGCAATCACAAACTGTTCTATCCGTCCTCAATAAAATGCGAATAAAGTACATAAATTGCTGTGTTTGACTATGCTTTGGGGACGGAAATTTCACGTTAAAATTTTTTTTCTTCCATCCGCACGCAAGGGTATCAGTATTGACAGAATGTGATATACTCTGCGCGCACTTTATACCTTATTAACAGAGTAAGACAATGACTGATTTATCAAAATACAGAAACATTGGTATTTTTGCTCACGTAGACGCGGGTAAAACTACCTCTACAGAGCGTATCCTAAAGCTAACTGGTAAGATCCATAAGATCGGTGACACTCACGACGGTTCAACTACTACTGACTTCATGGAGCAGGAAGCTGAGCGTGGTATCACAATCCAGTCTGCAGCAACAACTTGTTTCTGGAACGATCACCGTCTAAACATCATCGATACTCCTGGACACGTTGACTTCACTATCGAAGTTTACCGTTCTCTAAAAGTACTTGACGGTGGTATCGGTGTATTCTGTGGTTCTGGTGGTGTTGAGCCTCAGTCAGAAACTAACTGGCGTTACGCTGACGAATCACACGTATCACGTCTGATCTTCGTTAACAAACTAGACCGTATGGGCGCAGATTTCTACAAAGTTGTAGATCAAGTACAGAACGTACTAGGTGCTACACCTCTAGTTATGACTCTACCTATCGGTATCGAAGAAGATTTCGTAGGTGTTGTAGACGTACTAAGCCAACAAGCTTACGTATGGGATGAGTCTGGCCAACCAGAGAACTACGAAGTTCAAGATATTCCAGCAGACATGGTAGAAAAAGCTGCTGAATACCGTGAAATGCTAATCGAAACTGCTCTAGAGCAAGACGAAGATCTAATGATGGCTTACCTAGAAGAAGGCGAAGAGCCATCTCTAGAAGACATCAAACGTTGTATCCGTAAAGGTACTCGTGATCTAGCATTCTTCCCAACTTACTGTGGTTCAGCGTACAAGAACAAAGGTATCCAACTTATTCTTGACGCGGTAATTGATTACCTACCATCTCCAACAGAAGTTGATCCACAGCCTCTAACTGATTCAGAGACTGGTGAGCCAACTGGTGAAGTTGCGACTGTATCTGCAGACGAGCCACTACGTGCTCTTGCATTTAAGATCATGGATGACCGCTTCGGTGCTCTAACCTTTATCCGCATCTACTCTGGTAAGATGAAGAAAGGTGACACAATCCTTAACTCTGCAACTGGTAAAACAGAGCGTATCGGCCGTATGGTTGAGATGCACGCGGACGAGCGTAACGAGATCGATTCAGCACAAGCTGGTGACATCATCGCTGTAGTTGGTATGAAGAACGTTCAAACTGGTCACACTCTATGTGATCCTAAGCACGAATGTACTCTTGAGCCAATGATCTTCCCAGATCCAGTAATCTCTATCGCAGTTAAGCCTAAAGATAAAGGCGGTTCTGAGAAGATGGGCATCGCGATCGGTAAAATGGTTGCAGAAGATCCATCATTCCAAGTTGAGACTGATGAAGATTCAGGCGAAACTATCCTGAAAGGTATGGGTGAACTTCACCTAGACATCAAGGTAGATATCCTTAAGCGTACTTACGGCGTTGAGCTAGAAGTTGGTGCTCCACAGGTTGCTTACCGTGAAACTATCACTCAAGCAATCGAAGATAGCTACACGCACAAGAAACAGTCTGGTGGTTCTGGTCAGTTCGGTAAGATCGACTACCGCATCAAACCAGGTGAGCCAAACTCTGGCTTCACGTTCAAATCAACAGTTGTTGGTGGTAACGTACCTAAAGAATTCTGGCCTGCAGTTGAGAAAGGCTTTGCGTCAATGATGGAGCACGGTGTTCTAGCTGGCTTCCCTACTCTAGACGTTGAAGTTGAACTATTCGACGGTGGTTTCCACGCAGTTGACTCTTCAGCTATCGCTTACGAAATCGCAGCGAAAGGTGCATTCCGTCAGTCTATGCCTAAAGCTGGCGCGCAACTTCTTGAGCCAATCATGAAAGTTGACGTGTTCACTCCAGAAGATCACGTTGGTGACGTAATCGGTGACCTTAACCGTCGTCGTGGTATGATCAAAGACCAACAAGCAGCGTCTACTGGCGTACGTATCAAGGGTGATGTACCTCTATCAGAAATGTTTGGTTACATCGGTACTCTACGTACTATGACTTCTGGTCGTGGTCAGTTCTCTATGGAGTTCTCACACTACGCACCATGTCCAACAAACGTTGCAGAGCAAGTAATTGCTGACGTTAAAGAGCGTAACGCTAAGAAGTAATTCTTAAGTTAACTCTATAACTTGAAAGCCCCGCTTAGTGCGGGGCTTTTTGTATTTAGCAGTCTTATACGCAGAGCGTGTTTGTTTTATTCCTATTTAGCGTTTGTTTTGACGATTGTTATGATGCCGTTCTAGTACTGTTGCCTTTTAGGTCAATGGTCCTAAAGTCTGGTACCACTGACTTTTCAAATATTTCTATTTCTTCCTTCAACCATTGCGCAAACAATTGAGCTTTAGGTCTTTTTAAGTAGCCTTTTGGCGCACACAAGTAATACGCAAAGTTGGGCTTGATAGCGATATCTCCAATTCGGACCAATTTGCCAGAACGAAAATATTGATGAGCTAAACTGTGTTTTACTAATGCCACGCCTTGAAGTGATAGTGCAGCCTCAAGCACGAGATGTGATCCACTGTATTTTAAGGTAGGCTTTGCTGCGCAGTGACCCAAGGTTGCTAACCACATATTCCAATCAAGATCAGGCCAAACATCTTCAATCAGCTCAGCTTTGCTTAAATCCTCGATGTTATAGATCCCGTGCTCTTTCTGGTACACCGGATGACAAGCTGGATAAAAAGCTTCGTCCATTAGCCATTGTGATTCTAAATTGGGGTACTTTCCTAAACCGTAACGAACACATAAATCTATCTGGCTATCTTGAAAAGACACCAAATCATTGGTTGGTTCTAATAGCAAGGCGATATCAGGGTGACGCTGACGAAAAGCCGTAATTTTCGGGACTAACCAATGATGAGCGAAAGAGGGGAGTGTTGATATCGAAAGGTGGTTCGGGTTTGGATCTTGATTGACTAATCTTACCCCTTGCTGCAAATGAGCAAACCCTCTTTCTGCCTGACTAAACAGTAGCTCTCCCTCTGGTGTGAGCACGATTTTTCTGTGCTGACGAACAAATAGGTCCGTGCCTAAGAACTCTTCTAAATGACGAATTTGCTGACTAATGGCCGCTGGCGTAACAAACAGTTCTTTTGCTGCCGTTTTAAAGCTTCCTTCCTTTGCTGCAACGAAAAAGTAATACAAGCTTTGTAAGGGAGGCATTCGATCTTTCACATTAGTTTTCCTTAACTCTATGGCAGATTCTATCGCTTGAGGTTATCAGCGTAGTCGCTGATTATTAAGTGGTCAACATTGTATAGGGATCTTTGAAATGGAAAACATGACACACACTTGTGAGCGTACTATACCTACTGCCCATCAGAGCGGGTTACAGTTAATTTATTCTAAACTGGCGGCTTGGAGAAGGAACTATAAGACACGTCGTCACTTGAGAGAGTTACCAAAGCACCTTTGGGACGATATTGGATTAGGTGAAAGGGAGATTAGTTGTGAAGTGAGTAAGCCATTCTGGAGAGAGTAGTCTATGAGTTTGATTCAAGCTCAAAGTTAAGTTGCACTCCCCAATGGTGTTGAGGAGTGCAAGCAAAATTACAAGTCTTATTCCCACACGACCAATTCATCTTTTGGCCAATTGTGGCCTATCTCATGATACTTTTGTTCGAGCACATGACGTTTAATTTTAAGCGTTGGCGTCAGTACGCCATTTTCTATACTCCAAGGTTCTTTAATCATTAACACACCTTTGATTTGCTCATGAGAGGCGAGTTCTTGATTCATCCTGGCAATAACTTTACGTGTGGTACGTGCGTATCGCTCTCGATCAAAGTTAGGGAAGTCATGTGGCACAACCAAAAGAATCGGAGCGGGTAGCCCTAAACCGATGAGACACATCATCTCTACGCGACTGTACTCGAAAAGCTTTTTCTCGATAGGTACCGGAGAGACAAATTTACCTTTGGCGGTTTTGAAGTTATCTTTTTTACGGCCTTGAATCGTTAGATAACCATCTGAATCGATAGCGCCGATATCGCCTGTGTGTAGCCAGCCCTCTGAATCAAAAGACTCTTGGGTGGCAATATCATTTTTGTAGTAGCCAGAAAATAGCCCTTTGCCACGCACCATGATTTCATCATCGGCTGCGATTTTTAACTCAATGCCTGGCCCTGCATTACCGACACTACCAATTTTGTCAGCTCTAAATGGGTAGTTGAGCGTGCTGTAGGCAAATGATTCCGTCATCCCCCAAGCCTCTGTGATATCAAGGCCCACTGAGTGGTACCATTCCAACAGCGCTGGCGAGACAGGTGCAGAGCCACAGCCTAATACTCGAGCCTGATCTAAACCTAGACCATCTGCTAGCTTTTTCTTGATCAAAGAATTGACGAATGGGATTTTCAACAGAATATTGAGCTTCTTCTGTGGAAGTTTGTCTTGAATACGTTGCTGGAATAGCGTCCATAATCGTGGGACGGAGATAAACAGAGTTGGTCGGTGCATCTTCACATCTTCGATAAAAGTGTCCAGTGACTCTGGAAATGCTGTTGGCACGCCACCCATAATCGATGAACCGAAGATATAAACACGCTCTGTAATATGAGCGAGCGGTAAATAAGAGAACAATCGGTCGTTTTCTTGGATACCAATATGATTGATCAGTTGCTGAACAGACCAACTGAATGCGCCGTAAGTTAGCATCGCGCCTTTCGGTAACCCTGATGTGCCTGAGGTATACACCAACGACATTAGCTTGTCATCGTAATGCTGCGGACGCTCTTCACTTGGCACTGCATCAGCAATGAGCGCTTGGTATTCGTGCTTACACTTAGGTGCCGTGTCATAAGGTAGAGCGATGCTAATGAGTTCAGGCATAGCATCAATGACTTGCTGAGTTGCTTTGGGATCATCGAGTTTTCCGCCAATGATCGCTTTACTTTCACTATGAGTCACACAGTATTCGATGGTATCTGCACCGGCGGTAGGAAAGATTGGCACACTGACATAGTCACCAAGCATCATAGCAAGATCGCAAATAAACCATTCTGCACAGTTTTTAGATACTAACGCAACTTTGTCGCCAGGCTTTACACCAAGCGAGCGTAGTGCGCTGACAAGTTTTAAGGCTTGATCTGCAACATCAGAGAATGTGTACTCAACAAACTGTCGGTTAATAATTTGTTTTAGGTAGACCTCATTTGGACGCTCTTGAGCCCATTTGAGGATCATTTCATTTGGTGGTGGGAGAGCGCAACCAGCAGCGCTATTTAGATTCGGCTGATTCATTTTAAGTGACTCCATGTCTTCTCATTGTATTTATAATTGTTAACGCATTGTTAACTTTAGCATGTTAAATCGCGACACGGGAATGCATTTTGATGAAATATGTGGGGAAGATAGCGTTAGTTATGGTTGAAGTCGGAGCGACTCGATCTAAAAAGCAATGTGATTGATGCTACGCAAAAGAGAACAGGCTTTTCAGCTGTTATGTCATACCGACTTCATACTAAGAGCACAGGTAAGCAATTTATTTTATTAATAATATTGCGAAAACATAGAATCTATCCTAATTATTTATTAACTAGTGGCTTAGTGTTGAAGATAAGTATAAATGTCTCCTAATTTCTTCAAAGCGCCAAACTTAAAGGTATGTCGTGGTTTTGAAGTAGCTATACTAATCTTACTTTGGAAAGTTAGGAGCTT
This sequence comes from Vibrio sp. 970, assembly GCF_033339075.1. Classification (NCBI taxonomy): domain Bacteria; kingdom Pseudomonadati; phylum Pseudomonadota; class Gammaproteobacteria; order Vibrionales; family Vibrionaceae; genus Vibrio; species Vibrio sp. 970. The sequence goes on from NZ_JAWOTW010000009.1 coordinate 227,804, forward strand.
CACCTCAAGCTATTGCCTGAGATTACTTGGGTACGATCATCAGCAAAAGGAAAGATGTGATGTTACGGAAGACTTTACTGGGTACCTATCTTTGTAGTTTATTCATTGCGGGGAATGCATATGGTGCTGAAGGAGATGATATTCCTCAGCGTGCCCAAACGGTTGGTGATGTTATTGAGCGCCCAGGCGTTCTCACACCTAAAGGTAAATGGTCATTTGATTCGTCTTTAAGCTATACACAAAACTCTTCAAACAAAGTATCTGTTGTTGGGTATACAGTCTTACCAACTCTGATTGTTGGGCGAATTGAAGTGAGTGATTCGGATAGGACTACAGTAACCGTTGGATTAACTGCTCGGTACGGTTTAACAAACGCCACAGAGTTAGAAGTTAGAGTGCCGTATGTGTATCGTAATGACCAAGTTTCTACGCGCCCCATTCAAGATGGTTCAAACAGTGAAGTAGTAAACACAACGGTGGATGGCGGAGGGCTTGGTGATGTAGAGTTCGCATTGAGGCACCAGTTTAACTTTGAGTCTGCGCCATACTGGGTAGGTGGCCTTAGAGTAAAGTCGGATACAGGACGATCGCCTTATGATGTTTCTATTGAAGATGGAAGCAACTCATTTAGTGATGTCCCTACAGGTTCGGGTTTTTGGAGTTTTGAGCCTAATTTATCTCTTATTCACCCTGTTGATCCTGCGGTCTTGTTCGCTAGTCTAAGTTATATTTATAACTTAGAGGATACTGTTACAGTTGGCGACACAAAAGCTGATGTTGAACTTGGAGACACTATTTCTCTTTCAGGAGGAATGGGGTTTGCGGTGAATCCTGATCTTTCATTCTCTTTAGGACTTAGCCATAAAACTATTTTAAAAAGCAAAGTAAATGGCAGATCGGCAGATGATGCTAAGTTGCTTCAATTAGATGCATTAAC
>NZ_JAWOTW010000010.1:0-218159 GCF_033339075.1 Vibrio sp. 970
CTACAATCAAAAATTGCAACGCAGTTATCGAGTATTTTAACAAGCTAGAATGACCAGTTATTTACTACGATTGGTATAACCTATACTCAATCTCACTAAAGCAACCAACCCCATGTGAAACTCCACAAACAAAAGGCTGAGGAGCAGATCTTTACCCTACAAACAATGTACTAGCTATTTTGATTTTGTTAGTTCGTATGGCCTTAATATGAATGTTCAATATAAATAGGAAAACACTTGAGGACTTACTAGAAAAAGTGGGCTCGCAAAATTACCAAACGGACTCAATTAGTGATGTTTGCATAAAAACACGTACAAGAAATATAAATGATAGATACAAAAAATCCCGCAGGGGATGCGGGATTTTTACTAGTGACTAAATTGGTTTAAAGGTGACTAGCCTTGAATACCAACGATTAACCATGGCGCATTAGGCGCAGTCAAGTCACGCTCTAGGTGCCAGATATCTTCGATTTCTTCTTCAACACCTTCTACTGTGTCACGGTAACGACCGCTAAACTGCAGACTAAGCTGTGCTTTATTTGCATCGTAATCAGCACGGACGATCTCCGCATCAACGTACATTACGTCAGTATGCTGCTCACCGTCGAGCTTCGCGCGCTCTGCTTTTAGGTCTTCAAACAAGCTTGGAGAAACATATTCTTCAATAGTTTCTAGCTGGTTGTGATTCCACGCACCTTGCAGGATTCGATAGTGTTCACGAGAACCATTAATGAACGCTGCTTGGTCAAAACCCGGTGGGTAGTTATGTGGTACGTCTGTTTGAGCGCCAAAACCACCAAAGCCACCATTATTTGTGTTTGGTTGTTGCTCAAAGTTTTGCATGTTTGGTTGCTCAAACTTAGATGCGTTGCCACCAAATGCAGGCTGTTGACGATGCTGGTTCATACTGCCCTGCTTCGCACCTAGCATACCGCGCATTAGTTTAAAGATGACAAAGGCAATCAAACCAATAATTAGGATATCCATAAACTGGATACCTTCAAAAGCACCGCCAAAGAATGCAGCAAGTAGACCACCAGCAAGAAGTCCGCCTAGCAGCCCCCCCATAAGGCCTTTCTTACTTGAAGACTTTGTCGTCTGATCTTTGCCGACCGTATTGGTGTTTTGTTGCTGTTGTTTCGGTGCTGGTGCAGTTTTGTAGCTCTTACCGAAAGACTTACTGCCACCAAACTTCTTCGCTTCCGCGATAGGCGTTACAGCAACAGTAAACATCAATAAAGCAACAATAGAAAATAAACGTTTCATCGTTATCCTTAAAGTTAGCTATCTAAGATAGTGCCCCATTTTCAAGACGAAACAATCGTTGTTTCAAACAGTAGCACGCCAAAGATGATTTTTAAGTCATCATACTCTGTATACCGATTGATGAAAATAGCTTATAGAAGCTGACATGTATCAGAATATTGCCAAAAATGCAGACTGCTCACACTGCTTACAATTCAGCTGAAGGCGCTTGATCAATGTAAAAAAAGTATGGAATAAGTTCACTAATACTCCAGATTGTTTTACTTGAATTAGAATCAGTGACACAGCTCAGAATCCTACACCTTGAGGGCACTTGGACACATTGCCTTGTTGACGGTTAATAGGTAGCTGACTATCATATTGAACGATGTTCAATAAAGTAGTTTGAGAGTATGGCGCGCAGAAACGATCACACCCGAGAAGAGTTAGTGAATTTGACCTTAACAACGGTCAAAAACTTTTTAGATGAGAATTCTTACCACGAACTCAGTCTTCGTAAAATCGCTAACATGATTGGTTACGTGCCAAGCACATTGGTAAATGTTTTTGGTAATTATAATTTGTTGTTGCTTCATGTTGTCGCTCAAACTTTAGATGAGTTATCTCAAGAAGCACGCAAAGCGACTAATGACAGCAAAGACTCCCATCAAGCGCTTTTTGAACTCGCTTATTGCTACCACGATTTTGCTCAAAAACACCCATACCGTTGGCAGTTAGTGTTCGAACACAACATGAATGGAGCAGAACTTCCGGAATGGCATGCCAAACGTATCGATGGTATGACGGGAATGCTAGAGTCACTATTGGCTCAAATCGCACCACATCGTACTGAATCCGAAGTGATTCAAGCGAGTCGAGTCCTTTGGTCTGGCGTACATGGCATTACTTTACTCAGTGTTGATGATAAGTTTTTCTCTAGTGAACCGATTGATGGCAAAGAATTGATCAGTAATCTTCTTTCTAACTACCTCACGAACTGGTAACAAAGGATTATCCATGTCATCCGACAGACAGCCGTCCTTACTTACGCAGAGAAAGTTCCTGCCCTATTTCATTACTCAGTTTTTTGGCGCTTTCAACGACAATATTTTTAAAAACGTTTTGCTGTTGTTTGTCGCATTCGCTGGCTCCAGTGCACTACCTATTTCGAGCAATTTGTTCATCAACCTTGCGGCAGGCTTGTTCATTCTACCGTTCTTTCTGTTCTCTGCTTCCGCTGGCGTATTAGCCGACAAATATGAAAAGTCATGGTTTATTCGTAAGGTCAAACTATTTGAAATAGCCATCATGCTCTTGGGTGCCATCGGATTCATAACCGAAAGTTATGGTGTGCTTTTATTGCTACTGTTTTTAATGGGCACACAGTCAGCATTTTTTGGCCCAGTTAAATATGCCCTTTTGCCTCAAAAGTTAAATGCTAAAGAGTTAGTGCCCGGCAACGCTCTTGTTGAAGCTGGTACCTTTATCGCCATCCTTATTGGCACCTTAGGCGCTGGGATTATAGCCTCTGCAGACAACGCAAAATACCTCGCCGCATTTTGTGTCGTGATCTTCGCATTGTTAGGCTACTTGTCGAGCCGCTCAATCCCCTTTGCTGCAGCCAGCGCACCCAATCTCTCTTTTCGTTGGCAACCATACAAGCAAACCAAACACACGCTCTCTATCGCCAAATCCGATCGAGTTGTTTTTCAATGCATAATGGCAATAAGCTGGTTTTGGTTTTTAGGCGCCGCATATCTAACACAATTCCCGAATTTCACTAAGATTTACCTAAATGGCACCGAGAGTGCGGTGTCTTTCTTGCTCGCTCTATTTTCCATTGGTATCGCGCTAGGGTCGCTACTTTGCAATTGGATCTCAAACCATCGTATAGAAGTCGGTGTTGTGCCAATTGGTGCCTTTGGCATTACGGTATTTGGGTACCTAATGGCCACTTCCATTCCCAATGATCTACCTACTTTCCATAACTTTGTAGACTTCTTTAGATATGAGCCTTTTTGGCCATTATTTTTCTACCTATTGATGATTGGTGCTTCGGGCGGTTTGTTTATCGTGCCTCTTTACGCATTAATGCAGCATCGAGCAAAGGAAACCGAACGTGCTCAAGTCATCGCAGGGCTCAACATCTTTAACTCTCTGTTTATGGTCGGCAGCGCTGTCTTAGGTATTGTGTGCCTAAGTGTAATCAAGATGACAATTCCTCAACTGTTTGCATTGTTAGCCATTTTAAATTTCTTAGTCGCCGCTTACATCTTTTTGCAAATTCCTATTTTTGTAGTTCGCTTTGTCATGTGGATGCTTACGCACACCATCTATCGAGTTAAGCATAAGAATCTACACAACCTACCCGAGCATGGTGGGGCATTGATTGTATGTAATCATGTAAGCTACATGGATGCATTGCTACTTAGTGCCGTATGCCCAAGGTTGATTCGTTTTGTGATGGAGGAAGATTACGCCAACCTACCTCCATTAAGGCGCTTTTTACGTCGAACTGGGGTAATTCCAATTTCAGCGAGTAACAGAAGCTCTATCAGACGTGCATTTAACGATGTGGAAGCTGCGCTAAGCGAAGGTCATATCGTCTGTATTTTCCCTGAAGGAAGATTAACTTCAGATGGTGAAATGAATGAATTCATGCGCGGTATTGATATAATCCTACGTCGTAGTCCAGTACCTGTCATACCTGTTGCACTTAAAGGCTTATGGGGAAGCTATTTCAGCCGCGCAAAAGGTCGCGCATGCTGTGGCTTACCGACTCGATTTTGGTCAAAGCTAGAAATAGAGGCAGGACAACCGGTGCCACCAAACGAGGCAACGGCAAAAACAATGTTCGATAAAGTGCATCAACTTAGAGGCGACTGGCGATAAATACACTTGAACACATGTTTAGGATAACTGAACATGTGTTCAAATCATTAAGACAAACTGACCACACCCAGTGCGATATACTCTCCCTTTCATTCACAACAGCGAATAAAAACCTTGAATAGAAACTACCTCCTGTTTGGATTGGCGTTACTTTTTTGTCTAACCCCTCTTGCCTCCTCTCCCATTGCTCTAGTTATCGGTTTTCTACTCGCAAGTTTTGGTTTTGTGCCTTCCGAGCTGCCCATCGCTTCTTTTACTAAAAAGCTGCTGTCTTACTCGATTATTGGCTTAGGCTTTGGCATCAACTTCGAGCAAGCGCTTACAGTCACATCGGATGGTATCGGCCTGATCATCGCCACTATTACAGGCACACTGATCATGGGCACTCTCATTGCCAGGGTGCTTAAATTGGAGCGAGTAACCGCTTACTTAATCTCATCAGGTACTGCAATTTGTGGTGGTAGCGCAATTGCTGCTGTGGCACCGGCGATTAAAGCGAAAGACGAGCAGATTGGATTAGCACTGGCAACGGTATTTGTCCTGAACTCCATTGCACTCTTTGTGTTTCCTGTGATTGGACATGCTTTAGGGCTAGATCAACACACGTTTGGCACATGGGCTGCAATTGCCATTCATGACACATCTTCTGTTGTCGGGGCTGCCTCGGCCTATGGGGAAGAAGCGCTAACTACGGCAACAACATTGAAACTCGCGCGCGCTTTATGGATCATTCCTGTTGCTTTGATCAGTGCCGTCATCTTTTCAAGAGGCCAAAAAGAGTATGGAAAGAAAAAACTAGCTATCCCTTATTTCATTTTTTGGTACTGTGCAGCTATCGCGTTTAGCGACTTCTTTCCTCAATTTGAAATGGTCTATCACGGCATTTTCATTGGAGCAAAGCAAGCGTTGGTTGTATGTCTGTTCTTGATAGGTTGTAGCATTTCAATTTCAAAACTAAAGTCTGCTGGAGCTAAGCCACTGTTGTTTGGTGTGACTCTGTGGGTGTTAATTTCGACCACTTCTCTAAGTTGGTTACTGTTTTAGATATTGGTGGTCTGCTTATCGCGTTGAGGGGACGGTATTTCCCGTTTGCTATTTTTGTATATAACGACCAACGCAATAGCGATCAAAAATGCCGTTAGCTCTGCAAGAGAGCGGGCTAGCCCTTCACTACTTATCGCGATACCAATTTGTAGTGCTACTGCCGCAATTAAAACTAGCTTTGCCATCCTGAACCTTATGCATTTTCTCTCCACGAAGAAGCATAATTATGATTCAGAGTTATAAGGATACGAAATTCTCTTTATGACTAATACATAGCAAAATTGACTAATGCTGAAGTGATGACAGTAGCCACTCTTTCACGGCCTTACGTGAAATTTTGATCCCACCTTCTAGTAGAGTTAGTGGCATTACATGGTATTCCACTGGCCATTTAAACTTCTCTAACTTTGATTGCAAGTGCTGGTCATACTCCGACTTGCTGCGCAATCCATTGGTCTGAATCACAGCTACTGGTCTATGACCAAACTCCGCGTCTTCGACTGGAACCACTATACTCTGCACTACACCATCAATTTGGTTCAAAGCGGCTTCAATCTCTTCACAATGGATATTCTCACCACCAGAGATAAACTGATTGTCGGCACGGCCGATTATCTTTAATTCATCACCTTGCCACTCGCCAAGATCTTTGCTGTCAAACCAGCCTTTCTCATCCAGAAATGGGGTAACATGTCCTTGATGGAAATACCCTGCCGCTAATGTCTTACCGCCAACAAAAATGCGTTGGTCAACTAATTTTATCTTACGGTGCTTCAATACATGTCCAGCATTACTGGTGCTGTCAATTCTCTTTGCGGTAACGGTAGAGGCCGCCTCCGTCATCCCATAACCTAACCATGTCTCAATGCCTTTCCCTGTTGCTCGTAGTGCCAACTCGTGATCAATGTGGCTGCCGCCCAGTAGCACATGTGTCAATGACAAATGTGCATCATCATCCAATAACCGTTTGAGCTGAGTCGCAACCAAAGAAGCGTGTGATACGCCCTGAACATCATCAACAAGTTTCCCTGAACCGACTTTTAGTGTTGCTCCGACATATAGCCAACGATAGACAATCGCTAATCCAGAGACGTGATACAGCGGAAGCGATAATAGCCAAGCATCTTGCTGAGTGAAAATGAACTCCTGCAACAAGCCCTCTGCAGACGCAAGATGCTGTCGATGTGTATGAACCACAGCTTTAGGCTCCCCTGTAGAGCCAGAAGTAAATACTACTGAAGCGAGCCGGTCATGATGATAGCTATCTTCAGTCAACGAATCACTCTCTTGCTGTGATACTACAGGCGGTGAAAGCAATGTTGCCTTGAGTTTTTGTATATCATGTTCAGAAAAGGTCGAAGCGCACTCCTGAGAAAACCAGATAAACCGAGTTTGATCAGGCCTGTAAAGTGTAGCAAGCTTACCCTGCAACTTATCTAGTGGTTGTTCCATGGTCAGCGCAGCGAGCGCACCTAACTGTTTGGAGGCAAGATAAAACAACAGTGTTTCTACTTGGTTCTTGCCAACCAAAGTCAGCACATCCCCCCGAGTTACACCCAAGTCATTCAAATAGTGAGTGTATTGGTCAATACGCTTCGAGAGTTGTTGCCAGTTTAATACTTCTGTTGATGTCTTGAGTGCAATAGAAAAAGGGCTCGTTTGAGCCCAATATTTCCATGGCGCCTTCGCAATATTGTCTACGCAGAATGCCACACAATCTCCTGGTCTTTTAGAGGAAGAACGGGAAGTTCACACTTAGGCCAGCCCTGCTCTAGCTGAGCTTTGAATAAGCCAATCGTATCCAAGCCTGGAACTTCATCAGGCAGCTGCCATTGGGCAAAGCGCGCTAATTGAGTTAAACCGAGACTGGATTCAATGCTCGAGCTAATCACTGCTTTCATCCCCAGTGACTTCGCTTTCTCTATCAGTGTAATACAAAAATCCACCGAACCAATGAGTGTGGGTTTGATGATGATCGTTTTCACACCAGTTAGATCTTCAAGACGGAAATCTTCACGACGAACCGCATCTTGCAATGTTTCATCCCAAGCGATAGCAATACCAGTATTAATCGCAAAAGAGAGACTATCGCCAGGAGAGCGGCACGGCTCTTCTAGAAACGTGATTCGTTGACGCAGAGACGGGGCAATGTACTTAGCGAATTGCTGCGCTTTTTCTGGTGTCCAAGCGCGATTGGCATCAAGACGAAGCGTCAGCTGTGGAATCGATTCAAGGAACAAGTTCACTAGCATGCCGTCACGAATAGGTTCGTACAAACCCACTTTTACTTTCGCGACTTTTTCGCCTTCCATTTCGTTCAGTTTCGGGATCAGATCATCCGGATCACCGTTACACAGAGGGGCGACTTGGTACTTACCTTGTGCAGGTAAACCGCCTTCAAGTTCCAGCTCAGCCATAGACAGACCAAATGCAACCGATGGGTACATGTGGTTGTAATCTAAAGGCAAGTTTGCCACCCAGCGCTCTGCTTGTGCTTGCAGCTGAATGCCCGCTTCTTCAGTGCTTTCTAGGCTGAAGCCAACCAAAGGGGCAACTTCACCGCGACCAACCTTGTCACCGTCCGTTAATTCAAGGATATAACCTTTACGTTCCGTCAGCTTGTTATCACGTAGTATTACACCACTGTCCATTGGTAGACAGTAACGGTAAATCTTCGCTTTACGCATAATTCGAATCCTATGTAATGCCGTATATTCTGAGCTTTTTAACGAGAGAAATCGCTAGTCTCCCAGAGGGCGAGACGCTCAGGACGAAAAACGAAACAGAGGAGCACAAAGGCTCCTCTTCTATACGGATTATGGGTTACGAGGGAACTTGTCGAAGTCTGGGCGACGTTTCTCGTTGAATGCGTTACGACCTTCTTGGCCTTCATCTGTCATGTAGAACATCATCGTTGCGTTACCCGCTAGCTCTTGCAGACCCGCTTGACCATCACAATCTGCGTTTAATGCAGCTTTCAGGCAGCGCAATGCCATTGGGCTGTGCTGTAGTACTTCACGACACCAACGAACGGTTTCTTTCTCTAGATCCGCTAGTGGTACAACTGTGTTTACTAGGCCCATGTCTACCGCTTCTTGAGCATTGTAGAAACGACATAGGAACCAAATTTCGCGAGCTTTCTTTTGGCCTACGATACGAGCCATATAAGATGCGCCCCAACCGCCGTCAAATGAACCCACTTTAGGGCCTGTTTGACCAAATTGAGCGTTGTCAGCTGCAATTGTTAGATCACACATCATATGCAGTACATGACCACCGCCAACAGCCCAACCAGCTACCGATGCGATCACTGGTTTTGGACAAGTACGAATATCGCGTTGGAAGTCCAATACGTTTAGGTGGTGTGTACCTTGGTCGTCTTTATAGCCGCCGTAGTCGCCACGGATCTTCTGGTCGCCACCAGAACAGAATGCGTCTTCACCTAGACCTGTCAGAATGATCACGCCAACACCAGAGTCGTAACGCGCATCTGCCAACGCATCAATCATCTCTTTTACCGTTTGAGGACGAAACGCGTTACGCACTTGAGGACGCGCAATGGTGATTTTCGCGATACCATCTTCAGACTTATGGTAATGAATGTCCTCGTATTTCTCGCCGCAATCTTTCCATTGAACCGGAGCGTAAAGTTCTTCTTCAGAAATGCCTACTGTTTTAGCCATGGTGATTCCCATTGTTCTCGTTACTCTCACCAAAGTGAGACTGAATTATTTGCTTGGTATGTATCGCAAACTGTTTGGGCTGCTCTTGATGGACGTTATGACCAGCGCCTTCAACTTGTCGATACGCCAACCCGCTACGTTGTGCCAGTTGGCTAAATTTTTGGTCTTTCTCACCGCACAAGTAATACACTGGTATGTTCTGCTTTTGCAGTGAGGGCAACAAATATGCCTGTTTGGCTAACGATGTCGCCATCAACATATTCGCCACCGCTGAGCCAAGATTATCACTTCGCTTCGCAATGAATGTTTGTCTTTGCTCATGGTTTAGTGAAGAAAACACCGCTTGTTGGTACCAATCGTTCAAAACACGTTCAAGTGGTTCAGTTTTGAAACGCATTGCCCAGCGAGCATCATTCTCTAATCTCACCTGTTTCTCTGACTCAGTTTGAAGCCCGAAGTTTCCCCCTTCAACAATCGCGCCCGCAATATTGAGATCTGGAAAGCATTGATGGGCAATACCATGCATCGTAATGCGGCCGCCCATAGAGTAACCAATCAAAATAAGTGGTTGTTGTGAGGGAAATAATAAAGATAGTGTGGAATTGAGTAATTTGCAGCAATCATTCAGATCGCAGCAAGAAATAGATTGGCTATGCCCATGACCAGGGAGGTCAACCGTAACACGTTCATACTCGGGTAACGCGTTAATACACGATTGCCAATCTTCACCGCTACCAAGTAAACCATGCAAAAACACCAGAGTAGGCAAAGTAATACTTTGGTGCTTTTCTAATACAGGGAAACGTTCAAAGTAAAGCATTCAGACTCTTATTAAATGCCTTGAGTGTCTCAGCAGCTTGATTAGGTGGGGTTTGAACCTCGACCAGCAACGTTCCTTGGCGGTGACATAAATGCTCTTTTACAGATGATTGGAATTGCTCCAGTGTAGAAACATGCAAATACGCCAAACCAAACTGCTTTGCCGCGTGTTCAAACTGATAACCATGAGGCATTTGATAATATGTCGTCCTGCGCTCTGGTGGTACTGGCAACATATCAAAAATCGCACCGCCGTCATTATTAGTAACAACAAGTACCGCCGGCAGTTTATTGTGAGAAAATAGCGCCAGAGAATTGAGATCATAAAGTGCTGCTGTGTCACCGATATACATTAGTAACGGATTACCTCTTGCCCGTTGCACGCCTGATGCCGCAGCAAACAAACCGTCAATCCCTGATGCGCCTCGATTAGTGAAAACCTCTACACCATCCAATTTTCCGTACATATCAACAAGCCGAACAAACAAGCTATTACCCAAGAAAACATCTACGTTCTTTGTGCGCTCGTTGATGTCTGCTGCCAACGCAATTTCGTCAATGGCAGACGCTGAATCAGATAGGAAGGCTTCTTCGATACGTTGATGAACTCGCTTAACGTCATTCGCTAACCTATCAGCCCACCCAGCAAATATTGACTTCTCAAAACTAATGCGAGAAACCCACGTTTTAGGAGGCTCAACCCAGTGCATTTGCGCCAGATGACTTTGGTTATTCCGGTCCATACAAGGTGAGACATACCAATACTGAACGTCTTTACTTTGTTGATTTTTCGATACTTGTTTATCAATCCATTGGTTCAAACGTTTGGAGATGATTCGGCTACCAAATTGGATAATAAGTTCACAAGATTCAAGCTCGTTTGCGAACTCGGGAAGTTGAAGCCATACATCGTAATACGCCCAATCCGAACTGAGACCACTTTGCGGGTCTGCAAGTACCGGCCATCCCATCTTTTGTGCAAATGCCTGCGCCGACTTCGCTTGTTCAAGCGGTAAGCTGCCAATCACAACCAAGCCTTTTTTGTCCGAAAAAGGCGGGATGTTCGCCTGTGACAAATGGCTAAAACGCTGAGTATAAGTGCCGCTTCCTTTTCGCCATCCGGCGACCGAATCTAAGTAGGTTTGATAATCCGATTTTGCGCCGTTGGAATACAAAGGCTCTGGAAATGCACAATTAATATGAACAGCGCTACCCTGCAATTGCTGAGTAAACATCACTTCGTCAACAGAGGTCAGCAACCAGTTAAGCGACGTTGCTAAATTTGGGCTTGGTAAATTCAAACTGGCCGAAACATGATGTGAAAAAATACCCAATTGATTTATCGCTTGGTTTGCACCACAGCCGACAAGTTCTACTGGACGATCTGCTGTCAGCAGCACCAGTTTTTCACCAGTAAGTTTGGCTTCGGCAACCGACGGTAATAGGTTCGCCACTGCCGTACCAGAGGTAACGATAATTGCCACTGGCTCCTGAGTAGCTTTCGCTAAACCAAGAGCCATAAAGCCCAGTCCACGCTCATCAAAATGAGTATGAATGGAAAAGTCGGACTGTTCTGCCGCTTCTAAAGTTAAAGGAGTAGAACGAGATCCGGGAGCGATACAAACATGCTTAACGCCAAATCGCTGAAGCTCAATCAATATGGTTTCTGACCAAACTCGATTGAGCACCGCTTGGTCATGACTCATGATGCGACTCCCAATGGCGGATGATCAGAAATCAGCGTAAGTAACGTCGACATTTTCTTATCAAGTTCTGCCCACTCATGTTCTGCCACAGAACCAGGCACAATACCTGCACCCGCAAACAGTTGTACTTGATCACCGAGCACAAGCGCGCTTCTGATTGCGACACAAAACTCTGCTCGTTCATGGCTTATATAACCCATTGACCCCGCGTACCAGCCGCGTGCAAAGGGCTCATTATCAAGAATAAACTGCATGGACTCTTGTCGGGGTAAGCCAGCAACCGCCGCTGTTGGCTGAAGCGCCGATAACAACTGAACACCATTTATCCCCGCTCTTAGACTAGCGTGAATATTTCGCTTAAGGTGCTGCACTTTTCGTAGTCTGACCAAACTCGGTTCAGCTTCCACTTCAACCATTTCAGAATGCGGTAATAGACGATCAATGATATCGTCCACCACATACTGGTTTTCGTTGAGGTTCTTTTGGTCTTGGGATAACCAATTCGCCAACTCCATATCTTGAGTGGCATTGTCTCCCCGACCAATCGTACCTGCTAACGCTTCGGTATGTAGCTCATGCCCTACGCGAGAATACAAACGTTCTGGCGTAGACCCCATAAAACTGTGCTTACTGTCTAAGCTCAGCATGAAATGGAAGCTATGATGGTTATTTAAGTAACTTGCTTTAAGTAGCTGTGCAGCACTTAATGTGTTATCAAGCTGCACGGTAGAGCGACGCGCTAAAACCACTTTCTTAAAATCATCATTCTCTATACCAGTCAGAACCTTATGAACTAACTCATTCCATTGAGGCTGACTTGGCGTATGAACAATAGAGCGGATGTGAGACGAAATTGGAGCTAAGGTTGCGACCTCACAAACCAGTTTATTCAACCCAGCTAGAGTTCGCGCTTTGTCTTCTGAAATATTAACTGCGAGAGACCACTGTTGGTCAAAACGAATTAACTCAATTTGAGGCAAAAAGAAAAAAGAAGGCATACAGCGGCGATTCTTCTCATGCTGCCCATCAAAAGAGCGCCCGCCCCAAACTCTTTGCCCTTCACCTAGAATGGTATAAGCAGGACCTGGCTCAACAAAAGCGTGCAATTGCCCTAGTGCAACGACCTCTTCACGTGTATCGCGGGACTGCCAATAAAACTTAGGGAAAAGTGGTTGTGCATCAAGCCAATCAATAAATGAGAAATTGGGTTTCTCGCTAAGGGGCTCGACCAGACGTGTTTGATTGCCTTCCGATTGCTGAACTCGCTCGATAATTCTCTTTACGGCTTGATGGAACTGTGACAAATCAACCTCGTTGTATGTGAGGATAAATGGTAACTGACGGCTACTCTAAGTTTAGACCCAAAGCAAATCAAGGTCGTATGCGATCTTTTGCAAAATCCTGTGATAGCAAGCGAGCAAAACTTAACCAGCAGACAGATTATTTACAGATATATATTCTAATAAAAAACAAATTATTGTATTTTAATAAAGAAATTAACGAATTTTTAGGAATTAAACAATGCAAAATATCGGGATGTCGTCAAAACTCGACAATGTCTGCTACGACATTAGGGGTCCTGTACTCAAACATGCTAAGCGCATGGAGGAAGAAGGGCATAAAATCCTAAAGCTAAACATTGGTAACCCTGCCCCATTTGGTTTTGACGCCCCTGATGAGATTTTAGTCGACGTGATTCGTAATCTGCCGACTTCTCAAGGCTATTGTGATTCCAAAGGTATTTACTCTGCTCGTAAAGCAGTGGTCCAACACTATCAGCGTAAAGGTATACGCTCGCTAGATGTCGAAGATGTGTATGTAGGTAACGGCGTGTCTGAGTTGATCGTAATGGCCATGCAAGCGCTATTAAACAATGGCGACGAAATGCTGATCCCAGCACCAGACTATCCGTTATGGACAGCTTCAGTTGCACTATCTGGTGGTAAGCCGGTTCATTATCTATGTGATGAAGAGGCTGACTGGTACCCAGACCTTGAAGACATCAAAAAGAAAATCACACCAAAGACACGTGGCATTGTTCTGATCAACCCGAACAACCCGACAGGTGCGGTATACAGCCGTGACTTCCTACTTGAAGTCATTGAGATAGCACGCCAGCACAAACTGATCATTTTCGCAGATGAGATCTACGACAAAGTGTTGTACGACGGTGCAACACATACCTCAGTCGCCACACTCACTGAAGACGTGCTAGTCATGACATTCAATGGCCTTTCAAAAGCCTACCGTGTTTGTGGTTTCCGTGGTGGCTGGATGTTCCTAACGGGGCCTAAACATCTGGCTCAAGGGTACGTGAATGGCTTGGAGCTGCTTTCATCGATGCGTTTATGTGCAAACGTACCAATGCAACATGCCATTCAAACCGCGTTAGGTGGGTACCAGAGTATCAATGAACTGATTTTACCTGGCGGACGCTTATTAGAGCAGCGCAACCGAGCGTATGAACTGATCAATCAAATTCCTGGTGTTTCTTGTGTCAAACCTAAGGGTGCGATGTACCTCTTCCCGAAAATCGACACTAAAATGTACAACATCAAGAACGATCAGCAGATGGTTTTAGATTTCTTAAAACAAGAGAAGGTCTTACTGGTGCAAGGTTCTGGTTTTAACTGGCCAAAACCAGACCACTTCCGCATCGTGACACTACCGCACGTTGAAGATCTAGAAATCGCCATTGGACGTTTTGAAAGATTCCTATCAACCTACAGCCAGTAATGAATCACTGGTAGTAATTAGTGCTGATCTCTCATATGCTTAGAGGAACTCCTAGTGAGTTCCTTTTTTACACCAGAAACGGAGAAAGCCATGAAAGAAAGCCATTTTTTCGCCCACCTGGCTCGAATGAAGCTGATCCAACGCTGGCCTTTAATGCGGTCCGTCTCACCAGAAAACGTTTCAGAGCATAGCTTACAAGTTGCTTTTGTCGCTCATGCCCTTGCCCTCATTAAAAACAAAAAGTTCGGCGGCAACCTTAATCCAGAACGCATCGCTATTCTTGCCATGTACCATGACTCCAGCGAAGTATTAACGGGTGATCTTCCAACTCCAGTGAAGTATTACAATCCTGAAATTGCCAAAGAATATAAGAAGATAGAATCGGCAGCGGAACAAAAATTACTCTCCATGTTACCGGAAGAGTTCCAAGATGATTTTGCCCCCTATCTTCTTTCTCACTCTGCACACGAAGAGGACGCAAAAATCGTTAAGCAAGCCGATTCCATCTGTGCCTATTTAAAATGTCTTGAAGAACTAAGCGCCGGTAACCATGAGTTCGCTCTGGCAAAAAAACGCTTAGACGTCACTTTGCAAGAACGCAAAACGCCTGAAATGGATTACTTTCTCAATACCTTTGCCCCAAGTTTCGAATTATCGTTAGATGAAATCAGTTAGCTTACGGAGATAATCGTGTCGTTTGAATTACACCCGCAATGGCAAGAGCGCCATGATGATGAGCATAAAATCCGTCGAGACGACCATCGGAGCCCGTACCAACGAGACCGAGCACGCATTCTTCACTCGGCTGCATTTCGACGCCTACAAGCAAAAACCCAAGTACACGGCAATAGCTTGGAAGACTTTCACCGCAGTCGGTTAACACACTCCTTAGAAGCGTCGCAACTCGGGACCGGTATCGTCGCCCAGTTAAAGAAAAAACAACCAGAGTTCCGTGAACTATTACCATCAGACAGCTTAATTGATTCATTATGTTTGGCTCACGACATCGGGCATCCTCCATACGGTCATGGGGGAGAAGTCGCTCTAAACTACGTAATGCGCGAACATGGCGGCTTCGAGGGGAACGCCCAAACCTTTCGTATCGTCACTAAGTTAGAGCCTTATACCGAGCATTTCGGAATGAATTTATCACGCCGCACGCTGTTTGGTTTGATTAAGTACCCTGCCCTCATTAGTCAAACACGCTCCGTCAAGTTGCCTCAACCAGCCGAGCATCAACGTAAACTAAAAGCAAAAGATTGGAGCCCAGCTAAAGGCATTTATGATTGTGATAAAGACTTATTTGATTGGGTAATTGCACCGCTTTCTGACAACGACAAGGCATTGCTTAGTCTGATGCGTTCAACGCCAGAATCGGAGTTTGAGCACAGTAAAACGCGTTTTAAATCAATCGACTGCTCAATCATGGAGCTAGCAGATGATATCGCCTACGGTGTTCATGATTTAGAAGATGCAATCGTACTTGGTATGGTGACACGTCAGCAATGGCAAGAAGGCGCAGCAAGTCAATTAGCGGACTGTGGCGACCCGTGGTTTGAAGCTCATATCGATTCCATCGGACAGATGCTATTTAGCGGTAAGCACCATGAGCGGAAAGATGCTATCGGTGGTATGGTTAACGCGCTACTGACCAGCATTTCAATCAAAACGGTGGATGAGCCGTTTAATAACCCGTTACTGTCTTGGAATGCGTGTTTAGAACCACAGATGGCACGTGCACTTGACGTACTCAAGCACTTTGTCAGCACCTTCGTTATCCAAGTCCCGCAGGTCCAGATCGTTGAGTATAAGGGTCAGCAAATTATTATGGATATTTTTGAAGCGTTAACAGCAGACCCAGAGCGATTACTACCCGTTCATACAAGAGATCTGTGGTGTCAGGCGAAGAGCGAGAGCAATAAAATGAGGGTCATCGCCGATTATATTTCTGCAATGACCGATGGTCACGCGCAAAAGCTACACCGCCAACTTTTCTCTTCCATCGTTCTTTAGTAACACTCAACCTTTCAAGTAATTCTTTTCAAAAACGCCCGGAGGCATCTGGGCGATTTGGAATTCGATCATCTTTTCAAACGCACGCATCAGCGGTGTAAAGTCTCGCTCGGGTTCAAGCAAGCGAAGCGAATGATAACCAGCCTCGACTGTCGATAAGCTATTCTCAGAGGGCGCCTTACGAATGGTGTAGTGCCCTTGTAGTTGCTTAGGCAACTGCACGGTTGGGAGTGGATGTAAGTTGCTTGAGAGTTGCCACATTTTGTACGCTTTTTTCCACGTACCATCGAGCAAAATCAAACGTATTTTCTTAGATACACTATGACTCGCTTGAGTGATTTCAGAAATGCATCGTGACTCTTCTGATGGGTAAAGAACAAAATGTTGATATGACTCATCCGCTAATAAGTGATTTAAGGCATCATCACAAGAAAAGTCCTCTCCTATCAAACAAATACAGTTATCTAAACTCAAATTGAGAATCCGTGCCGTACCAAGCGGACGATGTTCTTCACTCGTGTGCTGAAGAATGATAAGTTCTACCTCGCTTGCCAGCGGTACAATCCATTGGCAAATACACGCTTTTTGCGATTTTCCACAACGAGAACAATAACGAGACATAGAGTGAACCTTTATACCTTGCTGAGTATTATCAGCGTGATCTGTTTGATACTTCAATTTGAACCAATGGCAAGCCTAACCGAGTGGCACAGCTACAATATACGCCATGGTGAATGGTGGCGAATCGTAACAGGAAATCTCACACATACCAACTTTGCGCACTTAGGAATGAACCTCGCCGGATTGTGGATCATTACTTTTATTTTTCGCCCAAGCACTCGTAACTTCCTTATCGTTTTTTCAATCTTATGTGCATGTGTTGGTGCGCTGAATTTGTTTACCAACATGTCGGTATACGTGGGTTTATCCGGCGTATTACACGGATTGTTTGGATTTTGGGCGCTCAGAGAAGTCTTTGAAAGCAGAAGAAGCAGTGTGTTGTTAGTTGGAGGACTAATCGCCAAAGTAGCATGGGAGCAGGTCTATGGCCCATCCAGCAGTACTGCTGAGCTTATCGGTGCAAACGTTGCTATTGATGCTCATATGTTTGGCGCACTCGGTGGGTTAGTAATGGCTTTACTGGAAAAAGGCCTTCGCCGTCGTTTATTCGGATAAAAAATCCCGAACCACGAAAGAGGGGCTGGTTCGGGAAAGCAGTAATAGGGAAACAGATATTGTTCTGAATTCAGACTCAATATCTGCAATACATCAAGCTACAGTAAAATGCGGTCTTCGTTTTTCTTAACTGTCGCTTCACCTATGCCTTTTACGCTCTTCAAATCTGCTGCCGTTTTAAAAGGGCCATGTTCCTCGCGGTAGTCCACTATACTCTGCGCTTTCTTCTCACCTATACCTTTCAACATGGTCGCAATTTCTTCAGCAGTGGCCGTGTTGATATTTACAGTAATTTCAATTCCTTCATATTTGTCAGTGGCTGAATCCGCAGCCATGCTAAAAGGTGCAAAAACAAATAAGCACAATGTCAAAATCCATTTCATATTGAACATACAATCTCCAAAATAGTAGGCTAAAAACAGTCGTCGAGAGCGAGTCACTATCAAGTTTGCAATGGAAAGCAATATGGTTATGCATTTAACAAACTGAGATGACCCGAAATTCACAACGGCCGCTATCACTTAAACGCGCACTAATTTAAGTAATGCCTATTGATGATTGAAGTTCATAAAGACAAAAATAAAACGGACCGCTTATGCGGTCCGTTTTATTCAACATACAAATTACACTAATTGTGCTTAGTTGCTCACAACAAAGTACTCAATGTCAGTATTTGCACGCAGTACGGCTAGTACAGATGATAAATCTTGCTGAGAAGATGCACGCTGCATTTGCATCGCAACTTGATCTTCTAACTCACTATCTAGCTCTGCGTTTACAGCATCAAGCTCGATGATAATGATGTTACCTTCAAGATCTTTAGACTGACCGTATACTGGTTTACCATCGACTGGTTTTGCCATCGCGAATACCGTTGTTGCTAACGGAGAACGACGATCTACTGTCTCTTGTTCACCAAAGGCAAGATTGTTTTCAGCAAGCACGTTCGTCTTACCTTCTTTCAATGCCGCAACGACTTGTGTTCCAAGTTCCATCGCTTCTTGCTCACCTTTAACACGAGATAGCTCTGCAACAACCTGATCTTTCACTTCTTCTAATGGAAGAACTGTCTCGTCACGCGCATCTTCAACACGAACAACGATAATATGCTCAGGCGCAACTTCGATAGCTTCAGAGTTTAGGCCATCTTCTTTAACTTCAGGACTTAGGATAGCTTGCATTACCGCAGGGCTACGAAGCACTTCAGGTGCATCAACCTGAGAAATAAAGTCCGTTGTCTTCACTTCTTGGTTAACCGCTTGAGAAGCATCATACAATGAGTCTGGGTATTCAAACGCTACGCGCTCAAGCTCATTTTGCAACTCGTAGAATTGATCGATCGCTTGTTGGTCAACCATCTCTTGTTTGATTTCAGCAGCGACTTCTTCAAATGGCTTCGCCACAGAATCTTTTAGCTCTTCAAGCTTGATAATGTGATAGCCAAAGTCCGACTTTACTAGACCCGACGTATCGCCAGGATTCTTCAGTGCGAATGCCGCTTCTTCAAAAGCAGGGTCCATCACATCACGCTCAATCCAACCTAGGTCACCACCGTTTTCAGCGCTGCCAAAATCGTCAGATTTCTCTTGAGCAAGCGTCGCAAAATCTGCACCCGCGTTTAGCTCACCTAGGATAGCTTGCGCTTTTGCTTCATCGTCCCCTTCTACAAGAATGTGAGCGACACGGCGTTGCTCTTCTGAAGAGTATTTGTTTAAGTGCTCGTCGTAGTACTTTTTCACCTCAGCATCAGAAACATTAACTTGTTCCTTTAGCGCTTCAGCTGACAGTTCGATGTAAGAGACTTTAACCTGCTCTGGGCGTGTAAAGTTGTCTGGGTTTGCTTTGTAGTACTCTTGAATTTCTTCGTCGGTCAATTCAATATTTTTCGCAAACTCCGCTAAGTCGATCTGAATCGTGCGAATATCACGAGTTTGAGTGAACAGCTTGCCTTCTGCTTGTACTTCACCCGGCAGAATAAATTCACTGTTTTGTAGCGCATTCAGCAGTTGCTCACGAACCAATTCACGACGCATGTACTCAGCAAAAGAGTCTGGCGAAAAGCCTGCACGACGCAAAGAGGCTTGATAGATCTCTTGATCAAACTGACCATTAGATTGGAACTGAGGCATGTCTAGAATCATGCTACGCACTTGAGTGTCGCTGATTCGCAGACCCAAAGCTTCAGCTTGTTGGTCAAGCAACACGTCATTGATCATTCGATCTAAAACGGATTTGCGGAAAGATTCAACATATGCAGGGTCAGCCAGCATTTGAGAGAAGTAGTCACCCAACTGAGCTTGCATACGGTTACGCTCATTTTGGTATGCCATCTCGAACTCACCACGAGGAATCTCAGTGTTACCGACTTTCGCTGCAGAGTTGTTGCTACCACCAACGATGTAGCTACCTACACCTGCAAATACGAAAGACAGGATGATAAGTCCAAGGATAATTTTGACCGCGATGCTATTCACGCCTTCGCGTAGTCGATCCATCATAATTTAACTGCTCTCCACAATTGAAGCCTACTGCTTCTATCTAATAGAAATAATGGCGCAATAATATCAGAAAAAGAAATGCGCATCAGTATGATGCGCATAATTTAAGAAAGTTCGGCTCGAAGTTTGTAAATTTTTGTTCGAAACTTATTGTTTGAGCAAAAGTTAAGCAAATGGCCGGTTACAGAAAAAACGCCGTGATTAGTTACAAGCGTCTTTCAGTGCTTTACCAGCTTTGAAAGCTGGTACTTTTGCTTCTGCGATTTGGATTTCTTCACCAGTTTTTGGGTTACGACCAGTACGTGCAGCACGAGTGCGAACGCTGAATGTACCAAAGCCAACTAGAGCGACTTGATCACCAGATTGAAGAGTTCCGCTTACTGCTTCGATGAATGCATCTAGAGCACGACCCGCTGACGCTTTAGAAATATCTGCATTTTCTGCGATTTGTTCTACTAACTGAGTTTTATTCACTGTAATTTCCCCTTTGTGTCATCTGTGATTATTTTTGTGATGACTTTCGTTCCATTGTTAAGAAAATATGCTCCACCCCTTATTCATCAAGGGCTGGCAGCTATCGAAACTAACTTAGCGCCCAAAAAAAACGCTGACAAGCCTTTTTGGGCTTATCAGCGTAAACTTTTACTTATTTTTGCTACACATCACTATTTTTGAGACTCAAACTCAACGCCCGTCGGGTCTCGCTCTAGTGCGACTTTCAGTACTTCATCAATCCACTGTACAGGGATAACTTTCAGATCAGCGATAACATTATCAGGAATCTCTTCCAAATCACGCTCGTTATCTTTTGGAATTAGCACTGTCTTAATGCCACCACGGTGTGCCGCAAGTAACTTCTCTTTTAGGCCGCCGATAGGTAGAACCTCACCACGCAGTGTGATTTCACCCGTCATCGCTACTTCTGCTTTCACAGGGTTGCCTGTCAGAGAAGAAACCAATGCCGTACACATTGCTGTACCCGCACTTGGGCCATCTTTTGGTGTCGCGCCTTCCGGTACGTGTACGTGAATATCTTTCTTCTCGTAGAAGTCAGTATTGATACCTAGCTTTTCTGCACGAGAGCGAACCACTGTCATTGCTGCTTGGATAGACTCTTGCATCACATCACCAAGAGAACCCGTTTGTGTCAGCTTACCTTTACCTGGCATTGATTGAGTTTCAATCGTTAATAGATCGCCACCCACCTCTGTCCAAGCTAGACCAGTTACTTGACCAATTCGGTTACTTTCATCCGCTTTACCGTAATCGAAACGTTGAACACCTAAGTACTCTTTTAGGTTGTCCATCGTTACCGTTACTGACTTGATGTCCTTATCCAGCAAGATATTCTTCACTGCTTTACGGCAGATCTTAGAAATCTCACGCTCTAAGTTACGGACACCCGCTTCACGCGTGTAGTAACGAATGATGCCAATAATCGCAGAATCTTCAATGACGATCTCATCCGCTTTCAAGCCATTACGCTTCACTTGTTTATCAACAAGGTGACGTTTTGCAATGTTCAGCTTCTCGTCTTCGGTGTAACCAGATAAACGAATAACTTCCATACGGTCTAACAATGGGCCCGGGATGTTCATCGAGTTCGATGTCGCAACAAACATAACGTCAGAGAGATCGTAATCCACTTCTAGGTAGTGATCGTTGAACGAGTTATTCTGTTCAGGATCAAGCACTTCTAGTAGAGCCGATGCCGGATCACCACGCATATCTGAAGACATTTTGTCGATTTCGTCCAATAAGAACAGCGGGTTCTTCACACCAACCTTCGACATCTTCTGGATCAATTTGCCTGGTAATGAGCCGATGTAAGTACGACGGTGACCACGAATTTCCGCTTCATCACGCACACCACCCAACGCCATACGAACATACTTACGGCCTGTAGCTGAAGCAATTGAACGACCAAGAGACGTTTTACCTACACCAGGAGGACCAACAAGACAAAGGATAGGACCTTTTAGCTTGTTGATACGGTTTTGAACAGCCAGGTATTCAAGGATACGTTCTTTGACGCGTTCTAGACCGTAGTGATCTTCATTAAGAACCTCTTCTGCTTTCGCTAAGTTTTTCTTAACTTTTGAGCGCTTAGCCCAAGGAACGCTGACCATCCAATCGATGTAGCTACGAACCACTGTTGCTTCAGCAGACATTGGAGACATCATCTTAAGCTTTTGCAGCTCTTGCTCTGTCTTTTCACGTGCCTCTTGAGGCATTTTTGATTCGTCAATCTTCTTCTGTAGCGTTTCGAACTCGTCTGGTGCGTCTTCCATCTCACCAAGTTCTTTCTGAATCGCTTTCATTTGCTCATTCAGATAGTACTCACGCTGAGATTTTTCCATTTGCTTTTTAACGCGACCACGAATTCGTTTTTCAACTTGCAGCAAGTCGATCTCTGATTCCATCTGGCCCATCAGGAATTCCAGACGCTCAGTGACGTCAACAATTTCAAGTACTTGCTGCTTATCTACCAACTTTAACGGCATATGAGCCGCAATGGTATCCGCTAAGCGTGCGGCTTCGTCGATACCATTAAGTGACGTTAGCACTTCTGGTGGAATCTTCTTGTTTAGCTTAATGAACCCTTCAAACTGATTAATCGCGCTGCGAACAATCACTTCTTGCTCACGCTCATCCAATTCTGGCGTAACAACAAATTCAGCTTCCGCTAGGAAGAAGTCACTCTCTTTAAAGTGATTAATTTTTGCTCGCTGCTGGCCTTCGACCAATACTTTTACTGTGCCATCCGGAAGCTTCAAGAGCTGGAGAATGGTGGCTACCGTACCTACGTCAAATAGGTCGTCAACCGTAGGCTCGTCAGTATCCGCTTGCTTTTGTGCCACAAGAAGAACTTGTTTGTTGGTTTCCATCGCCGTTTCTAGACAGCTAATCGATTTCTCACGACCAACAAACAATGGAATAACCATGTGTGGGTAGACCACTACGTCACGTAGAGGTAGTACCGGGATCTCGATACGCTCGGAACGTTCCAAGTTCATATAATTCTCTCTTCCGCTTTCACGTTTAACGTATTACTTAAGGCAGTATATGGGGGCTAATTGTTTGGATTCAATAAGAGAAATAAAAAAAGGAGGTAATTACTTACCTCCTTTTTCATTATGGCTGAATTTACTCTGCTCCAGCTGCCTGATTGTCTGCGTTACTGTAAATAAGCAGTGGCTCTGACTCGCCATTAATGACGGACTCATCAATCACGACTTTACTAACGTCTGTTGCAGATGGTAATTCGTACATGGTTTCAAGTAGCACGCCTTCAAGAATCGAGCGTAAGCCACGAGCACCTGTTTTACGCTCCATTGCTTTTTTCGCGATAGCGCGCAGCGCATCTTCACGGAATTCAAGTTCAGCGTTTTCTAGCTCAAACAATGCTGCATATTGCTTGGTCAGTGCGTTCTTCGGTTCACATAGGATCTGAATCAACGCTTCTTCATCAAGCTCAGTCAGTGTTGTTGTTACAGGTAGACGACCAATGAA
Organism: Vibrio sp. 970; assembly: GCF_033339075.1. Taxonomy (NCBI): domain Bacteria; kingdom Pseudomonadati; phylum Pseudomonadota; class Gammaproteobacteria; order Vibrionales; family Vibrionaceae; genus Vibrio; species Vibrio sp. 970. The sequence continues at coordinate 23,329 of NZ_JAWOTW010000010.1, forward strand.
TTCTGGAATGAGGCCATACTTCACTAAGTCTTCAGGTTCAACTTGAGTAAATAGCTCACCTACCGTCTTCGATTCATTCTTCGAACGAACTTCAGCACCAAAGCCAATACCTGTACCTGTTGCAACACGCTGCTCAATCACTTTGTCTAAGCCAGCAAAAGCACCACCACAGATGAACAGGATCTTAGATGTGTCCACTTGTAGGAATTCTTGCTGAGGATGCTTACGACCACCTTGAGGTGGAACCGATGCAACCGTACCTTCGATAAGTTTTAGTAGCGCCTGCTGAACACCTTCACCAGATACGTCACGCGTAATAGATGGGTTTTCAGCTTTGCGTGAAATCTTATCAATTTCATCAATGTAAACGATGCCGCGTTCCGCTTTAGCTACATCGTAATCACATTTTTGCAGAAGCTTTTGGATGATGTTTTCAACGTCTTCACCTACGTAACCGGCTTCGGTTAGTGTCGTCGCGTCTGCCATTGTAAATGGCACATCCAAGAATCGAGCTAATGTCTCCGCAAGTAGTGTTTTACCGCTACCTGTAGGACCAATTAGAAGGATGTTACTCTTACCAAGCTCCACACCTTCGCTCGTTGTATCACCATTGCGTAAACGCTTGTAGTGGTTATATACCGCAACTGCGAGCACTTTTTTCGCGTAATCTTGCCCGATCACATAGTCATCAAGGTGTTCACGGATCTGTTTTGGCGTTGGTAACGCTTCAGATTCTTTCTTAGGGAGAACATCCTTGATTTCTTCGCGAATAATATCGTTACATAAGTCGACACATTCGTCGCAAATGTACACTGACGGACCTGCGATTAGCTTGCGAACTTCGTGCTGACTTTTGCCGCAGAAAGAACAGTACAGCAATTTACCGCTGCCACTTTCTTTGCTTTTATCTGTCATTCGCTAACCTCTTAGCCTTTACTCTTCATGAATGAGTGTATATCAATTTTTGCCAAAATGCGCTGGCTAATTACTCGCCACGGTGGCTTAACACTGCATCCACGATACCGTATTCCACAGCCTGCTCTGATGACATGAAGTTATCACGATCAGTATCGCGCTCAATGACTTCAAGAGGTTGGCCTGTATGTTCTGCTAACAACTTGTTTAGCTTCTGTTTAATCGTCAGGATTTCCTGAGCATGGATTTGGATATCAGAAGCTTGACCCTGGAAACCACCCAATGGTTGGTGGATCATTACACGAGAGTTAGGCAGTACGTAACGCTTACCTGGCGCACCACCTGCAAGCAGGAAGGCACCCATTGAACATGCTTGACCCATACACACAGTGCTGACATTTGGCTTAATGAACTGCATGGTATCGTAAATAGACATACCAGCTGTTACGCTGCCGCCTGGCGAGTTGATGTATAGGAAAATATCTTTATCTGGATTTTCAGATTCTAGGAAAAGTAGCTGAGCCACGACAAGGTTTGCCATGTGGTCTTCCACTTGACCCGTTAAAAAAATCACGCGCTCTTTCAGCAGACGTGAGTAGATGTCGTAAGAGCGTTCGCCTCGGGAAGTTTGTTCAACCACCATTGGTACTAGCGCGTCCATAATTGGCGACATTGCATTTTTTTCTTGGTAGCTCATATTCTTATGTCCCTAAAATAAATGGCCCGGATGATGACTATCATACGGACCATTGTTAGCAGAATAGTTAACGTTAAGTCAACCTTCTACGCAAGATATTGCTTATTAAGCAGCAGGTTGTTGTTGGTTAAGTAGCTCGTTGAAGCCTACTTCTTTCTCAGAAACCTGTGCTTTAGCGATGATCGCGTCGATTGCTTGCTCTTCTAGAGCTACGTTGCGCATGTTGTTCATCATTTCTTCGTTTTGCTCGTAGTAAGCAATAACTTCTGATGGATCTTCGTATGCAGTAGCCATTTCTTCGATTAGAGCTTTAACTTTCTCGTCGTCCGCTTTTAGCTCTTCAGATTTGATTACTTCACCTAGTAGAAGACCAACAACAACGCGACGTTTAGCTTGTTCTTCGAACAGTTCACGTGGAAGCTGAGCAGCAGCTTCTGGGTTACCACCGAAACGTTGTGCAGCTTGTTGACGTAGAACTTGGATTTCTTGCTCGATAAGCGCTGATGGTACGTTAATGTCGTTTTGCTCAACTAGACCGTCAATCGCTTGCTCTTTGATGCGGTTCTTAACAGCTTGCTTAAGTTCGCGTTCCATGTTCTTACGAACTTCAGCTTTAAGTGCTTCAACACCACCTTCAACAACACCGAACTTAGCAACGAACTCGTCGTTTAGTTCTGGTAGTTCACGAGCTTCAACTTTGTTCACTTTGATTGCGAACTTAGCTGCTTTACCTTTTAGGTTTTCAGCGTGGTAATCTTCTGGGAAAGTCACGTCGATGTCGAATTCCATACCAGCAGTTTTACCTGCGATACCGTCTTCGAAACCAGGGATCATGCGACCAGCACCCATTTCTAGAGGGAAGTTCTCAGCTTTACCGCCTTCGAACTCTTCACCGTCGATAGAACCAACGAAGTCGATGCTTACGCGTTTGCCATCTTCAGCTGCTTCTTCAACTTCAACCCAAGTTGCTTGTTGCTTACGTAGAGTATCGATCATCTCTTCTACGTCTGCATCTTTAACTTCTGTTAGTGGTTTTTCAACAGTGATGCTCTCTAGGCCTTTAAGCTCAACTTCTGGGTAAACTTCAAAAGTTGCAGTGAAAACTAGGTCTGAACCTTCTTTGTTCTCTACAGGAGCGAAAGTTGGAGCGCCAGCTGGGTTGATTTTCTCTTTAACGATAGCTTCGATGAAGTGGCGTTGCATTACTTCACCAAGAACGTCTTGACGTACTGCTTTGCCGTACATCTTAGCAACCATTTTTAGAGGCACTTTACCCTTACGGAAACCATCGAAACGACGGTTTTTAGCGATGTTGCGTAGTTCAGCTGTTACAGCGTCTTCGATGTTTGCAGCTGGAACAGTAATGTTTAGACGGCGCTCTAGGCCCTCTAGCGTTTCAACAGTAACTTGCATTATATATAAACCTCTAAAGTGGCTCGGTTTTCCGAGCGTATGAGCGAAACTCAGAGGAGCTTACGCTTCATCCTTGTGTAGTGTTCTGTCCGAACACCTAATTTAAAATCGAGTATCGATACTGGTTGTCAGTACCGGACTAATCAGTGATATCTTCGATAAAATAACCAAAGGTATCTCCTATTAGCCTCAGGACAGAATTTTTAGACGCGACATTCTAGCGATCTGTCGCAACCCTGTCGAGCCAATAGCCACTATGTGGACATTGTCTGCGCTAAATTCTCGAATGCTGACCCATTTTTTCTTCAAAAATGCGATTCAGACACCGTCTAAGCATCGCCAGCATATCTAGAATGGGGACAATAGCGACTTTTTCAAGAGAATCGACCGGTTTTTTTATCGAAAAGCCTAAAAAGAGATCTTGCTCTTGTTTTACTCCACAGAGTTGAAAACTAAATCCCTAATCCTTCCTACAAACTATTAACATTTTCTTACGTGACCAAAGGAAGTTGTAAGGAGTGTAAGGATGTCGCAAAAAAAACGGATTCTGCTGACATTTTTTGCTTTCTATTTCCTGTCCGCAATTTTCGGTGGCCATTGGGTTTGGCAGACCAGTTATCAATCTCTACTTGATAAACACCAATCACAGTTGGAGCAGTTTTCTGGCCATATAAAAAATAAACTCGATAAGTACGCCCATATACCAAATCTTCTCGCTAAAGATGATCCTCTTTATCAAGCGCTTCTGCACCCCAACAACAGTGCGCAACTGGAAATCACTAATCGGTATTTAGAATCCGTTAATGGCGTGATTGAAGCAGCGGACACCTACTTAATCGATCAATGGGGTACAACGATCGCGGCCAGCAACTGGCGTAAAGAGCGCTCCTTTATCGGGCGAAATTTTGCATTTCGCCCTTATTTCAAACAAGCCATTGTAGGCAAAAGAAGCCAATACTACGCACTGGGCTCAACATCTGGTAAACGTGGCTACTACTATTCTTATCCCATCGTATACGCTGGCGGTGTACTTGGTGTCGTCGTGGTGAAGATGGACCTAAGTAAGATAGAGGACAACTGGCAGCAACCAAACAGTGTTTTTGTCGCCAGCGACCCATACGAAATTGTTTTCATGAGTAGCCGAAGTGAATGGCTGCTCAAAAGCTTACAACCACTGACAAAAAAAGAGAAAAAGCAAGTTTGGGCAAGCCAACAATATCTTGATGCGCCAATTGAAACGCTTGGATTAGTGGGTAGTTTGGACGAGGTGCATTCTGAGCTTAAACAGGGTTACCCATACAATAAAGGAACCTTGGTAGTCTCTTCGCTGCCCCTACCCGAACTCAAACTGACTATTCGTGTGCTGTCTCCTAAACAGTCGATCGTTTGGTTCACCATGGGTTACATCTTTGTACTCACTCTAGCATTCATGGTTTTGTTTTTAATTGGTCAGCTTATCTATCACCGTCAACAGCGTCACTTGCAACTTGAACGAATTCAACAAGAAGCAAATCAAAAGTTGGAATATCAAGTCATGGCACGGACTGCCGAGTTGCAAGCGGAGATCGCACAGCGTATCGATACCGAACAAACTTTACGCGTTACTCAAGACGAATTGGTGCAAGCAGCGAAACTCGCGGTGTTAGGACAAATGTCGGCCAGTATCAGCCATGAACTGAATAATCCACTTGCGGCAATTCGTAGCTTTGCGGAGAACGGCAAGCTGTTTCTAAAAAAAGAAAAATATGAGCGAGTGGAAGATAATCTCACTCGCATTTCTGCTCTCACTGACCGTATGGCAAATATCAGTCAGCAACTTCGCTCTTTCGCCAAAAAAACCAGTGGTGACGAGTTGGCTCAATCTCGACTGTTCCCTGTTATTGCCTCTGTAAAAGAACTGATGAAGCCCGCATTTAAATCAGGGCGCGTCACGTTAGAAACAAATTTGCCAGAGCATGATGTTGAAGTGCAGATCAATATTATTCAACTGGAGCAAGTGTTGGTCAATTTACTGACTAATGCGATAGAAGCACTCAAAGAGCAACAAGACAAACAGGTAGAATTATCTGTAGAACACGATGAGCACACTGATTTGGTTTGGATTCATGTTGATGATAATGGCCCAGGGCTTGGCTCTTTCTCACTTTCTGATTTATGTGAACCGTTTCTAACCACTAAACTGAACGGTTTAGGTTTGGGTCTCTCTATCTCGCAACAAATCTTAGCCAGTATGAATGGAAAATTATGTGCCCATAATCGAGAACAAGGCGGCGCTCGATTCTCATTGTGTTTACCTATCACTTCTTACAACACTGAACCATCAAAAGGATAAGATCATGTGTCAGGTGTTTTTTATTGATGATGAGGCCGATCTCAGAATCGCTATAGAACAGACCTTTGAACTGGCGGATATCGACGCCAAGTTTTTTGTGGATGCAGAATCGGCTTTAATAGCGATGCAGCAAGGAGAAGAAGCTGGCGTCGTGGTCACTGATATCTGTTTGCCGGGCATTTCTGGTATGGATATGCTGACAACTTTGACTCAACGCGATGCAAACTTACCCGTCATCATGATCACTGGACACGGTGATATTTCCATGGCAGTGCAAGCCCTTCATCAAGGCGCTTACGACTTTATTGAGAAACCTTTTGCGCCAGAGCATTTGGTTGAAACGGTTAAGCGGGCGATTGAGAAGCGCAAACTAACCAATGAAAATGAAAAACTGCGCCTGTCACTTAAAGCCAGTAAAACCCTTGGTCCACGAGTTATTGGTGAAACCTCTAGCATCCAAATATTACGAGAGACCATCACCCAAATCGCCGATACCGACGCCGATATTTTATTGTTTGGTGAAACCGGTACAGGGAAAGAGTTAATCGCTCGTTCTTTACATGAGCAAAGCTCTCGCCGGAACCAAAACTTTGTCGCCGTAAATTGTGGAGCGGTTCCAGAGAACTTAATTGAGAGTGAACTCTACGGCCATGAAAAAGGCGCATTCACTGGCGCCGAAAGCCGTCGTATCGGTAAATTTGAGTTTGCACAAGGCGGCACACTTTTCTTGGATGAGATCGAGTCGATGCCTATCCAAGCCCAAATTCGTTTATTGAGGGTATTACAAGAGCGCGTGATTGAGCGTGTCGGTTCCAATGAATTATTGCCTTTAGATATTCGAGTGATTGCCGCAACAAAGGTCGATTTAAAACACGCAGCTGAAGAAGGTACTTTCCGTCAGGATCTCTATTATCGGCTCAATGTCGTGACCTTGGATCTCCCGCCACTACGCGAACGAAAAGAAGATATTCCCGCCCTCTTTCACCACTTTCTGTTGGTAGCAGCTTCACGTTATGGCAAAAGCTCACCTAGCTTGTCACCCCAAGATCTAGCGCAACTGATGAGCCATGACTGGCCTGGCAATGTTCGAGAACTCAGAAATGCTGCAGAGCGTTTTGTGCTATTGGGTAAGTTAATTCAGTTGGGAGAATCGAACCCAGTCGCTAAGTCTTCCTCAAGCCTTGCAGAGCAAGTAGCGGAGTTTGAGAGAGCAGCCATTGAAGGCGCTTTATTAGAAAACAACGGTAGTATTAAACAGACAATGTGCCAATTGAATGTGCCAAGAAAAACCCTTTACGACAAGATGCAGCGCTACCAAATAAATAAAGACCTTTACAAATAAAACACGTTCAGATAACTGGCATTATATTCAACTTGAATCATAATTTTTAACAACAGGTTTATCATGGTTGTTACAGATATGAACGAAAAAGTGAGAATACCGATTGTTACAGATACCGTGCTCGTAGACGGTTGCTATCAAGAAGAGAGAAGATTCGGTGAAGAGCGTCGTAAAAATAAAAAGAGGTGGCGACACTATGAACGTCGAATTAATTCAGACCCGCGCAAAACTTGCTACAAGTCAATAGACGAAGAGGTGTGAATTCTCACACCTCTTTCTACTTTCTGGCTTCCATTACTTGGTAATGATCTCCGGCCCCATCAAAGTAGTAGGCAACCAAGTCGAAACCCATGGTACATATGTGACGATAATTAGGAATAAGAACATCACTCCAACCCAGGGTAATGCTGCCTTCACTACGTTCATCATCGACATTTTGGCAACACCAGCGGTCACAAATAAGTTAAGACCCACGGGCGGCGTTATCATTCCTATCTCCATATTCACCACCATCATTATGCCCAAGTGAATTGGGTCTATGCCTAATGCAATCGCAATTGGGAACACGAGCGGCGCAACAATGATCAACAAGCCTGATGGCTCCATAAACTGACCACCAATCAACAACAAGACGTTCACCACAATCAAGAAAGTGATGGGTCCGAGACCAGCCGAGAGCATCGACTCGGTGATCATTTGCGGGATGCGTTCTTCCGTTAAAACATGCTTCAAAATTAAGGCATTAGCAATGATGAACAGCAGCATGATGGTCAGTTTACCCGCTTCATACAGGGTGTGTTTGGTGTCTTTATGAACAAAGGTTTGGAAGATTTTAACGAGCGCAGGTTTAGTGTTTTTCTTGTCTGCAAATGGCCCCATGTCTTTGTATACAAAGTTAGCAATAAAGAATGAGTACACAGCAGCAACCGCAGCGGCTTCTGTCGGCGTAAAGATACCGCCATAGATACCACCAAGAATGATGACGACCAACAATAAGCCCCAGCTTGCATCCTTGGCGGCATCGAAGGTTTCTTTCCAACCGACAAAAGGTTGTTTTGGAAGGTTCTTGATTCTCGCAGCAATGTAAATCGCGATCATCAACATGACACCCGCCAGCAAACCGGGAATCACACCACCAAGGAACATACGTCCAACTGACACATCCGTTGCGGCTGCATACACCACCATCACAATCGAAGGTGGGATCAAAATCCCTAGCGTACCTGCGTTACAAATTACCCCAGAGGCAAACTCTTTTGAGTAACCGTTTTTGATCATACCTGCGATAACAATACTACCTATGGCAACAACCGTTGCAGGTGAGGAACCTGACAACGCGGCAAACATCATACACGCTACAACCGAAGCCATCGCCAAACCGCCGCGGAACCAGCCTACAATGGCAATGGCGAAACGAATGATCCGCTTTGCTACGCCACCCGTCGACATAAAGCTTGAAGCCAATATAAAAAATGGAATAGCCAATAGCGTGTAGTGGCCCGCGAATGCATTAAACAGCGTTTGAGCAACTGACGCTAAAGAGGCATCCGAATGCATTAAAAGGAAAAGAACACTGGACAGGCCCAGCGAAATAGCAATTGGCACGCCAACCAGCATAAAGCCAATTACCATCAAAAATAGAAATAAGATATCCATGGCTTATTGCTCCTTGTTTTTAGCGTCTTGCGAGGCCTTTGGAGCCATTACGTCTTCAGCGTCGCTCATCTCAGCTTTAAGAGATTCGAGCTCTTCCTCCGCTTCATGTCCTGCAATCAAGCGATCGAGCTTACCAGTAGCGATTTGCCACGTGACTTGAACAAATCTAAACGTTAGTAGCGCCATTCCAAGTGGCAAAGCGAAGTAAGGAATAAAACGTGGCAGCTTTTCATAACGCTCTCCCTCATTTAACCAATCGGCCATGAACTGGAGTATTTCAGGCATCGGAATATCGTCCGTTTCATACCACGCTCGGTCAGTAGCGAACGGATACCAGTAGTTCCAAGCGCCAATTAACAGCAAAATAGAGAAGGCTAAGCAACACATTGCTGCAAAAAGCGCCAGGGCTTTTCGTTTACCTTCCGGAACGATGTTAATAATGACATCGACACCAATATGAAAGTGTTTTTTCACACCATAAGATGCGCCAACCAACACCATCCATGCGAACATGAAAACGGTGAGCTCAAGCGCCCAAAGAATATTGTCGTTAAAGACATAACGAAAGATGACATTGGCAAAGGTCAGCAAGGTCATGGCACCCAAGAAGAAAGCAATCAAAGTCTCTTCAATGGCATCGGTGATTCGTCCAGCCTTGGCAAAAAAAGTCTGTTCCATAATTACATCACGTCGTCTGTAGGGGGGAAAGAGCCCCCTCTGTTTGAGAGGGCTAAATGTGCTAGGTGTTATTATTTTTGGTTAGACGCCAAAGCGGCTTCGATTAGGTCAGAACCAATGTCTTTTTCGAACTTCTTCCATACTGGTTGAAGTGCAGTGATCCATTCTTGACGCTGTTCTGGCGTTAGAGTACGAACCACACCACCTGCTTCGATGATATTGTTCTTATTCGCAAGGTTTACTTTGGTTGACTCAGCATTACGCTGCGCAGTTACCTCTTGAATAATGGTATTTAACTGCTCGCGCTGATCATCTGGTAGGTTTTTCCAGAAGTCGTTTGACGTCACAACTAAGTAATCCAGAATTCCGTGGTTCGTTTCCGTAATGCCATCTTGAACTTCGAAGAATTTTTTGCCGTAAATGTTTGACCAAGTATTTTCTTGACCATCAATAACCTTAGTTTGCAAGCCGCCGTAAACTTCTTTGAACGACATTTTTTGTGGGTTAGCACCTAGCTGCTCAAACTGAGCAACGAGTACATCAGAGGCTTGAACACGGAACTTAAGTCCTTCAGCATCAGTTGGAGAAATGAGCGGCTTGTTGGCTGACATTTGCTTCATGCCGTTATGCCAAAACGCAATACCTTGCAGACCACGACGTTTCATTGAATTTTTCAGCTTTTCACCCGCTTCCGAGTTTTGGAAACGGTCAACCGCGTCGACATCATCGAACAAGAAAGGAAGATCGAAAAGGCGGTACTTCTTGGTGAATTTCTCAAACTTAGAAAGAGAAGGAGCAGCGAGTTGAACATCACCATTCAGTAGCGCTTCCAACACTTTGTCATCATCATAAAGTGTTGAGTTAGGAAACACCTGCATACAGACTTTACCGTTCATCTCTTCGTTGACGCGCTTTTCAAGTAACGAAGCCGCGATGCCTTTAGGGTGTTTGTCCGCGTTCGTTACATGGCTAAACTTGATGACCGTTTCACCCGGGTCACAATTTGCGGCAGCATTAAAACTGGTAACAGCAAGTGCAGAGACAGATAGTAGAGTTAGAGGCTTAAACATTATTATTCTCCTTGTTGAATCACATCCCATCCCGTCCATGAGTAACTAGGTGTTAGGCGATGGGTACGGATGTTCAACAAAGAGCAATTAATGGACCATGTTAAAATTTATATTCATTTCAATAAATTAACAAAGCCCATTAACATGAATCAGAAGTGTAACGAGTGAATTCCACCCAAGAAAAAGATACAAATGGGTGGGAAATGACCCATTTATGAAGAACAGCTTATCTCCATTTTCTTCCCCCATTCCGGTGGCAATTTCGCGTAATCATCAAACTCGGGTTGCTCATCAAATGGGCGTTTTAACAGTTCGGACAATCGGTGTAATTCGCTAAAGTCCCCTTCTTCCGCTTTATCAATCGCCAACTGAGCCAAGTAGTTACGCAAGATGTATTTGGGATTGGCTTGACGCATCTGTTTGCAACGCTGTTCGGTTGAAATCAGGCCCCCTAGTTCATCAACCTCTAGCTCACACCGAGCTAAATACAGCTCAAGCCAAGCTCGCGCTGCTTCTCGGTCGAGAAATAAATCGATTACGGCTTGGGAAGGCGCATTATCAAGGTTTGAAAGTGTTCTGAAGAAGCGAGTGTAGTCCGTTTTGTTCTGGTGAAGAAGCTCAAACATAGCTTCAAACAAACGCCCGTCTTCCGCTATCTTAGTTTTTAAGCCCAACTTCTCACGCATGAGGCGGCTGAACTGCTGGCTTAAATGAACTTCAAATTGACTCAACGACGATTCTAAATCTTCTCGTTCAACGAGTGGCGATAGCGCATGCGCCAGTGCTGACAGGTTCCAAAGCGCAATTCTAGGCTGTTGATCAAATGCGTAACGACCCTGGTAGTCTGAATGATTACAAATGTATCCCGGCTCATAATCATCAAGAAAGCCAAACGGACCATAATCAAAAGTTTGCCCAAGAATTGACATGTTATCGGTATTCATCACACCATGCGCAAAACCAAAAGCTTGCCAATATGCGATCATCTCGGCTGTTTTAGTCACGATGGCGTCAAACATCGCGGCATATGGTTTCTCCGCCGATGCACAATCAGCAAAGTGCCACTCAATCACCTTATCCGCCAACAGCTTCTGCTCCGCTAACTGGTTGGTGTAAAAGAAATGCTCAAAGTGACCGAATCGAACATGGGTTTCAGCCATTCGAAGTAACAAAGCGCCCGATTCCGTTTTTTCTCGATAAACAGGTGTATCACTGACCATCATACCGAGAGCACGTGTCGTGGGAACCCCAAGGCCCGCCATGGCTTCACTGCACAAGTACTCACGGATAGTTGAGCGTAATACCGCTCGCCCATCTCCCATTCGCGAGTAAGGCGTTAGCCCTGCACCTTTGAGGTGAAGATCAAACCAAGTACCATCCTGATGCTCAATTTCTGCCAACAGTAATCCACGTCCATCGCCCAAATCTGGGTTGTAAACGCCAAACTGATGGCCTGCATATTTCATCGCAAGAGGACGAAATTGTTCGAATTCACTTAGCCCAGAAAAAACCGCCAATAACTCATCGTTTTGCTCTTCTGGTAAACCAAACTGCTGTGCAAACTCACCATTCCAAGCGACCCAGCGAGTGTTGTCCAAGGGTTGTGGCTCGACCAACGTATAGAACGCTGACGGTAATTGACTAAAGCGATGGGTGAAATTGACCCGTTGCCAAATGGACATGTAGGGTTCCTTAATAAAAAGAAGTACTGTTGTGAGTATACGTGTGAATGTCCCTGTCATTCAGCCATGAAATGGGCATGGGTATTTTGCGTGAATAACGCGAAGGCGGCAGGAAGGTATCAACCTGCCGCAGACCGTCTCCTAAACGGAGGTAGCATGTAAAAACGATCAAAGGGTTAAGCGGAAAATTCTTCACCCGTTTTTGGTGGCTGTGATGGCGTATCAAAACGAGCGCGTTCGATATCCACTACCGTTTTATAGCTCAACGATAACAATGCCAGCTGGTACGCGCCAAAAATACCATAGGCCACACCGACGAGGCTCAACATAAAGAGATTCGTAAAGTGGCTAAAGATCAGCTGACTGAGCAAGCCCGCACCCAATGGAATTAGTCCCATCAAAATGAATACTTGTTTGTTGTATGGTCTGCTCTGATTCCACGAACGACGCAAACTGCGAGGCTGATGATCCATTGCAGTCGCTGGCAACACAAATGACCATCGCGCCATTACCCAATAGCCGGGAATGCTTGCAATCGTTGTGATAATAGCCATAGCAACAAAGTCGGCTTCACCACTTTCTGCAATGTAGATAAACGACAACACAAAGATCGGGATACCAATAACGAGCATCATCATCAGTCCAAACAGTATCCACCAGCCTATGAAACGGAATTCTCGAGCTGACAAACGACATACATCCAACGCCGAGTGCATGTAATCGCCGGCTAAATAAATTCGATGCACACGCACAGCCGCCATAGCGGCAACAAGTGGGTACAAAATAATTGTGACGAAATAAAATCCTGAGACATTGCCTTCTTGAACGTTCGCTTGATCTTTCCCCGTCATTTCAGGATACATAAAAGCAAAAATTGAGTGCACGATAATCAACGGAATACAAGCAATAACAATTGCGAGTAGATTCCTTCTGACCATCACTGCCGCTTCTCGGCATATTTCCGAAACAGAAAAGCCCTCGGTAGACATATAACATCCTTAGTTCATAAAAATCGGCCCCTAGGGTAACCGCAGAGTAGAAAAATCGCTTTAAAAATAATGAGAAACACATCTCATAAGACAATGAGAACGAAACCAAAATAAATCAGATAAAAAATAAGCCACTCAATATGAGTGGCTTATACCGCAATTCAATACCGTTTTAGACGCGACGTCGCCAGCCTAATGTTGCAAGTAACATCAAAGCCCAATAAGAAACACTGCCGCTACCTTCTGAGTTCTTGAATGTCGTTGTCTTCAAAGAAGCAACAACCGTCACGATAACTTCCCCCGTAGCAGTGGCACCATGACCGTCTGAAACCGTATATTGCAGCTTGATGCCGTCAGTAGGGCTATCCGGTGCTTGAAAACGGATTTTGCCATTCTCTACACTCGCACTTCCCACACCCGTTACGTTCTGTACGCTTTCTACAACCAGTTTATCGCCGTTCACATCCGAATCATTGCTCGCTGCATCAATCAGAATACTTTCACCAACGGCAACGGTCGCCGTATCTACGAGCGTAACTGGCACTGCGTTTTTCATGGTTAAATCGACGGTAGCACTGGACGTTTCATTACTAGGATCAGTCACGGTTAAACGGAATGTCAGAACCTCACCCGCTTTTGCACCTTGAGGCACCGTAAAGCTCGTGCTAACACTGGTTGCATTGCCAAGAGAAACTGAAGTGCCAGCCAACTGCTCCCATTTATAACTCAACACATCACCATCAGCATCCGTACTATTTAACGCAGACAACGTGACTCGCTGCCCAACCGTCATGTCTTTATTATCAATATCAATCACAGCCACTGGCGCTTCGTTGCTGCCAAGCACTTCCACCTGCACATTCACGATTGAAGATGAGTACGCACCATCAACCGACAACAAACGATATTGGAAAGTGTCAAGACCAACGAAGTTAGCTTCAGGTTGGTACTGGTTGCCAGAGATGGTGCCGTGCTCAGGCTTCTGCACAATGTCCACATTGAACTGATACCCTACCGCCATGAAATCATTGTCCATCAGGTTCAGTTTGATTGGCGTATTTTTATTGGTTTGTAACGAATCAGATTTCGCTTCAACCAAGTTGCTCGCATCCACATTTAATAATGCTGCAAACGGAATATAAGAGAACCCGGCTTTTTCTAGACCAAACGTGCCAATCTCACTGTAATCACCAGTCCACATTACAGGTAGGGAGGCTTTTTCAGTTTTTAGCAAGCGGCCGAAATCAAAGTTTGCATCAAATTGACCGCCTTCCAATTCAACAACCAATAAGTGCTGACCCGCACTCAATTGGCTTGATTGAGGGAATAAAATTCGAGATGACTTTTGGAAGTTACCTTGCTGTAAAAGCTCAGCGTTGTTTTGATTCAATATTAATCGATAGCCAATGTTTCCAGAAAATGGGAATCGCCAAACTCGATAAGTCATGTCACTTTGAGCGCTATCTCTTTGCGCGTAAAGTTGAAGACCATCAAGCTCTGTATCACTATTCAAGTCCAGTGACACCGCCAGAGTGTTACTCCCACTCGCGTACACATAACCTTGGTGAAGAGAGTTCAGCCATGCTGATTTATTTGGTTCGTTTGTATGCTCAAGAGAAAAGCTACCGCCGTTGGTGTTGCTGGCAATGTTGGAAATACGAACCCCAGTATCAAACCCTGTGATCGCTCTCAGACCCGGGGTCGATGTATCTGAAATGACATCGCCACCATTAGGGTATAAATCGTCAGCGTCACTCCTACCATCATTTTCTAACTCATTCAGACCATCAGCCTGCATGATTTGAACCTGCATCGCGCCAACATCATTAAAGCGGTTCTGGACATTAACCGACGTCGCCAGGATACCTTCAGCCGCCAATGCTCGGTCGTAACCGCTAAAGGTGCGATTTTCCAAGTAAACACGTGGGCCAAACTCTTTCAAGTACGGGTCGAGATACACCAGCTTGACATCGTCGTTGTTCACAGAAATAGGCGCTGGACTTTCATGAGTTACCGTTGGTACAACAAAACCAGCAGCGTGTTTGCTCCATGCACTCATGTTCACCGGAGTGTCACCAGCGTATGAATCTCCCGGTTTCTGCGCCCATGAACCGCCACCCATCACGCCCCAAGAGCCGATCGAGGCATCACTGTTCCTTGCGTACAAATCCGGTAAGCCAAGCATTAAGTGGCCAAGCTCGTGTACGATCACGCCCAACGTCGCTTGATGATCAACTTGATAGTCAGCGAACACACAATAGTCTGTGATCTTTTTACCATCTAGTGTGACATCATCGTGAGAGAATTTGTGCGGCCAAATCGCAGGACGGTTGAGAACCCCTGTTGAACGATCTCCCCCCGCAAAAATAAACATGACAGAGAGTTCTGACGGTTCTACGGTACCATTTTGATTGCTGTCGTAGACCGAAAGATTAAAGTATGGATCCAGTTTTTGATAAGCCTCGGTGAAAACCGCATTCAACTTGGCGGTGCATGTTTTATCAGTCGAACTAGAGTGACAGTTAGGGTGGCTTTGTGCCACAGTCACATCTATCACACCGTCATTGGCGGTGCCGTAACTCTCAAGTGCAGGAACAACTTTGAATTTACCTTGAGAGTTTTTATCAAAGTAATCCACAACGCTTTGACCATTGGTATTAAATACGCGTTGCTCAAAATCATGCACCATTGCTTGGTCATCAAACGAAACTTGCACAACCAATAGGGGCTGCTGCTTCACCGTTGAACTGCTCATCGCCTGGTAACCTTGCGCCGAACGCAGTAGGTTTTTTCGTGCCATCGGTTCAATGGTTTTTAGAGAAGATAATTGCGGTTTAACTTGTAAATCCGGGCGAAACCTCGCCGACTCAGGTGGCTCACTCGACTGCGTTTTCACCACACCTGTCGAGATCAATATTGGCGTGCCTGACTCGCGCTGAATCTGCGCGAAAAACCAAACGCCGTCTTCCTGAAGTAAGGCATTGCCCTGCTTATCTTCAAACCAGTGGAAATCTGCCGTTCCACGTAGAATTGCCTCACTGGAGCTACCATCACTCAACGCAATAGTATGCCAAACCGGTGATGGCGGAGTAGTTGCCATGCTCTTCCCTGCAAGAAGCGCAGTTAACATAGCCATGGCGAGTGTGTTGAATTTCAAAGTACGACTCCATCTTTTCGATTCGTTCATTAATACCAAGCACAACAAACACAAAGTAACCCTATGGGCATAGAGTAAGACTGAGTGACTATTGACGAAGGCTGGTATCAATTCGCTCAGATAACACGACGTAGTTTGGTGTCACACTACAAAAGCGTCGGATTCCAAAACGCTGTTATGAGCGTAGCTTCTGAGAATATAAATTGAGTGAATGAATAGTATCGAAACGAAAGGAAGAAGAAATGAACTTCTACGAATTTATAGGTAAAACTGGGCAACATTCCACATATTCTATAAATGTACGAGCACTGCTATTAATCAATGCTCGTAATGGTCGCGCGGCCATTGTTTAACGCTATATTAACCTGTAAGAACGGCGTCTTCTGGGTATTTGACCAAGGTAGGTTCAGGACGTGCCAACATGTAGGCAAGCGTGAGCGGCCCAATACGACCAATGATCATCACCACGATCATAATGTATTTACCAGGTTCAGAAAGTTCCGCAGTCAAACCGGCGGTGAGCCCCACTGTGGCAAATGCGGAAATGGTTTCAAACATAACTTTATCAAAGCTGGCCTTCTCGGTAAGCATCAATAAAAACATTGCGCTTGTCAGGATGGCTCCGCTCACAACGATAATTGCCAATGATTTAGTCACAGTTTGCCAATTTATGGTTCGCTTAAACATAACCACATGTTTCTTTTGGCGTAAAAAGGTCCACGTAGCCATAAACGCAACAGCAAATGTGGAAACTTTAATACCGCCCCCCGTTGAGGTGGAACCCGCTCCAATTAACATCAGAACAATCATGACCAGTAAGGCCGGCTGGGTAAACAACGCCAAGTCAACACTATTAAACCCTGCCGTTCGCGCACTCGCAGATTGAAAGAATGCCGCCAACCATTGCCCTGTTGCAGGTAAAGACGCCATTGTGTTTGGGTTGCTTCGCTCAAGTAACCAAAACATCATCGTTCCGACTAAGAGCAATATCGGTGTCGCAATCAGCATGATTTTGGTGTGAAGATGCAAAAAGTGGAAACCTTTGCGCCAGTTTAGCCAGATGTCACCCACAACAGTAAAACCAAGCCCGCCAAAAATGAATAGCCCCGCCAGTGTAAAGATAACCAACGGATCATTCACAAAGCTCATCATACTGTCAGAAAACAGCGCGAACCCAGCGTTGTTAAATGCAGAAATTGCATGAAACAAGGCGTAAAACATACCAGTCTGCCAGCCCATTTCAGGGACCCAGCGGATAGAGAGAAAAATAAACCCGATCGTTTCTGCAACAAGCGCGAAAACAACAATCCGCTTTACTAGTCGGTTTAGATTGACTTGCCGATCTTGCCCTAATGCTTCTTTCGCCAGCGCTTGTTGACGCAAACTCAAACGCACGCCGAACATATAGAGTAAGACCGCCGACAACGTCATCTGCCCCAACCCACCGATTTGCATTAAAAACATCAGCAAGATTTTACCCGCAAGCGTAAAGTGTTGCCCAGTATCGACTACACCAAGCCCTGTCACACTAATAGCGGACGTTGCGGTAAACAAAGCATCCGTTATCGACAGGCCCGTAACAGAAAAAACTGGCAAGGTTAGCAATACCGCAGAAGGCAGTAAAACACCGAGAAAACTGAGCAATATAATTCGCGGTTCGTTGCCTTTCGCTTTCTCTTGTTTACCATCTGGTGCGTAAAAAACACCTTTCTGATGAAAATACGTCATAGCGATTTTAATTTATTTGCGAGCGCATCTTGAGGGCCGACCACAATAATTAGGTCACCAATTTCTAGTGTGGTATTAAGGTCAGGTGCCTTGGTAATTTCTGGGCCCCGTTTAAACCCTAGCACTTGCACGCCATCGACTTTGCACAGAGCCAAATCACTTAGTGTCTTACCCATCCAACGAGAGCCAATCACAAACTCCGTCATAGCTAAGCCACTGCCTAATGGGTGGAACTCAAGAACCCGTTTATCGAGCATTTTACGCGCGACACGTATCCCCATGTCACGCTCAGGCATGATAATGTGGTCTGCGCCAATTTTTTGCAGAACACGAGCTTGGAAGCGGTCGTTGGCTTTAACCCATACTGACTTTACTCCCGCCTCTTTAGCAATCAATGTCGCAAGAATACTGGCATTGACATCCGCTCCGATGGCAATCATCACCATGTCGTAATCATCAAGTTTGAGCTCAGCAACCGTCTCTTCGTGAGTACAGTTAGCCACAACCGCCTGACTAACAAAACTGGCGGCTTCTTTAACTCTGTCTTCGTTGATGTCAACGGCTAAAACTTGAGCGCCTGAATCTTGTAACTCTTTACACACTGCCAAACCAAATCGGCCAAGACCAATAACGGCGAATTGCTTATCACCTGTTTTCATTTGTGCCCCATCTTATTATGCATTCATTAGCAAGCAAAAAAGTTTGCGCCCATTCCTTACCTTGTGCAAACCTGCGGACAGATAATTGACAAAAGCTTAACGCACCTTGATTCACTTTACGTGTTAAGCGTATGACACTGATTAACTTTTTTCCTCATTACCGAATAGAAACCGTCGCGATGGCTACATAATTGGATGCCTTAAAACGCAAAAAGCCGCAAGAATGCGGCTTTTAGATCATGGGATAAACTGGCTATTTTGATTCGCGCTTATCGTGCGGTTTACGTTTATTCTTAGGCACGTAATTTAAAATTGAAATTGGTACTGGCTTTCTTGGCGCAAAACCTTCAATTTCCACTCGCTCTAGCAAGTGCCCTAAACGACTTTCAATCATGCAGAGGTTCTTAAAGTCGTCTTTTGAAACCAGTGATATCGCCTCACCTTTCGCGCCAGCACGACCTGTACGACCAATACGATGTACATACTCATCCGCTGGGTAAGGTAAATCGTAGTTGATGACAACTGGCAGATTATCAATATCAATACCGCGCGCAGCAACGCCGGTTGCGACTAAGTACTGGATTTCACCCGCTTTAAACTTTTCTATTAATTCCTGGCGAACACGCTGATTACGGCCACTGTGGAATGCTTCTGCCACAATGCCACGTTTCTCAAGTTGGCTTACCAGTTTGGCTGCGCCGTGTTTAGTTTCAATAAATACCAGTACTTGCGACCAGTCATTTTCTTTAAGCAAGTGACTTAACAGCGACGACTTCATGTCTTTATCGACGGTCGTGATCCACTGTTTAATATTTGATTTTGAGGCACTGTGCTTTGCAATCGTGATCTCTTCAGGATCAATAATCGCATTTTTCGCCAAGTCACGAACAGGGTTAGATAACGTCGCTGAGAACAGCAAACTTTGCACATGTTCTGGCATACAGTCGACGATTTTGTCGATCGCATCGATGAATCCCATATCCAACATTTTGTCGGCTTCATCAAGCACTAGCATTTCCACTTCATCAAAGTGAATCGCGCGTTGACCGTACAGATCAATCAAGCGCCCAGGCGTGCTTACCACAATATCGACCCCCTCGATCAAGGCTTGTTTTTGTGGTGCATAATCCACACCACCAAACATCGCCATTGAGCGTAATGGTAAGTTTTTACCATAAGCTTCAATACTTTGATGAACCTGAAGCGCAAGTTCGCGTGTTGGCGTTAGGATAATCGCACGAGCGCGTTTTTTACGTTGCGTTTCGCCTCGACTAAGCTTTTCTAAGATTGGCAGAACAAAACTGGCCGTTTTACCTGTGCCCGTTTGCGCTGCTGCAATTAAATTGCGGCCACGCAATACGATTGGAATGGCTTTTTGTTGGATAGAAGTGGGTTTTTCATAACCTAGCGCTTTTACTGCATCAGCAATCGATGCGCTTAAACCAAGCTTAGAAAATGGCATAGAAAGGTCTCAACAGAGGAAATGGGCGCGTAGTGTATCAGAATCCCCGTGAAGTAACAGAAGGATTCATGCGCGAAAAACTAGGAACATGACACAATCTTAGCCCATGAAATTGGGCTGCAAACCTTTTTCTAGTTTTTTCCTCACTTTGTAGGAAACATCATTAAGCGTGATTTTCCCCGTGTTGTGGCGGTCGATACCTGCATTCTGTCGATAGGCAATTGAGCCTTGTCTGAACAAAACGAAAGACGGCGGTTTGCCAATCGCAGCAGGGTAGAGAATGGCCATGTAAGCATCTTCTAGGCTATTAATTTTATTTCGATAGGGCCAATAGTACGCTTTCACATAGTCAAGTTGTTCAAGCGCGCTCATTCTCGCAAGAGTCTTTGTGTTCACTCCTAATGACTCTGCGGTAGAGGGCATAAATTGAATTAACCCTGTAGCCCCGCTTCCGGAACCATTTTTGATGCTTGGACTGAAAGTTTCAGCAGTTTCAAATGCCATGCACGCCATAAGATGATTAGGATTGATCTTTAGCTCTTTACTAATACGGATGACTTTAGATTTGAACTCTGGAGAAACTTTACCTCCCCACGCTACCGCGTTCTCGGGATCTGCAATCGAAGAGACCGTTGATGCGTCATGTTCTTCGACAATTTTAGAAAGTAGAGGAAGCGTTTGGCGTAGTCGATGGCTCGAACTCACCAAGCGAATTGATTTGGTAAGAAACTTGTCTTTTTTTTGATGTAGTTTTTGGAACTTTACTAACTTATACAGTTGCTTATAAACCGTTTTCACAACGAAGCCGGATGTAGGGAACACTCCCAGAATGTAATCCATTTCCTACAAATTTAATATAAATATCAGCAACAGGAACTCTAGACGTGATCAATGTCACCATAAAAATTCTCAAATTCGATACACACCGATGTAAGTGGTCAATGTGTCTCCAACACGCTAGAAGTAAAAGTAAAGAGGCATTAAAAAGGTCTTACCAATTTTTTGGTAAGACCTAGGTTTACTGATTCTCGGATAAGCGAATGTATATTCTTACAGTTCAGCTTCCCGAACCAGTTCTGCAAGCGTCGACAAACGCTGCTCACTTTGTTTTACGTAAGGATTATTCGTATCCCAAGCATATCCAGCCAAAATCGCACTAATCATCTGTTTAATACGTGGGTTCGGGTTTTGATAGAAAATCACATCTTGCAACGTGCCGTTGTACCAGCCTTCCACATAAGTGCGGAATGTGTTCACTCCCACCATTAAGCGTTGCGAGTACTCTTCTTGCCAATCAACCTTTTCACCATTCAGCTGACGAACCACGCAGTCCGCTGCAAACTCGGCCGATTTCATGGCGATAGTGACACCCGATGAAAATACAGGATCAAGAAACTCACCTGCATTACCAAGCAACGCGTAGTGCTCTGTCGCTAAACGTTTGACGTTAGCAGAATAGCCACCCAACTCGCCTGCTGGATTCGGGTAATTCGCATTTCGCAACAAAGAAGCCAAACCCGGCTCTTCATTGGCTAACTGCTGCAACGCTGCAATCTTATCTTCTGGGTATTGTTCGAAAAATTCTGGCTCACCCACCACACCAAACGAACAAGTACCATTAGAGAATGGGATTAGCCAGTACCATACGTCGTGATTTTCAGGATGAACTGAAATTAAAATTTTGTTGCGATCGTATTCCGGCTCTTGGGGAGAGATATGATCTTCGATATGGGTAAAGATCGCTTTTCTAGGCGGAAGACAAGAAGGTTCTTCTAGCTCCAACAAGCGTGGCAAAACACGCCCAAAGCCACTTGCATCCAGCACAAAATCTGCTTCGATTTGATAAGCCTTCTTATTTGAGTCGAGCACTTCTAATCGAGACTTTTTCCCTTCAAACACTAGGTTGAGCAGCTCATGCTGATAACGAATCTCTACGCCTTGCTCTTCAGCGCTATCTGCCAATACTTTATCAAAGTTGGCACGTTGAACCTGAAACGTCGTGCCCGGTCCTGGTGTGTATTTGTTTGTAAAGTCGAACTGGGTGTATACGCCATTACGACGAAATGCAGCACCATCTTTATACTGGAAACCAAACTGCTTTACTGCATGAGTCATTCCTGCTTGTTCAACAACTTCCATACATGCAGGGAGTAGGCTTTCTCCTATGGAAAAACGTGGAAAAGTCGCTTTTTCTAAGACAACAACATCTATGCCACGCGATTTTAATAAGGCAGAAACGGTTGAACCTGATGGCCCCGCTCCTACGACAACAACTTGCTTGAGCTCTATTTTCATTCTGAATTTAGTTTGCTTGTAGTTTTAATAAGGTATGACCAAGGCCAATATTGTCGGTTCTTTCAACGACAGATAAACCTGCCGCTTCGACAATTTCTAAGAAATCATCACTGCGATAAAAGCGACTATTACCGTTAGCTAAACAGGTAAAATAAAGAGAAGTGGCATTAAGGCTATAGGAAGCTCCCGCGTATTTTTGAGCATCCCAAAACAGCTCCAATACGTAAATAGTATCTCCCTTCGTTAACTGGGCTTTAACTTTTTTAAGGATATTGAGGATCTCAATTGGGGAAAAGCAATCCAAGAACTGGCTCATCCACCATACGTCAGCATGCTCAGGCAATGTTTGTGCTTTATCAAGCATGTTTGCAGGGTATGGACGTACACGCTCGACGAACTGGTTTTCTGAAACATTCTTCATCGCTACTTCTAATTGCTGCGGTAAATCAACAATCGTCACTTGAACGTCAGGGTCATGTTTACAACACTGAATCGCCCATTTTCCCGTATTTCCGCCAATATCCACAAGATGCTTTGGCTTCCTTGCAAATACCTCTTTAAGCAGAAGTGGGAACGAGCGATCCGAATAGAAATGATCGAACTTAAACCAGCTCTGTTTGGCTTGTTCTGGTAACGTCGATAGACCTTGATAAATGGTCTCCCAATTGCCCAACTCTTTCAAACCTGACGGTTTACCTTCTTGAATTGCTTCCGTCAAATGCATCATCGCGGCGTAACAAACATCTGCCGTAAAATCCATGTTTGCATTCGTCATACCATCATGAAGAAGGTAAAAACCAAGGTTTGCAAGCGAATAGTTAGGTCGTTCCCATAAAACAATATGCGCACTAATCGCCATATCCAACAGTACTTTAACACCATATTCTGATACTCCCGTTTTCTCGGCAATATCTGTGGCACTCATGCCTTGAGCGCCAGCGCTGTCTAAAGCGGCTAAAATACCTAAATCTCGAAGCGTTTTGGCGGTCTGGAACACGATTGGTGCAAAAGATAACTTCTGAGCTTCTGTCTTCGCTTCAAAAGCATTAAAAGGGTCATTATTTTGATTTAACACGGAAAAACCTAACTGCAATTAATAGTTTTATTGTTGAGATTGATTGCCCAACAATGCAATAGCTCGCTGAATATCAACATTCAAGTTGTTTACCCAACGATTGTAATTGCGGTGGATTTTGCCATCACTTGCTTTGAGATTTACTGAGTTGAGATAAATAATTGAGTAATATTTATTATTGTATGGGATTTTTACTTCTGCAGAGTGTTTACGAACGTGGATTTTTGCAATAAGAACACCAGGGCTTACTTCTTCGATCGTCCAGCCTCGGTTAGTTGCTGATTGCACTATGGCCATTTTTACTTGTTTATTTTGAAGATCATAAGCAACTGGAGTATCCTCCACATTCATTACAGGTTGTACTCGTCCACAACCAACAAGAAGCAAAGTTAATAATAACGAGACATACAGCTTAAAACGCGACATGATAATTTCCTTTTTATTGTGAATTTGGGTCAACCCCAATTTGTATCGAGCTGTAAAATAAACAATTTAACCCAATATGCCAAACTCGAAGATCAACATTTCGTTCAATATTGATGCGTGGACAGCGAATTCATTCGGTTTATCCGAATCCAATGAATGGAAACAATGGGCAACAGAGATAAAATGGCCAGAAGATGGCAAAATCAATGTTGCAAATATTCCTGCGATGATGCGCAGAAGAATGAGCCCACTCAGTAAACTGGCGGTACAAACTGCAATCGAAATGCTTAATCAACATCAAGTTGATTACCTTGTATTTTCAAGCCGTCATGGTGAACTGCATCGCAGCGTCGCACTAGTTGAAGATATAATTAATGGAGAAGAGGCGTCTCCGATGGCTTTTTCTCAATCGGTGCACAATACCGCCGCAGGGCTTGCCACTATCGCAACTAAACAACCCATTCCCCTAACTTCTATCGCTGCGGCAGAAAACACATTCCAAAGCGCAATATTAGAAGCATGGCTGTTTTTGTCCGACAATCCTGACAAAAAAGTACTGCTTGTTGATTTTGATGAGCCTATGCCTGACTCTTATTTAGAATATGAAAACCAACAATACCAAGGGTTTGGACTTGGCTTAATACTTTCTCATGGAGACAAGTTCGCGATACAAAGCTCCATAAACGCAGAACGTTCCGGTCATCCTCTTCCTCAAGGTTTAGTATTTTTGCAACAATACTTGTTAGATAAAAGCCAGTGGACTATTTTCGCTCCGCAACAAGCTTGGGAATGGCACAAAAAATGACTCGCTTAAATCAGTATTGGCGTGTGCTAGCAACAGGCTTTTGTTTTTCAGTATTTGGGTTAGGTGGTTTAGTACTGAGTTTCATTGTTATTCCGACCATTCGTATTTTTGTTTCAGACCAAACGGAACGCGAATATAAAGTTCAGGGTGCGATTCGATATTCATTCAACACATTTTGTAAATTGATGAAGCTAAGTGGCGCAATCGATTATCAAATTATTGGTGCCGATATTCTTCAACAAGATCGTAATTGTTTAATTGTTGCCAACCACCCTAGTTTAATCGATTACGTTCTCATTGCTTCACAATTAAATCGCTGCGACTGTTTAGTAAAATCGGCAATATGGTCGAATCCTTTTATGAAGCACATCGTAAAAGCAGCCGGATATATTCCCAATGAAGCACCGGATGATTTATTAGCACTTTGTGATGAACGATTTAACAAAGGCAACGTGTTGCTTATATTTCCTGAAGGAACAAGAACAACACCAGGTGTAGAGCCGAAATTACAACGCGGTGCAGCACAAATTGCGGTAAGAACAGAACGAGATTTAAGAGTTGTCCATATTACGGTAACGCCAAGTTTCCTCACAAAAGAGAAAAAATGGTATCAAGTACCGGCAACAAAGCCCTTTTTCAGGGTTGAAGTTAAGGATAAAGTTGAGATTACCCCCTTTATAAAGCAAACTACGTCGCCGACAATAGCGGCGCGACGCTTACAACAGCACCTAGCTGAAAACATTTTTCCAGAAAACTTTTATTAATAAGCAGGTCCCAGTGGAACAGTTACACAACGACATTAAGCAACTTATTATTGATGCTTTAAACCTTGAAGATTTAACCGTAGATGATATTGAAACGGATGCACCACTTTTTGGTGATGGACTTGGCTTAGATTCTATCGACGCGCTTGAGCTTGGACTCGCAATAAAAAAACAATACAACATCGTTATTGATGCCGACGACTCAAATACGCGCGAACACTTTGCGTCTGTAGCAAATCTAGCGAAATACGTTTCTTCTCAAACTAATGAATAAGTTGTAGGTATATTCATGACTGATGTAAATAAAGATCAAGTATTTGAACAAGTTAAAGATGCGCTTGTTGAGCTGTTCGAAATTGACGCAGCCGACATTCAATCAGATGCGCACTTATACCAAGATCTCGATCTTGATAGCATTGACGCCGTTGATTTGGTCGTACACCTACAGAATGTCACTGGCAAAAAAATCAAGCCAGCAGAGTTTAGTGCAGTAAGAACCGTTGACGATGTGGTTAACGCTGTTACTGAGTTATTGAAGGAAAGTTAATGCGCCAATTGCTGACTGGTCTGTCTGCAATTGTACTGCTTGCCTACCCCTTCGCCGTCTATTTCGGTATAGATAAATTTGGCTTGAACTTAGTTGGGGGCTTGTTAATTGCTGCGTTACTTTTGCGTGTTTTCGTCGCAAATAAGACCCCACTAAAAGAGTTTAAATTCTTGGCGCTCGCTACGGGCGCTGTTGGCATTGTTCTAATTACACTTGGCATGGTGTTTAAACAACACGGGTGGCTTCAGTTTTACCCTGTCGTTGTCAATTTATGTATGCTGTGTGTATTTGGACTGAGCTTAAAACAGCCGCAATCGATCATAGAGAGGCTTGCTCGCTTGCAAGAACCCGACCTTCCGGCTAGTGGCGTGGCTTACACTCGCAAAGTGACGGTGGTTTGGTGCGCCTTTTTTACGCTCAACGCTGCCGTTGCACTCTATACCTGTTTCCTACCAGTAAAAATATGGACGCTTTATAACGGCCTTATCAGCTACTTACTTGCTGGTGGCTTGTTCGCTGGAGAATGGATCGTGCGTCAATTTGTTCGAAAGGAACACTAATCGTATGAATACAACGTATTCGAGCTTTACCTCCCTTGCGACCTTGTTCATCGCAGAGAGGTCTGAGCAATCCCCAGTCTCTTACGATCGCGACACGGTTATCACGTGGGGTGATTTCCAGCAGCACGTCGCAACACTTGCTCAGCAGTTAGAAACCCAACCAACGCAAAACATTGCGTTGTGTTTTGGCAACAGCTACCTGTTTGCCGTTGGCTTTTTTGCTTGTTGTTATACAGGAAAATCCATTGTATTACCTGGTAATTACCAACTAGAAGCACTCAAAGAGCTCAGTGAGCACTACGATTTGTTGCTGCATGATGCCGATGTCTCGGTTCCAGAATTGGTGAGCTCGCTTTTGATCGAAGCTCAATCATTGCTAGAAACCACCGTGATTAACGAGTCAGAGGCCAAACAACCTTATTTTTGGCGTGAATTAAACCTGGCGGAAATACCGGTAACGCTATTCACTTCGGGTTCAAGCGGCACACCAAAAGCCATTGCAAAAACGCTGAAACAGCTCGACATCGAAGTTTCTATTCTAGATAACCTATGGGGCGACACGGTTGCCAGCACACGCGTTGAAAGCACCGTTTCTCATCAACACATTTACGGCTTGCTGTTCCGCGTATTGTGGCCTTTGTGCTCTGCACGTCCATTTTCAGCACACAACCTTGAGTTCCCAGAGCAAATTGTCCATCACGCTGATGCTAACACCACGCTAGTAAGCAGCCCTGCGTTACTAAAACGACTCAGTGAAGAGCACAATCCGGTTGCGATTCGGTGTGTATTTTCTTCTGGTGGCCCCTTGCCAAACCAAGCGGCGCAGCACAGCCAGCAGTTGTTTGGGTCACTTCCTATTGAAGTTTTTGGCAGCACAGAAACCGGCGGCATCGCTTACCGTCAGCAGCACGTAGCCAGCACTCCTTGGACGTTATTCCCTGGTGTTGAAGCCGAGCTTAACCATGAGAATTGTTTAAAGCTCCGCTCGCCACACATTGATGAAAACACTTGGTACCAAACTGCGGATGAATGCTATTTCCATGATAGTATTTCTTTTGAATTGCGTGGACGCACTGACCGAATCGTCAAAGTCGAAGAAAAGCGTATTTCCCTTGTCGAAGTGGAAAAACGTTTAGAGCAATTGCCGTGGGTTCAAGAAAGCGTGGTGATCCCAATGGAAGAATCTGGTCGCCTCACGTTAGTCTCGATCATCGTACTTAACGATAAAGGCAGCGATGTGCTTAATGAACTTGGTAAAGGCAAATTTTGGCTTGAGCTTCGCAAGGCACTGCGCAATTGGCTAGAACCGATCGCTATCCCGAGAAAATTCCGAGTGGTCGACGAAATTCCATTGAACAGCCAAGGCAAACGCCAAGTTGCTGAAATTGAAAAACTATTCCAATAAAGCTAGTAACATGGATAAAAGAAAACCAACCATTCAGAATATTGAAGTGAGTGACCACACCGCGGAGCTTTCGCTGCGTGTGGATGCTGACATCTTAGATTTCCAAGGTCATTTCAGTCACTTTCCTCTTTTACCCGGCGTCACTCAAATTGACTGGGCGTTGTTCTACGCCGTTCAATATTTGAACACTCCCAAGGTATTTAAAGGAATGGAAGTCATCAAATTTCAAGAGCCGATTCTGCCAAACGCCGACGTTTGTCTCTCACTCTCTTGGGACAATGAGCGCGAGAAATTGACCTTTAAGTACACATCGAAAAACGGTGAAACCTTGGTGACTCACTCTTCAGGCAAAATGAAACTGGGTGAGTCACGTGAGTGATTACCGTCCCTGCTTTTTAATTCCTTGCTACAACCACGGCAGCACAATTGCAGACGTGGTTGCGTCGTTATCCTCTTTCGATTTGCCAGTGCTTGTCGTGGACGACGGCAGCAATGAAGACACCAAACAAGCGCTTTCAGCGTTGAGTGAGCAAGGGCTGATAAAACTGATTAGTTTGAGCGAAAACCAAGGTAAAGGTGGCGCTGTGATGGCTGGCCTACATCAAGCTCACCAACTTGGTTTTACGCACGCCATTCAAATCGACGCAGATGGTCAACACGACCTAGAAGCACTACCAAAATTGCTCAGCGCCAGCGAAACAAAACCAGATAACCTGATTTCTGGCCAACCGATATACGACGCGAGCGTACCTAAAGCCCGTCTGTATGGTCGCTACGCTACGCACATTTGGGTGTGGATAGAAACCTTGTCACTGTCTATCAAAGACAGCATGTGCGGTTTTCGCGCCTACCCAGTGGCGAAAACGGTCGCCGTGTTGAACAAGTACAACATCGGCAAACGCATGGATTTTGATATCGAGATTCTGGTGCGAATGTACTGGGAAGGCGTCGATATTGATTTTGTTCCAACGCGCGTGATCTACCCTGAAGGTGGCATTTCCCACTTCGACGCATTGTGGGATAACGTCAAGATAAGCTGGATGCACACTCGCCTATTTTTTGGCATGTTGCCGCGTATACCCTCGCTACTCGCCAGAAAGCGCCGTCACACAGACGACAGCAATGCCCACTGGTCGAAACGAAAAGAACAAGGCACGATTTTAGGCATCAAAACCTTGCTCGCGGTTTACCGCTTGTTCGGTAGAAAAGCGTTCGACCTGATTTTAAAGCTAGTCATGCGCTACTACCACTTCACGGGTAAATCTGCCCGTGAAGCGTCTGAGGTTTACCTGAACAACTTACAGCACTACGCAGCGCAGCAGAACATCGCACTGCCAAAGCAGTTGGACAGCTATCATCATCTGCTTTCCTTTGGGCGAACCATGCTCGACAAACTGGCTGCCTGGCAAGGTGACTTTAACGTCGATAACCTAACCATTCACGGCCAGCATCATTTCGAAGAGATGGCGCAGAAAAAACAAGGCGTGCTCATTTTAGGCTCGCACCTTGGCAATATCGAACTCTGCCGCGCGCTTGGTCGTCGACACTCTCATGTCAAAATCAACGCCTTGGTATTTACCCAACACGCTGAACAATTTAATGCGGTAATGAAGGCGGTAAACCCAAACTCGGAACTGAATTTGATTCAAGTCAGCTCAATGGGACCAGACACCGCGATTCTGCTTCAACAAAAAATCGAGCAAGGCGAATGGGTGGTGATCGTTGGCGATCGCACTTCTACCAGCAAAGAAAATCGTGTCGTTTGGGCAGATTTTCTTGGTAAACCAGCGCCATTTCCGCAAGGCCCATTCATGCTGGCCTCGGTATTAAAAGCGCCGGTTTATCTACTCTTCGGCCTACGCGACGATGAAGCAAACACTCCGCATTTTAATGTGTACTTTGAACACTTTAGTGACCAAATCACGCTACCGCGCAAGGAACGTCAGCAGGCACTAGAACACGTTGTTCAACAGTACGCACAAAGATTAGAACACCACACACTGCAAGCGCCGTTACAGTGGTACAACTTTTTTAACTTCTGGACTTTAAGTAATCAGCCACATGACAAACAACAATAATCACAACATCACTTTTGGTGCCCAATCTTTAACCATCGAAGATGTCGTTGCCATTGCTCAAGGTGCAAAGGCACACATGAACACCTCGCCAGAATTTACCGCGAAAATTGATCGTGGCGTGGCGTTTCTGGAACGATTACTGAAGGAAGAAGGCGTTATTTACGGCGTGACCACGGGTTACGGCGATTCATGCACTGTGGCGATTCCACCTGCTCTTGTGGATGAACTTCCGTTGCACCTTACGCGCTTCCATGGCTGTGGCTTAGGTCAAATCCTTTCTCATGAGCAAGCTCGTGCGGTGTTGGCGACACGTTTATGTTCATTGTCGCAAGGCGTATCTGGCGTGTCTCACGGTCTGTTGAACCAAATCGTTACGCTTATCAATCACGATATTGCGCCGCGTATTCCACAAGAAGGCTCTGTGGGCGCAAGTGGCGATTTAACGCCTCTGTCTTACCTAGCAGCGACCTTAATTGGCGAGCGTGAAGTGCTTTACAAAGGCGATGTGCGACCAACACAAGAAGTGTTTGCAGAGCTGGGCATTGAGCCAATTCGCCTAAAACCAAAAGAAGGTTTGGCGTTAATGAACGGTACATCCGTGATGACTGCCCTCGCCTGTCTTGCCTACAAACGCGCAGAATACCTAACGCAGCTGTGCACCAAGATTACCGCGATGGTCTCTGTGGGTATGCAAGGTAATGACTTCCACTTTGATGAAGCGTTGTTTGCGGTAAAACCTCATCCTGGTCAACAGCAAGTTGCGGCTTGGCTGCGTGATGATCTCAATGCTGAACGTCCGCCACGCAATAGCGACCGACTGCAAGATCGCTACTCGCTGCGTTGCGCACCACACGTAATTGGCATGGTGCAAGACTCACTGCCTTGGCTACGTCAATTGATTGAGAATGAACTAAATAGTGCCAACGACAATCCAATTATCGATGGCGACAACGAGCGCGTTCTGCACGGCGGTCACTTCTACGGTGGTCATATCGCAATGGCGATGGATACGTTGAAAGTGAACATTGCCAACTTAGCTGATTTGCTGGATCGTCAGATGGCGCAATTGATGGATTACAAGTTCAATAACGGTCTGCCGTTTAACTTAACCGGTGCAGAAGGCGAACGTAAACCGATCAACCACGGCTTTAAGGCGGTTCAGATTGGCATCTCAGCTTGGACGGCAGAAGCGTTGAAAAACACCATGCCAGCGAGCGTTTTTTCTCGCTCAACCGAATGTCACAACCAAGACAAAGTGAGCATGGGCACCATCGCGGCTCGTGATTGCTTACGCGTACTTGAGTTAACAGAGCAAGTTGCTGCGGCTTCACTCCTAGCAAGCGTTCAAGCGGTTGAGATTCGTCGCCGTCATAACGAATTGGACGAACACCACATGAGTCAGAGTTTGCGAGTAATTCGTGACGCCGTACTGAGCGAGTTTGAGTTTGTGATTGAAGATCGCCCGTTAGAACAAGATTTGCGTCATTTCATTGAACGCATTCAGCAACGTCATTGGCCACTCTACGTGGAGGTATAATGCAAGAGCAGGTTCTCTACCCATTAGAAGCGGAGGTGACTATGGTCACCTCATTCCAAGATGCTGACCCGATGGGCGTGATTTATCACGGCAACTTCTTTCGATATTTTGAAGAAGCGCGTCGTGTGCTGATGGAAAAGATCCAATACAGCTATCGCGATATGCAAGACTCTGGGTACATGTGGCCGATCATCGACACGCGCGTTAAATACGTGAAGGCGATTCCGTTTAATCACACCATTCGCATTACCGCGCAACTCACTGAGTGGGAAAACCGCTTACGTGTGGATTACGTGATTTACGACGCCGAAACGAATCAACGTATGTGCAAAGCGCATACAACGCAAGTCGCCGTATCCATTGAAAAGCAAGAGATGTGCTTTGTTTCTCCAGCAATCTTTTTAGATAAAGTAGAGCAATGGCACAACCATGGGAGTCTGGACTAATGCAAAAGTGGTTACTCTCTTTTTTGCTGATATTTTCTGTTTCAGCACTGGCCACACCGACAGCAAACGTAACGGATTTGGCATCGCTTCAACAGCAGTTGTCTCAGCATGAAATCGTGCGCGGAGATTTTACGCAGCAGCGTCATCTGGAAATGTTCAGTCAACCTCTAACCTCTAAAGGCCAGTTCACACTGAGCAAAACACATGGCTTGTTGTGGCAACAAACAGAACCTTTCGCAGTCAATTTGGTATTGACGGAAAACAAACTTCGTCAGACTTTTGCCGACCAAGCACCGAAAACGATCTCTGCTGAAGAAAACCCAATGGCGTTCTACTTTAGTCATGTGTTTTTATCCGTGTTCCACGGGGATACTTCTGCACTGCAAGAACAATTCACACTCGATTTTTCAGTTGAGAACAATCAGTGGCAGCTCGTTTTAGTGCCAAAACAGTCGCCATTAAATGCGGTGTTTAAAGCCATCACCCTTTCCGGTAAAACGCATATTGATCGCCTAACCCTGCAAGAACTGCGCGGCGATAAGACTGAAATCACGTTTACGAACCAGACCTCTCTACCTCAGGAACTCACGGATGCCGAAGACGCTCAATTCCGTTTCTAAACTCAGTCTTGGCACTCATACCTTTGCTCTGGTTTGGCTCAATCTCGTTGTTTTAGCGGGCGCGTTGCTACTCAAACAATGGGTTTGGAGTGCAGAATCTCCGATTGAGACCAACATTTTAAAACTGTTGCCGAAGAACCAACAAAACCCAGTGGCTGAGCAAGCCTTTGAGTCGGTCTCGGCAAGTATGAGCGACAAAGTCATTTTCGTGATCACAGCGCCGGACAAAAATGCCCTTTTTTCAGCAGCTGCTGAATTTGATAAGGGGTTACGCCAAAGTAATCATTTTCGCGATGTGGTGGGAAAAATCTCACCTCAAGAGCAGCAAGCTTGGGCGAGTTACTACTTTAAGCACCGCTTCCAATTACTGACGCCTGAACAACGAGAGCGTTTAAGCCAAAATCCAGAACAGCAAGTGCAGCACGTGATTCAGTCGCTGTACAACCCGTTTTCTGGAGTGACCGGGCAAGAGTTACAAAATGACCCTTTCTTGCTATTTCGTGATTATTTAAGCCAAGTTACCCAGCAATCGTCCTCTTTCCGATTGGATAACGGCTATCTATCCGTCGAAAAAGACGGTGCTCAATACTTGCTTATTACTGCCGAGCTAAAAGACTCGCCTTATAGCCTAACTGGGCAGCTTGCAGTCCCTGATATTCAAGCACTAGAACAAAACGTCGCGCAGAAATATGGCGCTGAAGTCGCACATACTGGCGTTCTATTTTACGCCGACTTTGGTACGCAAAGTGCAAAATCGGAGATCAGTACCATCGGTGTGTTCTCTCTGCTCGGTATCATTGCATTGTTCGTATTGGTCTTTCGTAGTGTGGTTCCACTGTCTCTCGCACTGCTTTCCATCACCATTGGTTTGCTCGTTGCGTTGTCCGTTACGACGTGGATTTTTGGAAAAGTCCATCTATTCAGCTTAGTGTTTGGCGCAAGTTTAATCGGTGTGTCTATCGACTACGCATTCCACTACCTAACGGAACGTCTTGCGGCGGGAAATGAATGGGATAGCGAGCAAGGGTTAAAGCATATTTTCATAGCTATCACACTTGGTTTAATCACCAGTTTGATCGGCTATTTGGGCATGTTAGTGGCACCGTTTCCTGGTTTGCAGCAGCTTGCGCTGTTTTCATCCATTGGTCTGATTGCCGCTTACATCACCGTGGTGGCTTGGTATCCGATACTGGCTCGTAACCCATCGCGATCCATTTCGAACTTACCAGGACAATCATTGTTGGCGAAATGGTTAACGCTTTGGAATCACCCTCGAATTAAAGTCGGATTACCGATGTTATGTGTGGTTGCGAGTGGCTTTTTCTTGCTGCAATTGAACTACGATGACGACATCCGTCTACTGCAAACGATGCCGAACGATCTCAAGCAGCAAGAAACCTTGATTACGACGCTCAGTGGCATGCAATCTTCGCAGCAAATGTTGGTCGTTACCGCCGACGATGACGAAAACCTAATGAAAAAGCTGGAGTCTTTGACGCCAACTTTAGAAGCGTGGAAAGCGGACAGCACCATCGAAAGCTACCAGAGCCTGAGCCGCTACTTGAGCTCAGTGGAACGTCAGCAACAAGACTATCAATTGATTCGCGATCTTTACGCGACACAATCCAGCCCACTTACTTCCGGGCTGGGCTTAAGTAAAAAGCCCAAAATGGACGCCGACTTTATCCCTGTTACGGTTGAACAGTACTTGCAAAACCCGGTATCAGCGCCTGTACGTTTTCTTCATTTGGGTAAAATTAAAGAAAAATCGGCAACGGTTGTGGTGTTAAACCAATTGCAAGACTCCGCTGTTGTTAAGGCATTTGCCAAATCACAGTCTGATGTTGTTTACCTAAACAAAGCTGAAGAAATATCCACCCTATTTGGTGAATACCGAATCAAAATCATGGAGCTATTGGCAGCCGCCAGTGCTGTGATCTTTCTGGTATTAATCAAGCGGTACGGTCTGCAACACAGTTGCCGAGTTTTACTGCCATCATTGATTGCTTGCGCCTGCGGTCTGGCAACTGCTGTCGCGATGGGAACAACATTAAACCTGTTCAACTTGCTTGGCTTGGTGCTCATTCTTGGTATAGGGATCGATTACACTCTGTTCTTTGCCGAGAAAGCCCGCAGTGTGAGCACACTATTGGCGATCACCCTTTCGGCAATGACCACTGTGTTGTCATTTGGATTGCTGTCACTCAGCCAAACTCACGCGATTCACAGTTTTGGCATTACGGTGTTAAGTGGTATTTTTGTCGCTTGGCTGCTCTCTCCGATTGCAATTAAAACAGAGGAAACGACGTCATGATTTTCAATCACGCCTTTCGCTGCGCGACGTTATTCGCACTGAGCCTGTTTTTAAGTGCATGCAGCTTGGTCCCTCACCAATCGACGCCTCAGGTCGACATTGCCGAGCACACCCAAGTTAGCTTGCCCACTCCCGCAAGCTTGGGCTATCAGTTGTCTGCCAGTCAGTTAATTACGGCTTCTTGGGCAATAGATGGTAAAACCACATCTGAGCAACTTCCGGTACAACTGCAAGTGACCAACAACGAAGTGGTGCTGGCAGGCTTCTCATCCTGGGGGACAAGAGTACTCTCACTGTCTTACGATGGAGAACAAATTCAAACCGAAGTGCTCAACGGTTTACAAGGTTCGCTACCGCAGCCAGAACAGGTATTATTTAACCTGATGATCACGCTCTGGCCGAGTTCCGCTTGGGAAGGATCGTTAAATGAGGTAAGGTGGCGAATTATTGATAAAAATAATTCTCGCGCCATCTTTGATAGCGACGGTGAAAAGATCATTGAGATTCAATACAGCTCTTCTAACAAGTTAGAGGGTAAGATTGATTTTCATCACCTCAAACATCAGTTTTCAATTTCTATTCAAACACTGCAACATCAGATTAATTAAGAAAAATTTAGAATAACAATATGCCTATTCGCTCTTCTCAACCTTTGTATATTCAGGCCTGTGGCTTTCACTCTGCCATGGGACAAGATGATGCGCTCATCCACCAGTGTTTATCGGGAGCGAAGCCATCCAACATGGTGGTTGACCGAGATATTTTAAATTCAGGCCGCCAAACAGTAATCGGTCGAATCGCACAGACGTTACCGCAATTACCACCCGCACTCAGCCAGTTTGATACGAGAAACAACCGCCTCGCACTTTCGGCTTTGCAGCAAATCGAAGGCGACGTGCGTAACGCCATTGCTAAATATGGTCGTGACCGTATCGCGGTCGTGATCGGCACCAGCACATCTGGCATTTCAGATGGCGAAATCGCATTTGGTGAAAAGCTGGCAAACGGTAATTTTCCTGTCGACTACCATTACACCAAACAAGAGCTTGGAAACTGCAGCGATTTTATTGCCGCCTACTTTGATTTGAGCGGCCCACATTACTCAGTTTCAACCGCCTGTTCTTCTAGTGGTCGTGTCTTTTTAACCGCACAACGCCTGATTCGCTCTGGCATTGTTGATGCGGTTATTGTGGGTGGTGTAGATACCATTTGTCGCCTAACACTAAACGGCTTTAACGGTTTAGAAGCTCTATCCGATACTCTTTGCAAACCGTTTGACCAACATCGCAACGGCATCAATATCGGCGAAGCCGCAGCATTAATGTTGCTAAGCAAAACACCTGCGCCCGTTGCTCTTCTCGGAGCTGGCGACAGCTCAGACGCACACCATATTTCCGCACCACATCCAGAAGGGTTAGGCGCAGAAGAAGCGATGAAAAAAGCGTTGGCCAATGCAGGACTTACAGCGCAAGACATTGGTTACATCAACGCGCATGGCACAGCAACGCCGTTAAACGATGCGATGGAAAGCAAAGCCATTCATCGCTGCTTTGGAGACTACGTTCCCGTAAGCTCGACAAAGCCACTTACCGGACACACATTAGGTGCAGCAAGTGCTACGGAAGCCGCGATCGCTTGGCATATTCTCAAGTACAACCTTGATTTGCCAATACAACACTGCGAAACCAAAGCAGACGATATCCATATATCGTTAGTTGAGACGCCAACCAAACTGGGTAACAAAGCGATTCTCAGCAACTCTTTTGCTTTTGGTGGCAATAATATTAGTCTTATTTTTGGTTACGCTCATGACTAAATTTCCTCCCATCGAACAACTTTTGCCACACGACAAACCAATGATCTTGGTTGATCGTGCTTTGGATGTTCAACAAGATACGATTCACTGCCAGGTTGATATCGCAGAACACAACCCGTTCTTCGACTCGGCCTCTCAAACTGTGCCAGCTTACGTTGGCATTGAGTTTATGGCGCAATCTGTCGCGGCGTGGTCTGGTTACCACGCATTAATGAAAGAACAAGCGCCACCGATTGGCTTTTTACTTGGTAGCCGTCGATACACGTCTGAATGCGATACGTTTTCTCGCGGACAGGTGCTCGATGTGTATGCTGAAAAAGTTATGGAAGATAACGGTATGGCGGTTTTTTCAGCCCGTATTGAGCTACAAGGAACTGTTGTAGCGACTTGCCAATTGAACGTTTACGTTCCATCAGAAGAAAAATTACAAGAAATGAAAATCAGGAGTCAACAATGACCCGACAAGTCCTCGTTACAGGTGCCAGCAAAGGCATCGGTAAAGCCATTGCCGTTCAATTAGCCAAAGATGGTTTCCAAGTCATTGTCCATTACATGGGCGATCAACAAGGCGCGCAAGACACCCTAAACACCATCGAACAGCATGGTGGTAGCGGTCGTCTTATCCAATTCGACATCAGTGACCGTACAGATTGTCGTGAGAAGCTAGAAGCCGATATCGCCGAACACGGCGCTTACTATGGCGTCGTAAACAACGCTGGCATCACAAAAGATACCGCTTTCCCTGCGATGACCGAAGAAGAATGGGATGGTGTGATTCATACCAACTTAGATAGCTTCTACAACGTTCTTCACCCTTGTGTTATGCCAATGGTGCAAAAGCGCAAAGGCGGCCGAATTGTTACGCTTGCATCAGTCTCTGGCCTAATGGGGAATCGTGGTCAAACTAACTACAGCGCAGCGAAAGCGGGCGTAATTGGTGCAACAAAATCACTCGCGCTTGAACTGGCAAAACGCAAAATCACCGTCAACTGCGTTGCACCGGGACTTATCGACACAGGCATGGTAGACGAACACGTGAAAGAACATGCGATGCCGCAAATTCCTTTGCGCCGCATGGGAGAGCCAGAAGAAGTTGCTGGTTTAGTCAGTTACCTTATGTCTGACATCGCAGGCTATGTAACTCGCCAAGTCATTTCGGTAAACGGAGGCCTAGTATGAGCCGTCGAGTTGTTGTAACCGGAATGTCAGGCGTGACTGCGTTTGGTAACGATTGGCAATCTGTCGAACCAAAACTGCGTGACTGCCAGAACGCGACGCAATACATGCCTTCTTACGAACAGTATGATGGTTTGAACACCAAGCTCGCGGCACCAATTTTAGATTTTGAACTGCCAAAGCACTACAAGCGCAAGCAAGTACGCGGCATGGGGCGTGTTTCCAAATTGGCGACCGTCGCAACAGAAAACGCACTAAGCCAAGCAGGTTTGATTGGTAACGACGTACTCACCAATGGTCAAACGGGTATCGCATACGGCTCATCAACAGGCAGTACTGACGCAATCGGCGCATTTGGTGTCATGCTGAATGAGAAAACCACTAAAGCGATCACCGCAACGACTTACGTGCAAATGATGCCGCATACCACGGCAGTGAACGTTGGTCTATTTTTCGGTTTGAAAGGCCGAGTGATCCCAACCAGCAGTGCATGTACCTCTGGCAGCCAAGCAATCGGCTACGCCTACGAAGCGATCAAGCACGGCTACCAAACGGTCATGGTTGCTGGTGGCGCTGAAGAATTGTGCCCAACGGAATCCGCTGTCTTCGATACCCTTTTTGCCACCAGTCTGAAGAATGAAGACCCGAAAAGCACACCAAGACCTTATGACTCCGATCGCGATGGTTTGGTGATTGGTGAAGGTGCGGGAACGCTAGTTCTGGAAGAGTACGAACACGCCGTCGCTCGTGGCGCGAAAATCTATGCAGAAATCATCGGTTTTGCCAGCAACTGTGATGCCGCACACGTCACTCAACCACAGATGGAAACCATGCAAATCTGTATGGAAATGGCTTTGCAAAACGCGAGCATTCCTGCTGAGAAGATCGACTATGTATCTGCTCACGGCACAGCCACCGACCGCGGCGATATTGCAGAAAGTAACGCAACAGCGAATGCTCTGGGCAAAGTGCCAATAAGTTCACTCAAGAGCTACTTTGGCCACACACTAGGCGCGTGTGGCGCGATTGAAGCGTGGCTAGGTTTAGAAATGATGCACACGGGTTGGTTCAACCCAACGCTCAACCTAGAAAACCTCGACGAGCAATGTGGCGATTTAGACTACATCGCCGGACAAGGCCGAGAACTGGACGTGAAATATTTGATGAGTAACAACTTCGCCTTTGGCGGCATCAACACCTCCATCATCTTTAAAAAGATGTAATGCCCTTAGTAAATGCAAAAGCGCTGGTTAACCAGCGCTTTTTTGTTGGTTGCCTATCAGGTTCATATATCACGCTGTAACGGCAAACAAGACATTACCATTCCGCGATACAAAGGCGACTTTTAACACCACGAATTTGTAATCCCATCGCTTCAAAGACATGCTCAAAATCTTGACAAGATGCAGGCACATTAGGTAGCGACAATGAAGCCTCGGTAAAAAACGTCCGACTCAAATTATCCGTCTCTCCCCAAGCTAACTGCCACCAATCCAAAATTCGCGGCTTGGATGCGTTTAATCGATAGCTAGCAGGAATACGATCACGCTTGTTTAGGTTTTCAACCTTAGATGTTGGTAGTAAGTTCCACTTATCATTGTTGGGCCAATAAGCAAATGGCAAACAGTGATCAACGTGATACTCATTTCGTAATTTGCTTCCACTCCATGCACTGACAATGTCGCAATGGCTGAGCTTCAACTGTTCAATTCTCTTTCGCACGACTCGCGTATCATGGTCTTTATCAATCCAGACCAAACAATCATGATACGTTTGCAGTGGAATACCCCGCTCTTGATTAGACCGAAATCGTTGCATTTCCATAATCCATTGGTTGACCACCAGCGGCTCAATCCAAGAGTTATACAATCGAAAACAATCCCAAAGGCTTTCATCCAACACAAACAGCCCATAACCTTCGAGGAACTCGCTATCCACAACAATTGAACGTTTTGGCTTCTTAGCTGAACGAATCATTTCAAAGTAAGGGTTTGATTTATCACCTTGATAGGTAAAAGTGACGGGACCATCTTTTATGGTTTTTAAGCTGTCTTTTATCGCTTTATCAAGCGCCACTGCATCTTCACCAAAAAATGTCGTGCCTATAGCAAGATCATCAGGACTTAAATGGGAAAGTCTGCCCCAGCCATCGGGCTTTATAAAACCTAGCCCTTTAGACGAGTTCGAGCTTTGCTGGATGTTCTCTTTATCGATTAAACGCTTAAATTGACGAATCCAATATAAGCCAACTAATCCTAATGGGATTGCAACTTTACCTTCGCTGCGATCAACCACTGCACCAGAATGAGCGTCTGCAATACGTAGTAAAGTACGTAGTAGTGCGAGCTTATAGGTAGCCGATTTGGAATCATTGACGATAATGTGGCGAACCTTATTCAGATCACCGGAACCATCATCAGGCAAAGACATCACTACAGTTTGCCAAGATACACCCGTTCGCTTTAACTGATCGTCATCGAGAGATACGTTTCTCACCATTAAAGCGCTATTCTTTGCAAACTTTTCGAGCTCTTCAACCGATACGGGATAAGCTTTACGACCGTCAGAAAAGTCACCGTGACGAAGGCTAATCACCAATCGACCATTAGGCGCTAACAAATTTGCAAGTTTGCGAAATGCACGTTCACGGTGCGTAGGCGCAAGATGCATCCATACCGCACTGACAAGAATTAAATCGAAGCGAAAGCCAAGATTAATGGTTTTCTCAAGCTTAGGTAATGCATCTTCAAGCCAAGTAACGGAATCGCCACAGTAAGACTTACCAAGCCTTAGAAGTGCTTGAGCAGGCTCAATCGCAACAACTTCACACCCATGCTCAGCCATCCATTTCGCGTCTCGACCAGAGCCCGCGCCAACATCTAACACACGATCTCCAGCCTGGGGCCAGAAGACTCTCCAACTCGCGTGGACATCCTCAAACTGAATCGATGTGTATTGCTTCGCGAAAGAGTCGGCGTGTCGGTCATAAAAGTTAGAAGTGGCAGGCATAAAGGTTAACGAAAGGTAATTAATATGCGTCCATATTAATTGCTAGAAATTGCAATGGCTAGAATGCCATTCAAAAGTTGTAGATAGAGTGGCAATTACAGCCAAAAACCTAAAAACGACAAAGCCCCGACAACTCAAAGAGTTATCGAGGCTTTTGAATATATGGCACGCCCTGTAGGATTCGAACCTACGACCACATCCTTAGAAGGGACGTGCTCTATCCAGCTGAGCTAAGGGCGCGCTACAGGGACAGGATTATACGAGTTCAAACGGGTAAATCAACGGGTTTTCATAACATTCTGATCTGAATGCCTAAAAAAAGTCCATTAAAACGCTTAATGTTCAAAAACACCACAAAGCAAACGTTTGCGTATGGATGTTGATAAGAAATTCTGCGACAATGCGCCGCAGATAATCTGCCTTCTTAATTTATAAGGAAAGTCATGACTGCTCAAAATATAGACGG
Source organism: Vibrio sp. 970 (assembly GCF_033339075.1). Classification (NCBI taxonomy): domain Bacteria; kingdom Pseudomonadati; phylum Pseudomonadota; class Gammaproteobacteria; order Vibrionales; family Vibrionaceae; genus Vibrio; species Vibrio sp. 970. The sequence goes on from NZ_JAWOTW010000010.1 coordinate 64,448, forward strand.
AACTCTCATTTCCCAAACTGTTCGATCCGAAGTGGCTGCACGTGTTAAAGCACGTGTTGAAGCTGGGCTACGTGCTCCTGGTTTAGCAGTGGTTCTAGTTGGTGAAGATCCTGCCTCTCAGGTTTATGTCGGTAGCAAACGCCGCGCATGTGAAGAAGTTGGGTTTGTTTCTAAGTCTTTTGACCTTCCTGCGTCTAGCTCAGAAGAAGAGTTACTAGCGCTGATTGATGAATTAAACAATGATGATGAAATTGACGGCATTCTAGTGCAATTACCCCTTCCTGCGGGCATAGACACAACACATGTTTTAGAGCGCATTCACCCAGAGAAGGACGTGGATGGCTTCCACCCTTATAACGTTGGCCGTCTTGCGCAACGTATTCCAAAGCTTCGCTCTTGCACGCCAAAGGGCATCATTACCCTACTCGACCGTTACAACATTGAGCTACGTGGTAAGCATGCGGTTGTGGTTGGCGCATCAAACATTGTTGGTCGTCCAATGACACTTGAGCTGCTGCTTGCGGGCTGCACAACAACAACATGTCACCGTTTTACCAAAGACCTAGAGAGTCATGTGCGTCAAGCTGACGTTGTCGTGGTTGCGGTTGGTAAACCTAACTTCATCCCTGGTGAGTGGATTAAAAAAGGCGCAGTGGTGGTCGATGTCGGTATTAACCGTCTTGATTCAGGCAAACTAGTTGGCGACGTGGAATACGACAAAGCACGTGAAAGTGCGAGCTTTATTACTCCTGTTCCTGGTGGCGTTGGCCCAATGACCGTCGCAAGTTTAATTGAGAACACGATGCTCGCTTGCGAACAGTTCCACACAGACAAATAACGTAAATTTCAGATACGAAAAAGGCTCCGCAAGGAGCCTTTTTGCTAATTGTTGATATCTATTTCAATTACAGACTTAAAATCACGCCCGCAATAGAAGCGCTCATTAAGTTCGCCATGACACCAGCGATAATCGCACGGAAACCATGCTTAGAAACAAATGCACGCTTTTCTGGTACCAAAGAGCCCAACCCACCAATCAGCATCGCCATGCTTGAGATATTTGCAAAGCCACACAAAGCAAACGTCACGATTGCTTGTGAGTGTTCACTAAGTTGAGACTTCACTTCTGCAAGCTGGATGAAAGCGACGAACTCATTCACCACAATCTTGTTACCAATCAGCGAGCCTGCTGTGGTTGCTTCTTGCCATGGTATACCCAACAACCAAGCGACTGGCGCAAACACAAAACCTAGGATGAGCTCAAAACTTAATGGTGTCCCAATCAGATCACCTATCCAGCCTAACATGCCGTTTAGCATTGCAATGACACTAATAAACGCCAGTAACGTACCACCGACCGATACAGCAATGCGTACACCCGCCATGGCACCATCGGCTAATGCTTCTACTACGTTGGTTGCACGTGGAATTTCAACTTGGCTAATGTCGATATCTGCTGCTTTATCCGTATCTTCTGGCATTAAAATTTTTGCCATCAACAAGCCGGCAGGTGCCGACATAAATGCAGCAGCAATAAGATAGTTGAGGTCGACACCCAGTGATGCGTAACCAACCAACGTTCCGCCAGCAACTGACGCTAAACCACCTGTCATAACTGCAAAGAACTGCGAGTCAGTCATGTGCTTTAGGTAAGGCTTTACCATTAATGGTGCTTCAATGGTGCCAACAAAGATATTCGCCGTAGCAGACAAAGACTCAGCACGACCGATACCTAGCAGCTTTTGAATACCACCACCGATAAAGTTAATGATTTTTGGCATCACACCAATGTGATAAAGACCTGAGATAAGAGAGGAGAAGAAAACGATGATACCCAGAACATTGATCGCAAAGGTGAAGCCCCCTGTCGCCAAATTACCGAATAAAAACGCAATGCCCTCTTGACCATAGTTGATCAAATTCGACACAACACTGCTCACTGAATTCAGCGCATCTCGTCCTGCTGGTACATATAAAACCAACAACGCAAACAGTACCTGCAAAGCAAACGCAAACGACACTGTTCTCAGCTTTATATTTTTTCTATTTGTAGAAAGTAGCCATGCTAGGAATAGTATGGCTACGATACCAATAATTGAGTTCATAAAATGAATCCGACAGAAGGGGGATATGGAAGGCACCGGATTGTATAGCGGACTCAAAATGCTGCAAGTTGAGGATGTTAACAGTGTGAAAAGTTTAAGCGACCAATAACTGACCAACAAAATAACCAATTGAATTTATTAAAGATAAACGTTTGCTTATTTTAATTATTTCCATATGGAAAATATGTTTCTGGTTCAGGAAAAATTTTTGTGAAGTGAATCACCTTATGTGTCGTTCTACAACGTCATTGATCCTGTTATTTAGGAATAGAGATGTAAGGCGCCAAACGTTGGTCCCAATGACAAGGGTTGCCGATCTTCTGTTTGATAAAGTTAATCACTGCGGATATTTTTTTTGGCATATGCTGGCGGCTTGGGTATACCGCATAAAACGGCATCGACTGGCTGGCTTTCCAGTCAGGTAACAGCTGTATTAACTTACCCGTTCTAAACTCATCCCCCAGCAAGTAAGTGGCAAGGTAGGCAATACCCCAACCTGCAGTAGCCGCATCCCGAACGGCTTCTGCCAGATCCACTGAATAGTTACCCGAGACTTTTACGTTCAATTCTTGCTGATCTTTGGTAAACGCCCACCCCGTATAGTCACGCTCCCAGCTTCTGTATATGAGGCAGTTGTGAGCAGATAGGTCATCCGGTTCTGCTGGCGTGTCATGTTTCAATAAGTAATCTGGCGATGCCGCAACAACAAACTGGCAATCCGTCAAACGCTGCGCAATGTAACCTTCAGGCAAATGCTCGTTGTTGGTTACCCATAAATCGAGCCCTTCGGCTAACATATCGACCTTATAGTCAAACAGATGTACTTCCACTTGAAGTTGAGGATATAGTTCGCGTAACTCTTGAATCGCTGGAATAATGTGTAAGGTACCAAATGATTGCGACAACCCAAGACGTACCAAACCTGCTACTTCATCCCGCTGGGTTTCCATCTCTAATGTGGCGCTGCTCACCGCTTGTACCACTTGCTCACAGTGATGAAAAAAGGTTTTCCCTGCCTCAGTCGGCGTAAAGCTTCGCGTAGTGCGTTGAACAAGCTTGATACCAAGAGACGCTTCTAACTGACTCAACTGTTTACTCACATGAGACACCGACACGCCTAAGCTCTTTGCAGCAGCTGTGAAGCTTTTGTGTTTAAGAAGAGCGGAGAAAATCACCATTTGTGCGGCACGTTCAGATAACACGCTTTACCTCGATTTGGTTATAGAAAAAACAAAGGGCTCCGAAGAGCCCTTGTATTGAAGACTGAATGCCAAATTGTTTGATGGCAGATCAGTATTTAATGCGGTCAGCCAAGTGACTCACAGCAAGTGCGAAGTAGTAAGAGCGGTTCCACTTCATCAATACGTTGTAGTTATTGTAAACCAGATACGTACGACCATTCTCGTCGTCCGGCATGATCAACCATGCTTTGATGTCTTCATCCAGTTTTGGCAACGGGCTACCGTCATATTTTGTGATACCTAATTGGCTCCACTCTTGAAGGTATTTGCCTTTTTCAGCCGTGCGCCCTTCCAGGCTGCGATCAATATTTTTAGGAACCTTAACTTGGCGACCCCAAGTATATTTATCATCCCAACCAGACTTGCTCAAATAGTTAGCGGTTGATGCAAACACGTCCGCTTCAGATTGCCATATGTCTTTTTTACCATCACCGTTGCCGTCAGCAGCAAAACGAAGGAAAGAGCTTGGCATAAACTGGCATTGACCCATCGCACCAGCCCATGAGCCTTTAAAGTTCTCTAGCTCAATATGGCCTTGATCGAGGATCTGCAGTGCCGACATGGCCTCTTTACGGAAAAACTCTTCACGACGGCCTTCAAATGCCATTGTGGATAGTGCATCAATCACTTTAAAGTTGCCGGTAAACTTACCAAAGTTACTTTCAACTCCCCAAAGTGCCACAATAAAGCGCGGGTGGACACCGTACTCATCGCCTATACGCTTTAGCTCAGTGTAATGCTCTTTGTAGAGTTGTCTGGCTTGCTTCACCTTCCATTCAGGCACCGCGCGAGGAATGTACTCATCCAATGTCAGTTTCTTTTCTGGTTGGTTTCGGTCCGCTTTTACTGCTCGCGGCTTGTACTCAACATTAGCAAAAGCAGCACTAATGACCTGCTCTGAGATACCTTTATCACGAGCTTCAGCACGCAGCTTATTCAAGTATTCATCAAAACCCTCGCTACTTGCAAAAGCCGAGGTACACATACCAACGCTAAGCATGGTAGCCAGTATCTTTTTCATATTGCCCTCCTTGAGCAAGGCAGAAATCCCAGATGAAAAACGATGACGTTATTCGCCTTTCTGCTGGGCTTTTTGTTCTTTGTACTTTTCTAATAGGTTCTCCGGCGGCGGTGGAACCTGAAGAAAGAAGCCATCATTTTGTAATGAAGCCTTCACTTTTTCGATATCAACTTGTGCCAATTTACGGCCATCAAGTTTAATCGTCATGACAGCGATAGGCTTACCGAACATCTGCATTAAGGTGTCAGGAACCTGTGAAAAATCATCCTTTTTCGGAATATAGAGATAAGTACCTTCTTTTTTCGAGCTTTTATAAATAGAACAAAGCATGACACGCCTTTTATGCTGATTTAGCCGCGTTGAGTGCGGATTAGGTTGAAAACGTCAAATTCTCGCAAACTTAATAGCAAATTTGAGATTAATTCACCTATTTGCCCACGAGAGAACTTGCTGCGTCAAAGGATGAAATATAACATGACATACCTAGTTTAAGGCAACGCTCTTTCAATAAAGGCAAGAAGTCCACGATGACCCATTCACCAGACCTTAAAGGTAGCAGTTTTACATTGTCAGTTTTACACCTTTCTGACAATGAGATCGCAAAGACTGTCGAATTTTTGCAAGAAAAAGTTTCTCAAGCACCTTCTTTTTTTGCATCCGCGCCTTTGGTAATCAATATAGCAAAAGTACAAGGCGACATTGATTTCCCTAAGCTTAAACAAGGCATCTCAGATGCCGGTTTTATTCCGGTCGGTGTAACGGGCTGTAAAGACAAGCGTGTACAAAACCTTGCTTCCGAAGCTGGCTTCGCCATTATGTCGGCGAGCAAATCGCCAAGCCAAGCACCTGCCAAAATGGCACCAACGAAAGTAGTTCGTACGCCTGTCCGCTCAGGACAACAGATCTACGCAAAAGATGGTGATTTGGTGGTGCTAGCGCACGTAAGTGCAGGTGCTGAAGTCATTGCTGACGGCTCTATTCATATCCATGGCACACTTCGAGGTCGTGCGATTGCAGGAGCAAGTGGTCAGCAGGAAGCGCGTATTATTTGCCACGATTTACAAGCAGAACTGGTATCCATTGCGGGTGACTACTGGTTAAGCGATCAAATTGAAAGCGAGTACTGGCAAAAGAAAGTAATGATCAGTAAAGCCGATGAATCATTACATTTAGAAGTTCTCGCGATTTAATCTAAAAAGGAAAAAAAATGGCACGCATTATTGTAGTAACGTCTGGTAAAGGTGGCGTTGGTAAAACCACTTCAAGCGCAGCCATCGCCTCTGGTCTAGCTCTTAAGGGAAAAAAGACCGCGGTGATCGATTTTGACATCGGTTTGCGTAACCTCGATCTAATCATGGGCTGTGAGCGCCGCGTCGTGTATGACTTTGTGAACGTCATTAACGGCGAAGCGACATTAAACCAAGCGCTGATCAAAGATAAGCGCACGGACAACCTATTTATTCTTCCTGCTTCTCAAACTCGTGATAAAGACGCACTGACAAAAGATGGTGTTCAGCGCGTATTCGGCGAACTTGATGAAATGGGCTTTGATTTCATTATTTGTGATTCACCAGCAGGTATCGAGCAAGGCGCGTTAATGGCCTTGTACTATGCCGATGAAGCCATTGTCACAACGAACCCAGAAGTCTCTTCTGTACGTGACTCTGACCGCATTCTCGGTATTTTAGATTCTAAGTCACTGCGTGCAGAGCAAGGGCTAGAGCCAGTAAAACAGCACCTGTTACTGACTCGCTACAACCCATCTCGCGTCACTCAAGGCGAAATGCTAAGCGTTGAAGACGTAGAGGAGATCTTACATATTCCACTACTGGGCGTGATTCCAGAAAGCCAAGCCGTGCTTAACGCGTCAAACAAAGGTGTGCCAGTCACTTTTGACGATAACACCGATGCGGGTATGGCTTATTCTGACACCGTTGATCGCTTATTAGGCAATCAGGTTGAATTTCGTTTCCTTACTGAGGAGAAGAAAGGACTCTTTAAACGACTCTTTGGAGGCTAGACATGTCATTATTAGAATTTTTCCGTCCACAGAAGAAAACTTCTGCGAATCTAGCTAAAGAGCGTTTGCAAATCATTGTCGCAGAGCGCCGCAGCCAAAATGATCCTGCGCCGTCTTACTTGCCTCAATTAAAAGAAGACATCTTGAAGGTGATCAGCAAGTACGTGGCAATTGATCCAAATATGGTTGACTTAACATTTGAGCACAAAGACGACGATATCTCAGTTCTTGAGCTGAATGTGAAGCTACCAGACGAAGAAAAGTAATCAGTTTCTCTCGCCAGACGAATGCTCTAATTAGAACGAAAAAGGTTGGCATCGAGGCCAACCTTTTTCATCTTTCATTACTTTAATGCTTTATTCATCTTGTCGCCGAGTAAATCCAAACGCCACCCTTGCATCAAATCAGGCAATACTTCTGGGTCACGATCTTTTTTCCAAACCCAACTGATCAACTGATTGATCTGCTTTTTAGAGGCAAGGAACTCCGTGGCTAAACCTGACTTCTGCGAAGCCGATTTCACCAAGTCTTTCATATTTTTGAAGACCTGCTTGTAACCCGGATAGTCCATTAAACGCTCAATTTTCGCAGGATACTCTTCAGAAGGTGTTTGCTTCGCTTGCTTAACAATCGCGGCAATCTTCGCGCCATGGCGGTTAATCGCTCGGATATCAATATCTTCTGCTTCCATCTTCTTAAAGTTCGTTAAACCAAGACGAGCGACCGTTAATAGATCACCTTCTTTGAAGATAAAGTTCAGCGCTAAATCTCGTTTGATTGCTTCACGATAACGCCACGTCGCCAATGGCTTTAAAATAGCCAGCTCAGAAGGTTTTAATTGCCAAGCGCCCTTAATATCAAGGTAGGCATTCTCTTCATTGGTTACGCGAATACGTTTCGAAACGAGTAAATCACTTTCTTGCTGTACAGCTTCCCACCAACCTGCTTGCGTCACCTTATCGAACAGCTTTTCGTATAACGGTAACAAGTAATGAACATCTGCGGCAGCATAATCTAATTGCTTTTGTGTCAGTGGACGAGCCATCCAGTCGGTACGTGATTCACTTTTGTCGAGCTCTACGCCTAAATATTCTTCCACCAGCGATGCGAAGCCTGTCGATAGGCCGTGACCGAGAAAAGCGGCCATCAGCTGCGTATCCACCATAGGGAATGGTGTACAACCAAAAGCGTTTTGGAAAACTTCTAAATCTTCACCACATGCGTGCAGCACTTTTAGCACAGAAGTATCTTTTAATAGCGCTACAAACGGCGTCATATCCGTTAATTCAGTCGGATCAATCAGCGAGAGGCGATTACCATCGAAAAGCTGAATCAGACCTAACTGCGGGTAGAAAGTGCGAATACGAACGAATTCGGTATCCAGCATCACTACGTCTGCCTCTCGGGCATGAGTGCAAACCTCTTCTAGGTCTTTGTTTTTAGTAATAATTTGATAGTTCACATACTTCTCGCTATAAAAAATGCCAGCAAAACGCTGGCATTCTATCATTTTTTAAATCTCTCGACTCGACGAAATCGGCTTATGCGCTTTTCTTCGCAAGTTCAGCGTCATTCTCTTCGCGTAAAACACGACGCAAGATCTTACCGACATTGGTTTTAGGTAAGTCTTCGCGGAACTCAACCAACTTCGGAACTTTGTAGCCAGTTAGGTGTTCTCGACAATGCGCGATCACTTCGTCTTTGGTCAAGCTCGGATCGCGTTTCACGACATAAATCTTCACTAATTCACCAGACACTTCATGCGGCTGACCAATAGCAGCAACTTCAAGTACTTTGCCGTGAAGTGCTACAACGTCTTCGATTTCGTTCGGGTAAACATTAAAGCCTGATACTAAGATCATGTCTTTCTTACGGTCAACGATATGCAGGAAGCCTTCGTCATCGAACTTAACGATGTCGCCAGTTGATAGCCAGCCGTCTTCGTTAATCGTATCTTTCGTTGCTTCAGGTCGTTGCCAGTAACCTTGCATAACCTGAGGACCACGAACTTGAAGTTCACCAGTTTCAGTATTCGCAAGAGCGTTGCCTTCTTCATCCACGATACGAACTTCTGTTGATGGTACCGGCAGACCAATAGAGCCATTGTATTCAACAAGATCATGCGGATATGCCGCCACCAACGGAGAACACTCTGTTAGACCGTAACCTTCGAGCAAATAGCAACCCGTGGTCTTTTGCCATCTTTCTGCCACTGAGCGCTGCACTGCCATGCCGCCGCCAACGGCTAAACGTAGATTACTGAAATCCAACTCGTGGAAATCTTCATTATTGACCAATGCATTAAATAAGGTATTCACGCCCGTAATCGCAGTAAACGGATGCTTTTGTAGCTCTTTCACGAACCCTGGAATATCTCTTGGGTTGGTAATAAGTAAGTTACGACCACCCATTTCAACAAACAGCAGACAGTTTACGGTAAGAGCAAATACGTGGTACAGCGGTAACGCTGTCACGACTAATTCACGCCCCGGAGATAAAACCGGTCCGTACGCGCCTTTTGCCTGTAGAACGTTCGCAATCATGTTGCGGTGAGTCAGAATCGCGCCTTTCGCGACACCTGTCGTCCCCCCCGTATATTGCAGGAATGCAATGTCATCCCCAGACATAAACGGTTTAACGTATTGTAGACGACGACCTTTACGTAGAGCCTGACGCATTGAGATTGCACCAGGTAAATCGTACTTAGGCACCATGCCCTTAACGTACTTCACGACAAAATCGACAATCGTACCTTTCGCTCGTGGCAGCATTTGACCAAGACTGGTTAACACTACGTGTTTGACTGGTGTTTTATCGACAATTTGTTCTAGCGTGTTCGCAAAGTTAGACACAATCACAATCGTCGTCGCACCTGAGTCATTCAATTGGTGTTCAAGTTCACGAGGAGTGTAAAGTGGGTTAACGTTTACGGCGATACAACCTGCACGCAAAATACCAAATAATGCTACTGGGTATTGCAGTAAGTTTGGCATCATCAGAGCAACGCGGTCACCCTTTTGCAGTTTTAACTCGTTTTGCAGATACGCTGCGAATGCGCGACTACGCTCTTCCAATTTACGGAAGGTCATAACCGAGCCCATGTTCATGAATGCTGGTTGGTCTGCATATTTTTGTACAGACTGTTCAAACATTTCTACCAAAGACTCATATTGCTCTGGATTAATGGTTTCAGGTACGTCACTTGGATAACGTGAAAGCCATGGTTTATCCACGATGTTACTCCTCGTTTATAACTGGCTAAAAAATAGCGTCCTTTTTATTTTGAAAGCTATTACAGCACAGCGAACGTGCTTGAGCACGCAACTCTCAAACACTTGTTTAAATTTTGTTAACTACACCAAGAATTCGCGTTGCGACCTCGAGTATTTGCTCTAAATGACAGTGATGACCACCCTTGACAGAAACCACTTGCGGTGGGCTCTCTCCCCAATCAGCTTGGTTAGATGGTAAATTCTGAAATCCTTGATCGCCTAATACAATCAAATGAGGACAACGTATTTGGCTGGTAATCGAGTTAGCATGCGCTTGCGCCATTCGGTAAAGCGACGCACATTTTAACTTGGCGTCATGCCGCCAATACCATTTATCTCCTCGCTGCTCTGTTCCACGCTCGACTATCGGTAGAAGCTGCTCAGCGGTTAATTGGTTGGCTTGCATGCGTAATTTTAACGCCAGATCGAAGGAGGCAATGGCTCGCTCTGGCTTGTTTTGCTGTCTTATTCGACTTAAAACGCCATCGCGAAGACGAGGCAAACTGTTAATAGGCTCTTCAGTAAGAGGTCCTGCTCCCTCAATTTGCACAAGACCTTCGACCTGCTCTGGAAACGCAGCACTATAGCAACTTGCGATTAAAGCACCAAGTGAATGCCCTACTAATATCAGTCTGTTTGGTGATAATTCGTCCAAAAACTGATACAAATCGGCAATATAGTCGTGAAAGGGGTAATAATTATCGTGAGATTTATGACTCGATAAACCGTGACCAAAATGATCGATGGCGAGGAGGTGTAAGTGAGGATTAAGTTGATTCAACTGCTCCATGAGCGCTTTAAAGCTGCCCGCATTATCTAACCACCCATGAAGAAAAACGACTGACAAGTCAGCCGTTTTCTCGTTCCCTATCTCAAGGGCTGCCATTTTGCCGGCAGGAAGCTCGAATTGACGCTCATGCATCGCAGATTATTTGACCTGTTTTATCACTTTACCGTCTTGTGGGAAATCATTACGCCACATGCGGCAGTTAATCGAGTAACATGGGTAAAAGTAGGTTGGCGAGTCATACATGCGTACACGTTCTTCAATTTTCCATAAACGGTACCCTTCCCCCTTTATTACCGGGAAGATGTAACCGTGCTCACCGATCTTTCCTTCTTCTTCCCCTGCTCCTTTGCCTACAACCGTCACCAAACGGCCTTCACTAAAGGCGACAGGCTCTAAATAGCCATCAAAATAGGCGACAAAACGTCCCGTAGGCTCTTCATCGATATCAGGTTTACCAGACTTACTGATAGGAAGGTTTACAATCTCTAGACGCGTTTTATCTTTAAAGTTATCCACTTTAGCGATGATTCCACCAAGGCGAACATCTTCACTCACTTGCCCCTGAGACTCAGCAAAAGCTTTATAGTCTGTAACGACCAATTCTGTGCTTGCATTTAGCTCCTCAGGCAACGAGCTACACGCAGACAAACCAACCGTAGCAAATAATGCGAGAAAAAACCGTCCAAAAACCTTCATAAACCACCTTTCAATATTAGTAACCCCAAGCTGGGGAGATCTCACACGTAAATATCGACACCAAGTAATTGAGCCAGTTCCTCTTTTTTAGCTCGATTCATGACATCCATGTACTGCTCCATTGCTTTACGTGCGCCCCCTTCAGGAAGGTCATATTGCACTTGAGCTCGGTGAATTTGGGACTCATCCACGTGTTTTATGGAGTGCGCCACGGCGTTAGCAACCTTTGAAGGCTGACCTACAGGCTGCTTTGTTTGTGATTTATTTACCTGCTTCTTTTGACTGGCTTTATGAGTGCGATTTGCACCGGGAATCAAAGAAGGAGGCAAGCCATTAATCGACGCCATAGCACTCCATAAAAATACAGGGCAAACGCCCTGCTTTTTGTCAGGTTAATGAAAAACGGACTATTCGCGACCAGGAAGTTTTTTCCATGTCACATTATCACGTAAATAAACAGGGCTCGAATCTTCGACCGGCACGGTATTACCCTTTTTAAATTCTTGTTCAGCAAGAATCACGATGTCTTGTGAATCAGGGTACAGAACGTCACCATGCGTCAAATTAAACGGTAGGCCTGCTAATACTTCTTGGTAAGCATCCCAACCAGTACCTGCTGTCGTCCACGTTTTGTCGTCTGCTTGTGCTTCTTCAACGAGACGTGCTGGTGGAATTACGCACTCTGCATCCACCCCTGCCCACTCACCGTTTGCTTGGCGAGTGTAACGTGCCCAGTAAACTTCACCCATACGTGCATCAATGGCCACAGCGACATCGGTCACACCATGTAAGCGATAGCTACCTTGAGCCATTGCAGCCAGCGTTGAAACGCCGATCATAGGTAAGTCAGCACCGAACGCCAAACCTTGTGCGATACCAATACCGATACGAACGCCAGTAAAGCTACCTGGACCACGTCCAAACGCTAACGCATCCAGCTCTTGTAGAGTCAGGCCAGCTTCTTTGAGTACTTCATCAACCATTGGCAGTACTTTTTTGGTGTGATCGCGTGGTGCAACCGCGCTACGTGAAATCACTTGATCATTAGCCAACAACGCAACTGAACAGTTTTCAGTCGCTGTATCGATAGCAAGAATTTTTGCGCTCATTTAACTCTCTACAACTCTCATTTATTGGGTTATGCCTCAGCACTTGCGTCTGTGACAGATTGTTCTGCTTTCAGGAATGCTTTGATTCCATCTAAGTCTCGCGTCCTTGGGATAGGTGGTAGACTTCCGAGGAAAATACCACCATAGTCTCGCGTGACAAGGCGATTATCACAAATGATCAACGCACCGTGATCCTTCTGATCTCGAATTAATCGCCCGACTCCCTGCTTTAACGTAATCACTGCATCCGGGATTTGTACTTCAGCAAATGGTTCACCGCCACGTAATCGACAATCCTCGATACGGGCTTTGAGTAACGGATCGTCAGGGGCGGTAAACGGTAATTTGTCGATAATAACACAGCTCAGCGCATCACCTCTAACATCAATCCCTTCCCAGAAAGCGCCCGTCGCCACGAGTAAAGCGTTACCCAGTTCCATAAACTCCGCCAAGGTTTTCTGCTTACTCATCTCCCCTTGCATTAACACAGGCAGCTCAAGTACTTCTCGGAACTTCTCACCTAGTTCACGCATCATGCTGTGCGAGGTACATAAAAAGAAGCAGCGACCATCATTTTCTTCAATCACCGGAGCAAGCATTCGGACTAACTTATCCGCTAAGCCGTTACTGTTTGGCTCTGGCAAATACCTTGGCACACAAAGGCGCGCTTGTTTTTGATAATCAAAGGGGGACGGCAGAGAAAATTGCTTTGTAGGCTTGAGGCCAAGGCGCTCAGTAAAGTGCTTGAAGTCGCCCGATACAGCTAGGGTTGCTGACGTGAAAATCCACGCGCCTTGTTTAATCTCTATTTGCTCATGGAACTTGTCCGCGACAGAAAGAGGCGTAATGTGCAGAGCGAAATGACGAGGCGAGGTATCGTACCAGTATGAGTAACCGGTAATATCGACATCACAGACGCGGTCGATGCGGCCTTTGATCAAATTGGCTCGTTCAAAAGCGGTATCCAGTAATTGACTGCGCCCTAAAGCTATTTTGAGTACATCAATCGCCAATTCGAGGCTGTCAGTTAAGCGCAATAATTCTCGCTTAATAGAACCTGATTGCAACGCCTCACGCCAGTTGCCACGAAAGCCTGGCTCACCTAATACAATCCGCATGTCCATTGCGCTTTGCATGAGTTTGTCGCCCACTTTTTGCAATTGACGCATATCTTTGGCTTCGGTGCGGTAGGCTATTTCAATGTCTTTGGCAAGATCGTGAATTTGGCGGCTTGAAACTGACTGGCCGAAATATTCGCTCGCAATATCTGGCAACTGATGAGCTTCATCAAAAACAAACACATCGGCTTCTGGAATCAGTTCACCGAATCCTGTTTCTTTGATCGCTAAATCAGCAAGAAACAAGTGATGGTTCACTACAACAATGTCGGAATCCATGGCTCGCTTACGCGCTTTCAATACAAAGCAATCGGTGTAGCTCGGACACTCTTTACCTAAACAGTTATCATTGGTTGAGGTGATGGTCGGAATGATCATGCTGTCTTCTGGCAGATCATCACAATCACCAAGGTCACCTGTTTTGGTTTCTGATGACCAAGCACGCACTTTAACCAGTTGAGTTAATAACGTCGGGTCAGATTCATTAGTGTGGCTTTCGACCATTTGGCGGCTCAAACGATCCAAACACAGATAATTAGAACGCCCTTTTAATAATGCCACTTGACCATAAAAACCAAGCGCATTGACCATGAGCGGTAAGTCCCGATGGTACAACTGCTCTTGCAAGTTTTTCGAGCCTGTACTGATAATCACTTTTTTACCGCTCAACAGCGCAGGGACTAGGTATGCGAAGGTCTTACCGGTTCCGGTTCCTGCCTCCACCACCAACTGGGTTTGATCTTTGATCGCACTGCTGACGGCTTCCGCCATATCGATTTGTGGCTGACGAGCTTGAAAGCCAGGAATGGCCTTACCTAACGCGCCATCAGAGGAAAAAGTTTTTGCGATCATGCTTGGTATTGAGTTTGAAAAATTATCGAGAGTATATCAGAGGAATAGGAGTGACATCAGCCCACAATCTGACCAGCTTGCGGCGACACAAGGATATTTTGTTGAAACCAACGTAAGAATAGATTATTTATGGTGAAACATGGCAGTACAGTTACACCCGCCAGGGAATAATAACAAATTCGTACGCTAAAATATTAATGCATGGAAGTACCTGATTTATGGAAAAGAAAACACTGTTGACCCACTGTTCTGACGCCCCGGGTCTCATCTCGAAAATTACTAATATCTGTTACAAGCACCAACTCAACATCGTTCACAATAACGAATTTGTTGATAATACCAGTGGCCACTTTTTCATGAGAACGGAGCTAGAGGGATACTTCAACGATCAAACGTTTCTTGCCGACTTGGACCAAGCTCTCCCGCAAGGTGCTAAGCGTAAATTGGTTGGCTCTCGCCGTAAGCGCATCGTCATTCTCGTCACAAAAGAAGCGCATTGTTTAGGCGATATTCTGATGAAAACCTACGATGGAAGCCTAGATGTTGAGATCGCCGCTGTGGTGGGGAATTACGACAAACTGCAAACTCTCACTGAACGCTTCGACATTCCTTACCACCATGTGACCCATGAAAACCTTAGCCGTGAAGAACACGAGCAGAAGATGCTAGAAGTGATCGATCAATACGATGCTGACTTTTTGGTGCTAGCTAAATACATGCGCGTATTAACGCCGACGTTTGTTGAGAAATATCACCACAAAATCATTAATATTCATCACAGCTTCTTACCTGCTTTTATTGGCGCGAAGCCATATCAACAAGCTTACGATCGCGGTGTGAAAATCATCGGTGCAACAGCACACTTCGTGACTAATGATTTAGATGAAGGGCCGATCATCAAGCAAGACGTAATTCCTGTCGACCATACATTCAATGCCCAAGATATGGCGCAAGCGGGACGCGATGTAGAGAAGAACGTATTGAGTAAGGCTTTGAATAAAGTGATCAATGACCACGTCTTTGTTTATGGGAATAAGACAGTGATCCTTTAAGTTCATCGCTTTTGAATGAAAGAAAGGGTTGCTCATTTGCAAACCTTTCTTCTTTCTAGTCGTTCAAAACTTGCTTATTCAGCCTGCTCAGACTCCACAATACGCTTAAGTGAATGCGGGTGCAGTTTGATACAAATGTCTTGGTACTTAAACGCCACCGTTGGGTTGTTCAAGCGTTCGCCATCCCCTTTCGGGCTCGACAGTTTGATCTTCACACCCAGCTCTTCCAACTCATTAAAACGCGCCCCAAACGCTGGGTAAGTGTGTTTCAAATCAGCAAGAAACTCGTCTGCAGTTTCGGCATGAGACGGAATAACAAACTCCACATGTTCCCAGCTTTCAGTTGAGTAGATTTTGCCTTCCGCAGGGTATGGCAGTTCCAGACACTCAATCTTCCAGCCACGACTTTCCAACGCTTTATCGAATTCGATAACGATGATTGGGCGACCGTTGATTTTCGCTTGTGAAATCACCTTACCGTATTGATTCCATGCTTCATGCGCGGCTTTTGCTGTTTCAGTATCATTAATTCGCAGCGCAATATGGTCAGCTTGAGCAAAGCTCAGATCCAGTTTTAACAGGGATGCAAGCTCTTCAATCTTCGCCATAAATGCATCCAGATCTTGGATCATCAATTTAGGCGCTAGGCGTTTTTCAACTAGTTGAGTCGTCATTGTGGCTCTCTTTTGGGGCGATTTATCTCATTACTCTGAGCGCAATAGTAAACTCAAACCAAACCACATTTCCATTCAATCGAAAAAGTATAAATTTCCCCAATTCCTCTCTGTATGAAAAGCAATAAAGTTGTTATCATTAGCCCCATTTTTGTGAACTCCAACAGAACTCGGCACTTACTTCGCCGAGTTCTTCGTCCTTGAATTGAAGGAAACGCGTGTGAATATCCAAGCACTTATTAATGACAAAGTATCTCAGGCTCTAGAAGCCGCTGGCGCACCTGCAGGCAGTCCTGCGGCAGTACGCCAATCAGCAAAGCCACAATTTGGTGACTACCAAGCAAACGGCGTAATGGGCGTTGCTAAAAAACTGGGTACTAACCCACGAGAATTTGCACAGAAAGTACTGGATGTTCTAGACCTAGATGGTATTGCAAGCAAGACAGAAATCGCTGGTCCTGGTTTCATCAACATTTTCCTAAGCGAAGAGTTCCTAGCAAAACAAGCGGAAGCAGCACTGGCTGACTCACGTCTTGGCGTTGCAGCAGACGAAGCTCAAACTATCGTTGCCGACTACTCTGCACCAAACGTTGCTAAAGAAATGCACGTTGGTCACCTACGTTCAACCATCATCGGTGATGCGGTAGTACGTACTCTTGAGTTCCTAGGTCACAAAGTGATCCGTGCGAACCACATCGGCGACTGGGGTACTCAGTTCGGTATGCTTATCGCAAACCTTGAGCGTGTACAACAAGAGTCTGGCGAAGTTTCTATGGAACTTGCGGACCTTGAAGGCTTCTACCGCGAATCGAAAAAGCTGTACGATGAAGATGAAGAGTTCGCAGTAAAGGCGCGAAACTACGTGGTAAAACTGCAAAGCGGTGACGAGTACTGTGCAGAAATGTGGAAAAAACTCGTTGATGTAACCATGATCCAAAACCAGCGCAACTACGACCGTCTAAACGTGTCACTGACTCGTGACGACGTGATGGGCGAGAGCATGTACAACGACATGCTTCCTAAGATCGTTGCAGACCTAAAAGAACAAGGTCTTGCCGTTGAAGATGATGGCGCGCAAGTTGTATTCCTAGATGAATACAAGAACAAAGATGGCGAACCAATGGGCGTTATCGTTCAAAAACGCGATGGCGGTTTCCTATACACAACAACAGACATCGCATGTGCAAAATATCGTTATGAAGAGCTAAGCGCAGACCGTGTGCTTTACTTCATCGACTCACGTCAACACCAGCACCTAATGCAAGCTTGGACAATTGTTCGTAAAGCAGGCTACGTACCTGAGTCAGTATCTCTTGAGCACCACGCGTTCGGCATGATGCTTGGTAAAGATGGTAAGCCATTCAAGACTCGTGCGGGTGGTACCGTTCGCCTTGCCGACCTTCTAGATGAAGCAGAAGTTCGTGCAGCACAACTGATCGAATCTAAAAACCCTGAGCTAGATGCGGAAGAAAAAGAGAAGATCTCTAAAACAGTTGCAATGGCAGCGGTTAAATACTCTGACTTATCTAAACACCGTACGACTGACTACGTGTTCGATTGGGACAACATGTTAGCGTTTGAAGGTAACACAGCACCATACATGCAATATGCCTACACTCGCGTAGCTTCTATTTTCGCTAAAGCTGGTGTTGCTATGGACGCTCTCCAAGGCGACATCAAAATCACTGATGAGAAAGAGAAAGCACTTATTGCTAAACTTATGCAGTTCGAAGAAGCGGTTCAATCTGTCGCTCGCGAAGGCCAACCGCACATCATGTGTAGCTACCTATTCGAACTAGCAGGTCAGTTCTCTAGTTTCTACGAAGCGTGCCCTATCCTAGTTGCTGAAGACGAAGCTGTGAAACAAAGCCGTCTGAAACTAGCTGCGCTAACAGCGAAGACCATCAAGCAAGGTCTGTCTCTACTAGGTATTGATACTCTAGAGCGTATGTAATCCGCTTTTACGTAGGTAGCTTAAGTAGCACAAGCTAAATGATGACAAAGGTTGACGTGAAAGCGTCAACCTTTTGTTTTATCTGGCGTATACTGATGTCATTCAATTCAAATCGGACAACATAATGAGTTTTGAACTGCACCCTCAACTGGCAAAAGACACCACCGTTATCGGCCACTTCCCACTGTGTGTGGCGCTTCTGCATAAAGATAACGCCGTGCCATGGGTTATCTTGGTCCCTAAACGTGCAAACCTAAAAGAGCTTCACCACTTGCCAATGCAAGAACAGCAACAGTTTTTGCTAGAGTCTCAAGCGGTAAGCCAAGCACTGGAAGCAACATTCCGTCCAGACAAGCTAAACCTTGGTGCGCTAGGTAATATGGTGCCACAGCTGCACATTCACCATATTGCTCGCTTCAAAGATGACGTAGCATGGCCGGGACCGGTTTGGGGTAACACCAAAGGTGAATTCCGTACAGAAGAAGAGCAAAACGAATTGCTTGGTCGCATTAAAAATGTGCTGTCACTGAGTTCTATTTTCCAAAAAGCATAAGCACTGCTAGCGAAAATAATTCGCCTTTGAATACGGCTGAAATAGACAGAGAAAGATTAATACGTATTTGTAACAATCTTTCTCATTTTTCTGGGATTATCACTAAAATAAAACTTGTTTAGACTACCAGCTCAGTTAGAGAGGGTCATCATGAAACAAGTCTTCAACACATTCCGATACGTCAGCTGGATCGCCATTATCTGTTCTATGGCTGCTTCATTCTTGCTTTTTCTTATGGGTGCAGCAAAAACCTATTCGGCATTTGCGGTCTTCATTCTCAATCAAACACCTCCAGAAGCACTCGCACATTTAGATAAAGCAGACATCGCGATCGCTTATTTGATCAAGTCACTGGATACGTTTCTTGTCGCACTAGTTTTGTTCATCTTTGCTCACGGCATCTACACACTATTTATTTCCAACAAAGCTAAAGCGAAAACACAAGAGCAGTCGGTTTTGCATTGGATCAGAACCCCAAACATCGGCCATCTAAAAAACATTTTGGCTGAAGTCATCATCGTGATCTTGTTTGTGAAGTTCTTAGAGCTCGTGCTGATTAACTTCGACAGCTTAGATTGGACGATCTTAACATTACCTATTTCGATTTTAGTTTTAAGTCTTGGTTTAAAGTTCCTAGAGTTAGGCGCGACTAAACACTCTGAAGAACATTAATTTCGCTGTATTCACAAACAATAACCAGCAAAATAAAAGCCGCATCATTGCTGATGCGGCTTTGTCGTTTTTACGTGATAATTTTTAGGTGACTAATTTTGATAGTCGCTACATGGTGACTGTCAGAGACAAACCATCTTGTTTAGTCACTGAGTAGCGAACACGAGTCACGTCATGAGCTTTATTAGTGTCGACTAGGCGGCTAATTTTGCCCTTCTTAATCCACACGTTTAACATCGCGTCGGCGCCATCTTCACTCATCCCAAACTGTTTAGCCAGATCTGACTGGGAGACGGTTCCTTTGTCTGCAATGTATTGATAAAGCTCTTTTAAAATCATGCTACTTGCGCCTCTAATGCACCGTTTTGTTTCTTACCAACTTGTTTGAACACACGGTATGTGCCAAAGAAGATAGCTACGATCACAGCCATCCAAATACCACTTGTTACTGGGCTATCTGCGAAATGCGTCAATTGGTTGTAGAACGTCGCACATAGGTAAGCCAAGCCCATTGTCCAAACCGCGATAAAGCGTGCGAACTTATGACCAAACTCACGTACGTAAGCACCCATCGCCGCCACACAAGGAGTGTACAGTAGGATAAAGATTAGGTAAGCAAATGCGGCATTGCCAGAAGCAAACTGCGATTTAATGTTACCGAAGATAGAAGCATCGACTTCTTGTTCTTCGGCAACGGCATTTGAGTCAGTTAAGTCACCCACTTCAATACCTAGTGGATCTGAGTAGCTCAAACCGGCTAAGTTTTCAGGGATACTCATTACTGCCTCTTCTAGGCTGCCCATTAGATCAAATTCTGCGTCTTCACCGTCACTTGGCGTCGTGTATAGACTGTTAAGCGTACCAACTACCGCCTCTTTTGCGAAGATACCAGTAATGATACCTACCGTCGCTGGCCAGTTATCTTCTTGAACACCGATTGGCGCGAATACTGGAGTTACAACTTGCGCAGCTTTAGAAAGCACCGAGTTTTCGCTGTCTTCATTACCAAAACTGCCATCAGTACCCAATGAGTTGAAGAAACTCAGAATAGCAACAACGATAACGATGGTTTTACCTGCACCAAGTACAAAGCGCTTTAGCTTTTGCCAAGTTTTGATCACCACGTTTTGTAGCGTCGGAAGCTCGTAATCTGGCATTTCCATCACTAGGCTATCGCTGCTACCTGGGTAAAGCGTGTGCTTAAGGAAAAGACCTGTGAAGATCGCTGCCACAATACCAAGTAGGTAAAGTGCGAATACAATGTTCTGGCCAGAACCTGGGAAGAATGCCGCAGCGAATAGCGCGTATACAGGCAGACGAGCACCACATGACATAAATGGCGCCATAGATGCAGCCAGTTTACGCTCACGTTCTTGGTCTAGAGTACGAGTTGCCATGATTGACGGAACGTTACAGCCAAAACCAAGAACCAACGGTACAAATGCTTTGCCCGGTAGGCCGATCTTCTGCATCACTTTATCTAGTACGAATGCTGCACGAGCCATGTAACCTGAGCTCTCAAGTACCGCTAGGAACAGGTACAAACACGCGATAACCGGAATGAAGGTTGCAACCGTCTGGATACCACCACCGATACCATCAGCAAGAACCGTCACTAACCACACAGGCAAATGACCGTCTAACAAGTGATGCCCACCATCAACCAACAATGCGCCCACACCAATGTCAAAAAAGTCGATAAATGCACTACCGATGTTAATCGAGAACATAAACATCAGGTACATAACAACAAAGAAGAAAGGAATTCCAATCCACTTGTTCAAAATAAACTGGTCGAGTCTTTCAGTCACACTACGACTTAACTTGCCTTCGCTTCGGCGAACTTTTTTACACTGTTCATGCAGATGCGTGTACTTAGTATCCGCGACATGCAAATCGATATCCAAATCTAACGTCGTAATGACTTCCAAGACTTTGCTTCTATCAATATCAGAAAGACTATTGAGCACCATTGTGTCTTTTTCAAGCGCACGAATCGCTAGTGCACGATGAGCGACGGTTTGGTCGTTAAAAAGTGCGGAAACCGTTTGAATTGCCGACTCCATCTTCTCACCATAATGCAAAGACAATTCTTTAAGTGGCACTCCTTGAACGATGGATTTATGGAGCTTTTCTTTAAACTCTGCCACTTGAGTTTTATTGGTTGCAGATAAACTGACAACCGGACAACCTAACGTTTTCTCAAGCTCTGCAACGTTAATCATCTGACGTTCACGCTTTAGCGCATCCATCTTGTTGAGGACAACAATCATAGGGCGACCAAGTTCGCGAAGTTGCAGCGTCATATATAAGCTGCGCTCTAAACTTGTAGCATCCACCACGTTAATAATGAGATCAGCAGGATGAGTTAGAACCGCACGCGATGCGATGGATTCATCAATACTATTACTATCATTACCACTGTCTAATGAGTAAATACCCGGAAGGTCAGTGAGCAAAAACTCATCCCCAGCATGCTTGAATTGTCCCGTTTTCTTTTCAACCGTGACGCCTGCCCAGTTACCAACTTGCTGTTTTGCGCCAGTTAAACCATTAAATAGCGTCGTTTTACCACTATTAGGGTTACCTACGGTTAGCACTTGATATTGCATTACACTCGCTCCACTTCAATTTTCTGAGCAATTGTTTCTCGCAATGCGACAGACACACCACGGACTTCGACTTGTAAAGGATCGCCCATTGGCGCACGTCGAATCACTTTGACTTCTGTATTGGGAAGCAGCCCCATTACCATGAGTTTCTTTCTGATATCTGATGAAAGACCATCTAACAACCGAATCGTCACCGTATCGCCAGGATTAATCTCTGATAACTTCATAGTGGCCCTTAAGAGTATTGCTAATGAGAAATATTATTATTTAATAAGTTTAGGTTGCCAATATTACTCCCCTATACCCCTTCAATCCTTGTGTGAAATCAAAGATTCCGTAAATGTTTTCACGCTTTCAAACGTTAACTTCGTAAATTTCCTCTCGTTATTTACGTCAAAATTAACAATTAAAAATGACACCTAACGAAACAAAAATGTCACAAACCAAGATAGAAAACAAAAAATGCAAATTAAAACAGTGGGTTAATTAAAAAACAAAACGTTGTCGCTTTTCTCATATAAACATGGCGTTATTTTTATAAGAAAAATAAGTAACCTCTCGTATAGTTACTCCATCGAGAGGGCAACCTCTCTAATAAATTCCAGAGGTGGCATGGCAACATGTCACTCCGGCAGCAAGCGAAGGTGTCCTTGACACCCGTGGTATAGTCCCCCCGGCTATACCACGATATTTTTTTCACCTCTTTCAAAACTTCTTTACCTTATCCATCTTTTCAACACAGTTTTCGTTTTCACGAATGTCGCATGCCATCACTCCCCCAAATGAACAACGCTCTTTTGATACAGCAATACAACTGTCATTTATTTGTTGCAACTATCAGTAAATCATTCTCTTGAAGCCATTTATGCTTATTGCTATGAACATCGCGACTAACAGATAGAACGTGATCGTGCTTACGTGTTGAGAATGGATTTGTAGGCTAGATGTGATGAAGAAACAATGAAACTTACTGCGTTAGCAACTGCAGCAATAATAGAGCACTGTATGCAGCTCCCCAGCATCTTAACTATTAACTAGGGAGCGTATAATGAAGGTTTTCTAGTTAATTTCTTGGCTTTCTTGAGTCAAAGCAAACTTGGATGGGGGCAAACCAAAATGCAGCTTAAACTTTTGGCTAAAGTAAGATGGATCATTAAAGCCAGAGTTAAAGGCGACTTCACTGATTTTCTCACCCGCCAATAACTTTTCACACGCCGTTTCCAAACGAACCTCTGTGACATAGTCTTTTAACGTTCTTGACGAGGCAGATTTAAAACGTCTCTGCAAAGAGCGTTCAGACATATACAGCATTTTAGCGGCTGACGCAGTGCCAAATTCAGGATCATGGTAATGCTCTGCCACTAATTGATAGACTTTTTGCAACCACTCTTTCTCTGGTGTGACTTGATCTTCTGCAATAGTTACAGGATTGAGTTCTTGCTGCGGTTCATCCAGATAACTCCTTTCCTTCGCAGATGGCCATGTAATCTCGACTTTGTTTTGAGCATCAGAAGAGAAGACAGCCAAATAACCACCACTCGTTGTCACTAGTTGGGCAAGGTGGTCAATACTCAACTCAGAGTGATTTAAGTTAGATGGAAGCCCAGTCACGACTTTATTAGGTAATTGCGTCCCGTAATCAAGAAAGCTCAATGACACAATATCATGCCCCTTTTCTAGCATAATTCTAACCGTTTGACCTCGGAAAGAGCGCTTGATGATATTGGCAAAAATGCTATTGAAAATAACATCAAGATTAAAACTTTCCAGAGCAACCCGGCTCTGCTTGCTCTCATCTTCTAGCTCTACCAAAATACCCGCTTTTGCAAAGTCATCTTGCCATACATCAACCACTGACTGAGTTATCTGACTCAAGTCGTAGTTCTGACTCCCACCACTTACATCACTTGGAACGCTTTTGAGTTCATTTAACTGCCAATTCGTTTTAGCCAAATGATCCTCTGTCGCAGTGTCCAGAGGCATAGGTAGTTTCGCCACAATAAAGTCGACGCTTGATTTTATGGATAGAGCTACATGGTCTACGAGTAGGTTTCTAACTTGAATCTGTTTACGTAATTGCTGGTTGCTCGTAAGCAACACTCTACTTTGATGTCTTAACTGATTCGTTTTGAGAGTCACTTGAGCTGCTAGATCACGGTTAGCCTGTACAACGTAGCGAGAGCGCCAGAAAACAAGTAATGCGACGACCGCAATACTAGCTACGACAAAGCCTAAAATAGCAAATCGCGATAGATACCAAGGATGAAGGACGATAAAGTGAGATTCTAAACCAACGACTCCAGCGGCAACTTGAGACGCATTACTGACCTGCAAGTGATATTCACCGGAACTAAGGTGCTCGAGTGTCAGTTGGCCCCCCTCTAACGTTTGCCATGGGTCATCGTTGTTCAATCGATAGTACAAATTTTGACTGTCTGGTTTTGGCATCACACCGAATAAAAAACTCAGCGAAGATCCATATGGCAGTGTGAGCCCATTCAGATCGGCACTACCAACTTGCAGAACTTCATTTTCAAGCACAACTTGGCTAACAATAAACTTAGACTCTGGGGGATTAGATACAAGCAGCTTGGATGCTTCTGCTTTTACGAGTCCGTACTTCGACCCCAGAACAAGCTCTCGCTCACCAATTTCTGTCTGCTGTATAACGCTACAAATACCAGGGAGGAACTCATTGTTCATTAAGCCTGATGACGATGAGTAATGTTTCACTAACTCACCCGAAAGGTGGTAATAGCTTAAACCGACAGAGGAAGCTAACCATACACCTTGCCTGTCTCTGATCAAGCAAGCAGGTCTGGCGTTGGGTTCACTCATTTCAACAACACGTTTTTCATCGCTTCGTGTATCAGTTTTAAACACACCATAAGATGAAGCAAACCACTGGCTGCCATCAACCGCCGTGGTCATGTCTAATGATTCACCAAACTTTTCTGAAAAACGGATAAACTGGATGTTGTCATTACTGTATTGGTATACGCCATGATCGGTGCCTATTAATAGGGCATCTTCAATATCATATAGGCGCGTAACCTTAGCAGGCAAATACTGACTTACTAGCCACTCACTTCCAAAGTTTCGTACGCTTTGTGCAGCAGTATCAACATTGTAAAGATGGTATCCGCTTGATACCCAAAGACGGTCATCACCATCAACGGTCACATGCTCTACGGCATGTCCGGCCATAACCTGTAAATAAGGAAATGTAATCTTGTTGAGACCATTTAGATCAAATATTTCCAGCCCTTTTGAGGTTGCAAGCCAAAGCATGCCGTTTTGAAACGCAAATTCATTGATCTGCGACTCCAACTCTAAGACTTGGTTAATCCCACTCTTTCCTGAACGATAAATCTTTCGGTCATCAGCAAACCAAAGCGCACCATCAGGACCTTCAATAGTTTGCCGAATTCGTCCTGATAGGGTGTGTGAGTCATAACTACTAAAGGTCACTCGTTCAAATTTTTTACTAAATAGCGAGTAATAACGAATACCTTGGTTAGTCGCAATCCACATCCCTCCTATATTGTCGCTCAACAACGAATAAATCTTCGTGTTGTCTAACTCTAACTCAAGAAAACTTGCAGGCGCGACTTCGGTGACCTCACCTGAAAAAAATGAGTACAAATAAAGGCCATGCTCTGTCCCCACCCAATACTCTTGATTTGTCTCTGCGAATGTCAAAACATGTGAGCCGCCAATTCTAATCACTTCTTTATCAGGCTGGTAAATGTTGAAAATTAAAGCGCCACGCAATGTACCTATCAAAATTTCTCTTCGCGTGTGTGAATAATAGACTTTCTCAATGTAGTTTTGACCTGAGGCAGCGACATGGTCAAACTTATCACCTTCAGAAAGATAGAAGCCGGAAGTCGTTGCTAGTGCCCACTTCGTTTCAACTAGCACCGCATCATTAATGTAAACGTAGCTATTATTACTATGTTGATAGAGCTGCAATAGAGAGAAAGAGTTTAATTCGCTAGTGTCGATATTGTAGGTATAGAAATGCGCGCCATCACTCACCCAAATATAGTTCTTTGAAGACCCTATTTTTCTTATTTGTGAGCCTGGATTTAAACTAAAGACTAAACGTCGTTCCTGATTTGGATAGGTTCGATAGACCTCATTTTCAATAAAGGTCCAAAAAGCACCTTTATGATAAGCCAACTGCTTAGCCGACGTTTGTAGGAAGCTACCTGATTTAGGTAATATAGTTTGACCATCGTAAAACAGGACTCGTCCGTGTACGTCATGAATCCACAAACCGCCCTTTTCACCCAAGAACAACTTTTTAGCCGCGATAAAAGTACCCTTTGCCTGAGTTGGCAAAGGGTAAAAGATTGCATTTGCATTATGAAGCGCAAATGCTTGGTAGGATAAGACAAAGCCCAACAGAGCAAGGGCTAATTGGCGTAGCAAGACGAAAACCTTTTGTATCAATTTGTGCTCGGAAAGTGACCGTTCATCGTTTGTAAAGCATGGATTGATACGGTTATTTTGAGCTGATAATTATTGGTAATGATATCTCAATTACTTTCTGAGAAAAGGCTCGCCTTACCAAAGGTTGTAATTCTTACTACTGGATCACGTTAAAAAGACTACTCCTACATTACGACAGCACTTAATCTGACTTTTTGTTCAAGCATTGCTCAAAACTATTCGCCATATTGTTGAGAAAAGTAAAGTAACTGCCAGGTTTTGCTTCAATTGTACTCCCTAACGGGTCAAGCTCGCCTTTAGCGACGTCACTGCCTCTCATTACGCTCTGAACGACAGCCGGGGTAAACTGAGGTTCAGAAAATACACAAGCCACATCTCCACCACTTAGCTTTTGACGAATTTGAATTAAGGTCTTCGCTCCTGGCTTTCGTTCTGGGCTCACAGTAAAATGCCCCATTTGATTTAGTTCATAACGATCTTCGAAATAACCGTAAGCATCATGGAATACAAAGTAACCTTTGTTTTTTACTGGTGCCAGCTTCTGCTTTATCTGTTGGTCAGTGTCTTTTAGCTCGAGTTCAAACTTTTTGAGGTTCGCTTGATATTGAGCTGCATTTTCCGGATCAAGTGATACAAGTTGATTCACAACAGCCTTGGCCACTTGTTGTGCTTGGCTTACACCTAGCCAAAAGTGCGGATCATGTGAGCCATGATCGTGCCCATCATGGTCATGGTTGTGCTCACTATCAAATTCACGCAATTCTAGATTTGGAATTTGACTAATAGTCAAAGTATTCGATCTATCCGAAACAACTTTCTCTAGAAACGGTTCAAGATCATGTCCGTACCAAATAACCAAATCAGCCGAAGCGACCTTTTTAACATCCGATGGACGCAAAGCATAGTCATGGGGTGATGTGTTAGACTGCAATAGCACGTCTGGTGAAGTTACTCCTTGAGTAAGCTCTGTTACTAACAACTGAATAGGTTTGATACTCGTCAGTACCGTTACTGCCTGTGCTGGAAGTGTTAACATTGCTGAGGCAGCAAGAATTAATGCTCTTTTCATAGTTTTACTTGGGATATGGCGTGGAAAGTGAGATAATGTTACATTATAACATTATTGATTTGCAAATGAGTTTCATTCATGTCTTCCTTAGTCCATCTTGAGCAGTTATGCGTCGAGTTCGATGGCCGCAGAGTTCTCGATAACATTAGTATGGAATTAGAAAAGGGCAAAATAACTACCCTAATTGGTCCCAATGGAGCGGGAAAATCAACGTTAGTCAAAGTTATCTTAGGTCTTCAAAAGCCAACTAGCGGCAAGTTGAACCGACAAAGAAAACTGAAAATTGGTTACGTTCCTCAAAAGTTGAAGCTCAATGACTCCCTTCCATTGAATGTAACCCGCTTCCTAAATTTAGCAGGAAAATACAGTAAGCAGGAGTGCATTGATGCATTAAGGCTTGTTGGCGCTGAACATTTACTTAATAGTAATATGCATCGCTTATCCGGTGGTGAAAACCAACGAGTGTTACTGGCGCGCGCTCTGCTTCAGCGTCCTCAGCTGTTGGTATTAGACGAACCAGCTCAGGGTGTGGATATCCAAGGTCAAATCGATCTCTATGACTTAATTGAGAGCATTCGTCACCGCTTTGATTGTGGCGTATTTATGGTGTCGCATGACTTACATTTAGTGATGGCGAAAACGGACGATGTTATTTGTCTGCATCACCATGTTTGCTGCTCAGGTTCACCTGCCACTATTACTCAGCACCCTTCTTACATCGCACTATTTGGCAATGCAGCGAGAGAGTCTCTCGCGTTTTATCATCACGACCATGAGCACCATCATCACGATTTATCCGGAACGCCAGTAAGCGGTGATGCGATATCATGCTCCCACCATAAACACGGACATCACCATCATGATTGAGTTTCTCCTACCTTCTATTCTTGCTGGTATTGGTATCGCGATCATTGCCGGTCCACTTGGGTCATTTGTCGTTTGGCGTAAAATGGCTTACTTCGGAGATACCCTAGCTCATGCATCGTTAATGGGCCTAGCGCTGGGCTTCTTGCTCAACGTAAATCTCTACCTTGCGCTACTCGTCTGCTGTTTAGCTCTGGCCGTTTTGCTTGTCACTCTGCAAAAGCAACAACTTGTGGCTACAGACACGTTGTTAGGTATCTTGGCACACAGTGCACTCTCTATCGGTTTAGTATCGGTTAGCTTTTTGGAAAACGTGCGCGTCGATTTAATGAGCTACCTATTTGGGGACTTACTTGCCGTCTCTCCACAAGATCTGATGTTTATTTACGCAGGTGTTGTTGCGGTGAGTGCGTGTTTGTACGTCTTCTGGCGCCCACTGCTTTCTAGCACTGTTAGTGAAGAACTTGCCGCTGTTGAGGGCGTGAATACAGACTTAGTTCGATTGGTGTTAATGCTAATGGTGGGTGTAGTAATCGCAGTAGGTATGAAGTTCGTTGGCGCGTTGATCATGACTTCGCTCCTAATTATCCCAGCAGCAACAGCACGTAAAGTCTCTTCATCACCAGAGCAAATGGCATTGTTCGCATCTATTATTGGCTCAGTGGCAGTACTGATGGGGCTTAGCCTATCATGGCACTTCGATACACCGGCCGGCCCTTCTGTAGTGATCAGCGCAACATCCTTATTTATGCTGAGCCAGCTGATTAAAAGCAAAGCATAATCGCATTGAGCATTAAACGCGAAAGACCTTGCTAACAACAAACATAAACCCACGGAAACGGAAAAAGAAAAGCCTGCGAAGTCGCAGGCTTTTTAATACTTATTAAGTAGTGTGGTCGATTACCAACCCGTCACTTCACGTAGACCTTGGCCAATCTCTGCTAGAGATTTCACAGTTTTAACGCCAGCCGCTTCTAGTGCAGCAAATTTGTCTTCAGCAGTACCTTTACCACCAGAGATAATCGCACCAGCATGGCCCATACGCTTACCAGGAGGTGCAGTTACACCAGCAATGTAAGAAACCACTGGCTTCGTTACATTTTCTTTAATGTATGCTGCTGCTTCTTCTTCTGCAGTACCACCGATCTCACCGATCATAACGATCGCTTCTGTCTCAGGGTCTTCTTGGAACAGTTTTAGGATATCAATGAAGTTTGAACCCGGGATTGGGTCACCACCGATACCAACACAAGTAGACTGGCCGAAACCTTCGTCAGTGGTTTGTTTGACTGCTTCGTAAGTTAGAGTACCGCTACGAGATACGATACCTACTTTGCCTTTCTTGTGGATGTGACCAGGCATGATACCGATCTTACACTCATCAGGAGTGATAACACCCGGACAGTTAGGACCGATCATGCGAACGCCAGTTTCTTCTAGCTTCACTTTTACGTCGATCATATCTGTAGTAGGGATACCTTCAGTAATCGTTACGATTAGCTCGATACCCGCGTCAATCGCTTCTAGGATTGCATCTTTACAGAAAGGTGCTGGTACGTAGATGACTGTCGCTGTTGCGCCAGTCGCTTCTACTGCTTCGCGTACTGTGTTGAATACAGGTAGACCTAGGTGAGTTTGGCCGCCTTTACCTGGAGACACACCACCAACCATTTGCGTACCGTATGCGATAGCTTGCTCTGAGTGGAAAGTACCTTGACCACCAGTGAAACCCTGACAGATTACTTTAGTGTCTTTGTTAATTAATACAGACATTATTTAGCCTCCGCAGCAGCAACAACTTTCTGAGCAGCATCAGTTAGCGACTCAGCAGCAATGATATCAACATCAGAATTAGCAAGAACTTCGCGACCTAGGTCAGCGTTAGTGCCTTCAAGACGAACAACAACAGGTACGCTTACGCCTACCTCTTTAACCGCGCCGATAATACCTTCTGCGATCATGTCACAACGTACAATACCACCGAAGATGTTAACAAGTACCGCTTTCACATTGTCATCAGATAGGATGATCTTGAATGCTTCAGCAACACGCTCTTTCGTCGCGCCGCCACCTACATCTAAGAAGTTAGCTGGTTTGCCGCCGTGTAGGTTTACGATATCCATCGTACCCATTGCTAGGCCTGCACCGTTAACCATACAGCCAACGTTACCGTCTAGTGCTACGTAGTTCAGCTCCCACTGAGCTGCGTGTGCTTCACGCTCATCTTCTTGTGAAGGATCGTGCATTTCACGAAGCTTAGGCTGACGATACAGTGCGTTTGAGTCGATGTTGATCTTACCGTCAAGACATAGCAAGTTGCCTTCACCAGTAATCACAAGTGGGTTGATCTCTAGCAGAGCAAGATCGTACTGAGAAAACATAGTGCCAAGACCCATAAAGATCTTAACGAATTGTTTGATTTGGTCGCCTTCAAGACCAAGTTTGAACGCTAGCTCACGACCTTGGTAAGCTTGTGGACCTACTAGTGGGTCAATTGCTGCTTTGTGGATGAGTTCCGGCGTTTCTTCCGCAACTTTTTCAATTTCCACACCACCTTCGGTAGAAGCCATGAAAACGATCTTACGGCTAGCACGGTCAACTACCGCACCTAGGTATAGTTCGTTCGCAATATTTGAAGCTTCTTCAACAAGGATTTTTGTTACTGGCTGACCGTTAGCGTCAGTTTGGTAAGTCACTAGGTTTTTACCTAACCACTTCTGTGCAAACTCTTTAACGCCTTCTTTTGTATCGTGTAGCTCTACGCCACCCGCTTTACCACGGCCACCAGCGTGAACCTGACATTTAACTACTTTCTTGGCTGTACTAATACGGCCTGCGGCTTCAAAAGCTTCTTGTGGTGTATCACACGCGTAGCCTTCTGGCACAGGCAAACCGAATTCTGCAAACAGCTGTTTGGCTTGGTATTCATGCAAATTCATTTCGATATTCCGTTTGTTTTTCCCTTAAGGGATTTATTATTTCCATAACGCTGCAGTCTTGGCTGCTTGTACGTCTGTAGGGTCTTCTCAAATCAATCCTTCATCATGAGTTCTCATACTGAAGGATTCAAATGAAGGCCAAACGTTGAGCTAGTCTAGCCATTGAAATTTTTAACGTCTAGCTACCTACGATAACTAGACGTTTTAGCGATATTAAACGTCTAATAGGAGACGTGCTGGGTCCTCTAGTAACTCTTTAATCGTTACTAGGAAGCCAACTGATTCACGACCATCAATTAGGCGGTGATCGTAAGATAACGCTAGGTACATCATCGGCAAGATTTCAACTTTGCCATCCACTGCCATCGGACGCTCTTGGATCTTATGCATACCAAGAATCGCTGATTGAGGTGGGTTGATGATTGGTGTAGACATTAGTGAACCGAACACACCACCGTTTGTGATAGTGAAGTTACCGCCCATTAGCTCGTCTACCGTTAGCTTGCCATCACGACCTTTAATAGCCAGCTCTTTGATGCCTTTTTCAACATCAGCGAAACCAAGCTTGTCACAGTCTTTTAGGACAGGTGTAACTAGACCACGTGGAGTTGATACCGCCATGCTAATGTCGAAGTAGTTGTGGTAAACAATGTCATCGCCATCAATCGAAGCATTTACTTCTGGGTAACGCTTAAGCGCTTCTGTTACTGCTTTCACGTAGAAAGACATGAAGCCCAAACGAATACCGTGACGCTCTTCGAACTGATCTTTGTACTGCTTACGAAGGTCCATGATTGGTTTCATGTTCACTTCGTTAAACGTCGTTAGCATTGCCGTGTTGTTCTTCGCTTCTAGCAGACGGTTAGCGACTGTCTTACGAAGGCGAGTCATTGGAACACGCTTCTGACTGCGAGCCGCTGCCGGCACGTCAACCACTGCTGGCGAGTCTTCTTTTGACGCAGATTTAGCGTTCGCAAGATGCGCTTCAATATCTTCACGCGTAATACGACCACCAACACCAGTGCCTTTCACTTGGCTTGCTTCTAAGCCATGTTCAGCCAACAAACGGCGCACTGCTGGGCTTAATGCGTCATTACTTTCTTCGCTAAGCGCAGCTTTGTGACGCTTATCAGGAGATGCTTCAGTACCTTCTGTTTTGTCTGCAGTTGGTTCACCTGCAACTGCGCCTGGCTTCAATTTAGCAATGATTTGTTTAGAAAGTACTGTCGCACCTTCTGCTTCAACAATAGCTTCTAAAACGCCAGCTTCCGGAGCTGGAACTTCTAGCACAACTTTGTCTGTTTCGATGTCAACCAAAACCTCGTCACGCTCTACTGCGTCGCCTGGTTGTTTGTGCCATGTCGCTACGGTTGCGTCAGCAACTGATTCAGGTAAATCTGGAACCAGAATTTCAATTGTCATATCTGTTTCTTCCTTTAACTTCTAATTCTTAATTCGAAGTTTTTGAGTTCACGTTCAGAGCGTCTTCAACCAACGCTTTTTGTTGTTTCAAGTGCACCGACATGTAGCCAACTGCTGGCGAAGCAGAAGCTGGGCGACCTGCGTATTTAAGATTTGCACCTGCAGGAATAGCGGCACGGAAGTTATGTTGGCTACAGTACCAAGCACCTTGGTTCTGAGGTTCTTCCTGACACCACACGAAGTCTTCAACGTTAGTGTATTGAGCAATTGCTGCTTGTACTTCTTCCATTGGGAATGGGTAAAGCTGTTCAATACGCACGATAGCAACATCGTCTTGCTCGTTGTTACGGCGCTGCTCTAGTAGGTCAAAGTAAACCTTACCAGCACAGAACACGACACGTTTCACTTTGCTTGGTTCTAAATCATCTACTTCTGGAATTGCAGATTGGAATGTACCATCCGCCAAGTCTTCAATCGTTGAAGTACATAGAGGGTGGCGCAGCAAAGATTTCGGCGACATAACAATGAGAGGTCGACGCATTGGGCGTACAACCTGACGACGAATCATGTGGTACACCTGAGCCGGTGTTGAAGGAACCACAACCTGCATATTTTGCTCAGCACAAAGCTGAAGGTAACGCTCTAAACGTGCAGATGAGTGCTCAGGGCCTTGACCTTCATAACCATGAGGTAGAAGCATAGTAAGACCGCACAAACGCGCCCACTTTTGCTCGCCTGACGAGATAAACTGGTCGATAACAACTTGTGCACCGTTGGCAAAATCACCAAACTGTGCTTCCCAGATAGTTAAACCACCTGGTTCGGCTGTTGCGTAACCGTATTCAAACGCCAACACAGCTTCTTCTGACAATACTGAGTCAAAGACTTGGAATGGCCCTTGGTTGTCATGAATATTCGCTAATGGAATGTAAGTGCTTGCATCGGTTTGGTTATGAAGAACCGAGTGACGGTGGAAGAAAGTACCACGACCCGAGTCCTGACCAGAAAGACGAATACGCTTGCCATCGTCAACCAATGTAGCATACGCCAATGTTTCAGCCATACCCCAGTCAATGGCTTTTTCACCGGTCATCATTGCTAGACGATCGTTGTATAGCTTATTAACACGGCTTTGCAGTTTATGGCTTTCTGGGTACTGACACAGACGATTGCCTAGCTCAATAAGGCGTGTCTTGTCGTATTTTGAATCCCACTCCATATCCCATTCGTGCCCTAAGTAAGGGGACCAGTCTACAGAGTGCAACGCCATTGGACGCCATTCTTTAACAACCACTTCACCGCGATCTAATGCATCGCGATACTCATTGACTAACTGAGTCGCTGTCTCGATATCTGATTCATTTTTATCGATCAGAACATCTGCATACAATTTGCGTGGTGTAGGATGCTTTTTGATTTTCTGGTACATCAAAGGCTGAGTCGCATTTGGCTCATCCGCCTCATTGTGGCCGTGGCGACGGTAACATACAAGATCGATCACGACATCGCGCTTGAACTCGTTACGGTAATCCAACGCAATGCGAGTAACAAAAGCAACTGCTTCTGGGTCATCTGCATTTACATGGAAAATTGGCGCCTGCACCATCTTCGCGATATCGGTACAGTACATCGTAGAACGCGTGTCACGAGGATTAGACGTCGTAAAGCCTACTTGGTTGTTGATGACGATACGTACCGTACCACCGACTTGGAACCCACGAGCAAGAGACATGTTGAACGTTTCGGCAACCACACCCTGACCAGCGATTGCAGAATCACCGTGGATGGTGATAGGAAGCACTTTGCTACCTTGATTATCACCCAAGCGATCTTGACGTGCTCGAACTGAGCCCATGACTACTGGGTTTACGATTTCTAGGTGCGACGGGTTAAATGCAAGTGCTAAGTGAACATCACCGCCAGGAGTCGCAAAATCAGCAGAGAAACCTTGGTGATATTTCACATCACCCGTACCCCAAGTTTCGTCGTGTTTACCGGCGAACTCATCAAACAGGTCTTGAGGTTTCTTACCAAGTACGTTCACCAGCATGTTCAAACGACCGCGGTGAGCCATACCGATAACCACTTCACGCATTCCACTTGTACCCGCATGACGGATCAACTCTTTCGTCATCGGAATCAGCGCATCACCACCTTCTAAAGAGAAACGTTTTGCACCTGGGAATTTCGCCCCGAGGTAACGCTCCAAACCTTCAGCGGCTGTTAGCTCTTCTAGGAATGTGCGCTTCTCATCTTTGTTGAATGATGGCTGGCCTACGACAGACTCAAGGCGTTGCTGAATCCAACGCTTTTGCTCTGTGTCAGTCATGTGCATGTATTCAGCACCGATGGAACCGCAATAAGTTTTGTTGAGGGCTTCATAGATATCTTTCAACTTCATGGTTTCTTGCCCAACAGCAAAAGAACCTACGTTGAAAGTTTCTTCGAAGTCATCTTCGGTAAGATTATGAAAAGCAGGGTCTAACTCCGCCACTGTTGGGCGTTGCCATAGACCTAGTGGGTCTAATTCTGCAGCTTCATGCCCGCGGAAACGGTATGCGTTGATTAGCTGTAGAACTTTTACTTGTTTTGCATCGACATCTGGGTCACTAACTTGGACATTGTAATGCTTTGTTTCTCTAGCGAGTCGTCGGAAGTAGTCACGGACACGTGAATGTGGTTGTTCTGCCACTTCTTCTGATGGCTTAGGCAAGCCTTCAAAAACACGTTTCCACTCCTCACTTACCAGATCGGGATCACTTAGATACAGTTCGTAGAGGTCCTCTACATACGTTGCATTGGCGCCAGCCAAGTGTGAAGACTCGAGCCATGCCTTCATCACGCCGTTGTGCATATTTTCCCTTAACCAGTAGTTTTCACGTTTGCTTCGGTCTTTGCCGAGCTATAAGAGCCGACTAAAAATACGGTCGGCAATTTTTGTATTCTTTACTCGAATATTACTGAAGCAGTGAAGCGGTCATATCGGGTGATCCGCAACACTGCGACATTCCTAAGAGCGAGTAAATTAAACCGAACGATTAACCAACATCGACTTAATGTGACCGATGGCTTTCGTCGGATTTAATCCCTTAGGACAAACACTTACACAATTCATGATGCCATGGCAACGAAAAACGCTAAATGCATCATCAAGATCAGACAAACGTTCATCTGTTGCCGTATCGCGGCTATCAATTAGCCAACGGTACGCTGCGAGAAGACCAGCTGGGCCGATGAATTTATCAGGGTTCCACCAGAATGATGGGCAAGACGTTGTACAACATGCACACATGATACATTCGTACAATCCATCTAAATGCGCACGATCATCAGGCGATTGTAGGTTCTCACGTGATGGTGGTAATGCACCATCATCAATCAAGAATGGTTTAACTTTCGCATAGTTATCATAGAACTGCGTCATGTCAACGATAAGATCGCGCACGACAGGTAACCCTGGTAGTGGACGAATAACTATCTTATCGCCTTGTAGAGCAGATAACGGTGTGATACACGCTAGGCCGTTTTTACCATTCATATTCAAACCATCAGAACCACATACCCCTTCACGGCATGAGCGACGGAACGCGATGCTTGGATCTTGCTCTTTTAGCAGAATCAATGCATCAAGCACCATCATGTCTGAGCCTTCGTCTACCTCAAGGGTATACTCTTTCATGTAAGGCTTGGTATCCACATCCGGATTGTAACGGTATAAAGAGAAGTTTAATTTCATAGTCGTATCCTCCCTTTAGTATGTACGTACTTTCGGCGGGAAAGCTTCACGATGCGTTGGCGTCATGTTCACATCACGCTTAGTCATCGCTTCTGTTTCCGGATTGTAGATAGAGTGGCATAGCCAGTTCTCATCATCACGCTCAGGGAAATCGAAACGAGCATGTGCGCCACGACTCTCTGTACGGTAGTTTGCTGCAACGGCAGTTGAAAACGCGGTTTCCATCAGGTTATCAAGTTCTAGACACTCAATACGCTGCGTGTTGAACTCTGAAGACTTGTCCGCTAGATGCGCATCTTTCAAACGTTCGCGAATCACTTTCAACTCTTCTAGACCGGTTGCCATCGCATCGCCTTCACGGAATACCGAGAAGCTGTTTTGCATGCATGCTTGTAGGTCTTTACGAATCTGAACTGGATCTTCACCACCAGTGCTGTTTTCCCAACGCATAGTACGCGCTAGAGACGCTTCAATATCAGATTCTGTTGCAGGACGAGCTTCTGCTTGCGCTGCTAGCGTTTCGCCAAGGTGCAAGCCAGTAGCACGACCAAATACGACCAAGTCTAGTAATGAGTTGCCGCCCAGACGGTTAGCACCGTGTACCGATACAGAAGCAATCTCACCACATGCGTAAAGGCCTTGTACTTCCATCTCGCTACCGTCGGCCTTCTGCTTAATTGCTTGGCCAGAGACTTGAGTAGGTACACCACCCATCATGTAGTGACAAGTTGGAATTACTGGAATTGGCTCTTTCACTGGGTCAACGTGTGCAAATGTACGAGACAGTTCACAGATACCTGGTAGACGTGATTCAAGTACTTCTTTACCAAGGTGATCAAGTTTCAACTTGATATGTGGACCCCAAGGACCATCACAGCCGCGGCCTTCACGAATTTCAATCATCATTGAACGAGCAACCACGTCACGACCAGCAAGGTCTTTCGCGTTTGGTGCGTAGCGCTCCATGAAGCGTTCACCATCTTTATTTAGAAGGTAACCACCTTCACCACGACAACCTTCCGTCACTAGAACACCCGCGCCAGCAATACCTGTTGGGTGGAACTGCCACATTTCCATGTCTTGCATTGGAACGCCTGCGCGAAGTGCCATACCAACGCCATCACCCGTGTTGATGTGCGCGTTAGTGGTCGATGCGTAAATACGACCTGCACCACCTGTAGCTAGAATGGTTGCTTTCGATTTGAAGTAACAGATTTCACCCGTTTCCATACAAATCGCAGTACAACCCATGATTGCGCCGTCTTGGTTTTTCACAAGATCCAAAGCGTACCACTCCGAGAAGATGGTTGTTTTGTGTTTTACGTTTTGCTGGTAAAGCGTGTGAAGAAGTGCGTGACCAGTACGGTCTGCAGCAGCGGCTGTACGAGCAGCCTGCTCACCACCAAACTCTTTAGATTGGCCACCGAATGGACGTTGGTATATGGTACCGTTATCAAAACGAGAGAATGGAAGACCCATTTTTTCAAGCTCGATAACTGACTCAGGACCATTTTTACACATGTATTCAATCGCGTTCTGGTCACCGATGTAGTCGGAACCTTTAACGGTATCGTACATGTGCCATTGCCAATCGTCTTTGTGCGAGTTACCCAGAGCAACGGTAATGCCGCCCTGTGCAGACACAGTATGAGAACGTGTTGGAAATACTTTTGACAACAAAGCACATGATAGGCCTTGCTCTGAAATTTGTAGTGCAGCGCGCATACCTGCACCACCAGCGCCGATTACTACGGCATCAAACTCACGAACTGGAATAGACACTTACGCACCCCACAGAATAAATAGACCAGAGAAGACATAGCCGAATAGCACGGCAATAACACCAAGTTGTAGTGCGCCACGTAGTTTCGCGCACTTAATGTAATCAGTTAATACTTGCCACAAACCAACCCAAGCGTGAATCAGGATCGAGACAAGTGCCAACATGGTGAATACTTTAGTGAAGGTACCACCAAAGAATTGGGTCCAAGATGCGTAAGAGATATCTGAAAATGCACAGAAGCTAATCAGATAAATCGTGTATAGCGTCATAATGATTGCAGTTGCACGAATTAGTAGGAAATCGTGTACACCATTACGACCAAATGAAGATACGTGTTTTACCATACCAAGATCCCCGCCAATAATGATAATACTGCTGTTGCACCAAACGCGACTTTAGCGCTCATCGTGCCTGAATCTAGTTCTTCAAAGTGACCTAGATCCATCAATAAGTGACGGATACCACCTGCGATGTGGTAGGCAAGTGCAGTAAGAATTCCCCACAGGATGAATTTTACGAAGAAGCTATCGACGATGTCAGCGGCTTCCATAAAACCCATTG
The DNA here is from genome assembly GCF_033339075.1 of Vibrio sp. 970. Lineage (NCBI taxonomy): Bacteria > Pseudomonadati > Pseudomonadota > Gammaproteobacteria > Vibrionales > Vibrionaceae > Vibrio > Vibrio sp. 970. The sequence goes on from NZ_JAWOTW010000010.1 coordinate 103,021, forward strand.
GGGATGACAGAGAAATGGATAGTAACCACAGTAATATACCCACCGCAACAAACGTAATTACCCCAGACACACGGTGTAGGATGGATGCGATTGCTGTGATAGGAAAGTGGATGGTCTGTAAATCTAAATTAACAGGTCTTGACTTTCTTTCTTTCACGGGCTTGCTCACTCAGCTCCATTGAGCATTTATTGTTATAACCAATTTCAGCTTCCAAACGTACAAAAGTTAACATCTATTTAACAAATATCGCGAGTAACCACTCAGATAATTGTAAACAAGTTGTTAACAAACGGAATCCAGCAACAAACCTCACTCTTTGTTTCTAGTCCCGAATTTATAAGGATTTAACTAAAATTTTCTTTGCCAATATACGGCGAGCAACATTCTAATACAATTGGTGTAACAAATTATGCTACATAGAACAGATTTTTAACGATTTTCATGAGAAAAATCATAACAAGTGCACACAAAGATGGAGAAAAATTGACTTTAAGCTTTAACAACAGTACAAAAATGGCACATAAACATCCTGGACGGATTAAATAATAAACAAAGGAGATTGTTATGGCGGATAAGAAAGCGACCCTTCATGTTGAAGGTCAAGCGCCAATCGAACTGCCAATTATGGACGGTACGCTAGGTACACCTGTAATTGACGTTCGTAAGCTGGGAGCCAATGGTTACTTTACTTTTGACCCAGGTTTTCTTGCCACTGCATCTTGTGAATCATCAATCACGTACATCGATGGCGGCAAAGGTATTCTTTTGCACCGCGGTTTCCCGATTGATCAATTAGCCAATAACGCAGATTACTTAGAAGTATGTTACATCCTTCTTTATGGTGAAGCCCCTACCCGAGAACAATACGAGCAATTCAAAACGACCGTTACTCGTCACACAATGGTACACGAGCAAATCGCAAGCTTTTTCCATGGCTTCCGACGCGATGCTCATCCAATGGCGGTAATGTGTGGTGTAGTTGGAGCACTTGCAGCCTTCTATCACGACTCTCTTGACATTAACAACGACGAACACCGCGAAATTGCAGCGTACCGTCTGCTGTCAAAAATGCCAACACTGGCGGCGATGTGTTACAAATACTCTATCGGTCAGCCATTTATTTACCCTCGTAACGACCTTAGCTACGCAGAGAACTTCTTGCATATGATGTTCGCAAACCCTTGCGAAGAGTATGAAGTAAATCCTGTGGTTGCCCGTGCGATGGATAAGATTTTCACTCTACACGCGGATCACGAACAGAATGCGTCGACATCAACTGTTCGCCTAGCTGGCTCTTCTGGTGCGAACCCGTTTGCATGTATTGCCGCTGGTATTGCATCCCTTTGGGGGCCTGCTCACGGTGGCGCAAACGAAGCCTGCTTGAGAATGCTAGAAGAGATTGGCAGCGTCGATAACATCCCTGAATATGTAGACCGCGCGAAAGACAAAGATGACCCATTCCGCTTAATGGGCTTTGGTCACCGCGTTTACAAGAACTACGACCCACGTGCGACAGTAATGCGCGAAACGTGTCATGAAGTTCTCAAAGAGCTAAACATTCAAGACCCTCTGCTAGACGTTGCAATGGAACTTGAGCGCATTGCGCTTTCTGATGAGTACTTCGTGTCTAAGAAGCTGTACCCGAACGTAGACTTCTACTCAGGTATCATTCTTAAAGCGATTGGTATTCCAGTTTCTATGTTTACGGTTATCTTCGCGATTTCTCGTACCATCGGCTGGATTGCTCACTGGAACGAAATGCATAGCGATCCACTGAACCGCATTGGTCGTCCTCGTCAGCTATACACTGGCGAAACACAACGTGAGTTTTCTCCACTTCACGAACGTGAATGATCTTTTAGTACGAAGATAGACAAACAAAAGGGTTGAGATTTTCGTCTCAACCCTTTTTCTTTTCAGCACTTAACGTTACGAATAGCGAACGTTAAACCGGATTATCTATATCGATAAACTCCACATGTAGGCCGTATTCATCCGCTAGCCATTTGCCTAAGGCCTGAACACCATAACGCTCAGTAGCATGATGACCTGCAGCAAAGTAATGAATGTCCATTTCACGAGCGGTATAAGTGGTGCGCTCTGAAATTTCTCCAGAGATAAATGCATCCAGCCCGTGCTGTACAGCAAGTTCAATGAAATCCTGCCCTCCACCAGTGCACCAGCCGACTGTCTCAATCATCTTATCGGTATTCTCTGGAGCGATATGCAGAGGCTCTCTATCAAGAACTTGGTTGATCTTACTCGCAAATTCAACACCAGACATCGGCTTTTTCAAGCACCCAAACATAGCAACTGACTGAGGGTGCCCTTCAAGCCCACCTTCTACTTCGATTTCAAGTAAGCGAGCTAATTCAGCGTTGTTGCCTAGCTCTGGATGAATATCTAGAGGAAGGTGATAACCATATAAGTTGATATCATTTTTGATCAGGCTACGAATTCGTTTACCTTTCATGCCACGAATTGGCTCAGGCTCACCTTTCCAAAAATAGCCATGATGAACAAGTAATGCGTCTGCATTAAGCTCAATCGCTTTATCGATTAAGGCTTGAGAGGCGGTTACGCCAGTGATAACACGCTTTACCGCTGATTTCCCTTCTACCTGTAACCCATTTGGTGCGTAATCTTTAATTAACTGCGGTGACAGTTTGTCATTAAGAATCTGTTCTAGCTTTAAGTTATTCATTATTACTTCCAATTTCTAGCGCATGTAAACCTAAATAACCTCTCGATGGAATCAGACGAAAGAGTGCAACCTAGTTGATACAACAACGTTTTGACATCTGGCACCTTGATATCATTTAGGTCTTTGAAGTGTATCTCGAACCCTAATATCGATGCTAGCCACCCTACCCTCAAAAGCAAATTTAGTTACAATAACAAAGCTTGTCGCCTCACCATAAATTTAGGGATACGGATGAACCAACTGCAACGCTTTTACCAATGGATCGCCACTTCACCTCCGCTTTTCAAGTTACGCCCTCCGTTTGCTACCTTAGAAGATGTCTCGGTCAAACCTTTGAATAGCTCAGAACAATACAATGGTAATCCGAGACTGGGTTTTTTATATCAGCACCTATGCACTGCGGCTCTTTCTAATTCAGAACGATATCAGATTATTGCCGAAGAAATTCAGTTAAACGACGCTGAAGGTAAGACCATTGGTGCTGTCGATTTGGTGTTGAGGAATACAGAATCAAATCAGATAGAACATTGGGAAGTGGCGATTAAGTTTTATCTTCTTTACAACGGCATTTGGTATGGCCCGAATGCTCACGACCAGTTACATGCGAAATTGGATAGAATGCTCACGCATCAACTGAAAATGAGCGATCGCCCGGAATTTCAAAAAATAATTCCTTTAAACGACTCTCCAGAAGAGCGCCTAATGATGCAAGGACGACTCTATATTAATCCGTTTACTCCAGAGCCAACTCCTAAGGAGTGCTTGGGTTATGAATTAAATCCAAGTCAGATTAGTGGTTACTGGTGCTATCAAAGTCAATGGGATTTAATTAGTAAACCCCTTTATCATTTACATAAACCATGCTGGGCGACCGGTACAGACGATTTCTCTCAACCTATTGAAAAGCCTTTAGATCGATTCATACACGCACAAACGGAAGACGGTCAATTCTGGTTTGTGGTACCAGATTCATGGCCCGGAGATAAAGCTGTTCGGGGCACTTAAACATGAAAGGGTTGATGTTTTCACATCAACCTTTTGCTAGATACATTGACCATTGGATGTTTTACAAACCAGCGGCTGCAAACACTTGATTAACGATCTCTTGTGCTTCTGCTTCGATTTGTTTCAGATGTTCTTCACCTTTGAAGCTTTCACAGTAAATCTTGTAGATGTCCTCTGTGCCTGATGGACGAGCAGCGAACCAACCGTTAGCTGTCGTTACTTTAAGGCCGCCAATCGCAGCACCATTGCCTGGTGCATGCGTTAGACGAGCAGTGATAGCATCACCTGCTAGAGTTTCAGCCGCAACCATTTCTGGTGACAACTTCTTCAATACGTCTTTTTGTGGGCCATTTGCTACAGCTTGAATACGGTTGTACTTCGACTCACCGTGCTTCGCCGCTAGCTCTTCATAGTAATCTTGAGGGTTCTTACCCGTTACCGCAGTGATCTCTGCTGCTAGAAGGCATAGCAAGATGCCATCTTTGTCTGTTGACCAAGGCGTGCCATCTTTACGAAGGAAAGACGCACCAGCACTTTCTTCGCCGCCGAAACCAAACTTACCAGTGTACAGACCGTCTACAAACCATTTGAAACCAACAGGCACTTCACATAGCTCACGACCTAGATCCGCAACAACACGATCAATCAGCGCACTTGAAACTAGTGTTTTACCAACAGCGACGTCTTTACCCCACGCGTCACGATGACGGTACAAGTAGTCAATACAAACGGCTAAGAAGTGGTTCGGGTTCATCAAACCTTTTGGCGTAACGATACCGTGACGGTCGTAGTCAGGATCGTTACCAAATGCTAAATCGTATTCGTCTTTCAGTGCCAATAGACCCGCCATTGCGTAAGGAGAAGAACAGTCCATACGCACAACGCCGTCTTTATCTAGCGACATGAATTGGAAAGAAGGATCGATCGATTCACTTACTAGCGTTAGGTCTAGGTTGTATGCCTGACCAATTTGACGCCAGTAATCGATACCGCTGCCACCCAATGGATCTACACCAATCTTCAGGTTCGCTTTTTGGATTGCTTCCATATCGATAACGTTCACCAGGTCATCAATGTATGGCTTCACCAAGTCCATCTCTACAAACAGATCCGATGCTTTTGCTTCTGCTAGTGGTAGGCGTTTAACACCTTGTAAACCTTCAGCAATCAATTCGTTCGCACGATCTTCGATAGCTTGAGTCAACTCAGCTTCTGCAGGACCACCATGTGTCGGATTGTATTTGATTCCGCCGTCTTGTGGTGGGTTATGTGATGGGGTAATAACGATACCGTCTGCTTTTTCATCGTGTTTGATGTTGTAAGTCAGAATCGCGTGTGAAATACCCGGTGTTGGCGTGTAACCGTTGTCTTGCTGGACAATCACTTTCACACCATTTGCAATCAATACTTCAATCACACTTGAAAAAGCAGGCTCAGATAGCGCATGCGTGTCTTTACCCACAAACAACGGGCCAGTTGTGCCTTGCTCAGCACGAACTTCTGCTACCGCTTGAGCGATCGCTAAAATGTGGTTTTCGTTAAAAGTGTGCTTGTCTGCAGTACCGCGGTGGCCAGAAGTACCAAATTGAACTTTGTGTTCTGCGTTTGCCGCGTCTGGTTGAAGTAAGAAGTAGTTAGCAACGAGTGCTGGGATATTGTGAAGATCTTCCTGCTGCGCTTTTTGCCCAGCACGAGGGTGCATAGCCATGTTTGACATCCTTTCTTTAAATACAAATAAAATTAAAAAAGCCTCATAATATCCGCTCACTGCGACGCATTATGAGGCTTCTATCAGGTTTCTTAGATTGAACCTGTTACTTTTTCTATTAAGTCAGGTTGGAACCCCATGTGTGCCATCACTTGTTCAACCATCTGTCTTTTACGACTTGTATTGTTATTCGTGATAACCCAAAACGGTGTGCCAGGAATGGCTTTTGGCTTGGTCGTATTACCGTTTGCTAGCAAGGTTTCTTCATTATCTGCAAAGTACACGCGTTTGCGTCCTTTTACATTCGTAGCCTGGGCGAAACCTTCTGGATTCAATTTATGTAAGGTCGATAATACCAACATAAAGCGATCAATCGCTTTTTTTAGACCGGCAAACTCATCAGAAATAAGCAGCGAACGCATTTCTTTCACTACATCAACAGATTCCGTTTTACCCGCATCTTTACTTACTACAATCCCTTGTGGCTTCTCTACTACAGGCGCGGCTTTAGCTTCCTGCAACTGACCATCAAGGTTTAAAAGGCGTCGCAAAATATCCGAGGCGCTTTCACCGATATGCTTAGTTTGACTAGCTATATAACGGTATAGATCCTCATCAACCTCAATTGTTTTCATTCGCTTTTCACATTCTCAATGTTTAAACTCTGGGGGATTATAACGAGATCCACGCGGATACTCCACGTTAAACCCATCACGAATAAGATAAAATGTCAGCATTACTCAACTATAAGCAGGAAGGCCAAGGCCAAACAGTTGTTTTGATTCACGGATTGTTTGGTAGTTTAAGTAATCTGGGTCTACTCGCCCGCGATCTTATTAAAGATCACACGGTGATCAGTATTGATCTGAGAAATCACGGCCTCTCTTTCCACTCCGAAGTCCATAACTATACCGATATGGCAAAAGATGTGGCTCAGCTCCTTCAGCACTTAAACGTTGAGCCATCTATTGTTATTGGTCACTCCATGGGCGGAAAAGTCGCGATGGCTCTTGTGGACATTGCTCCAAATGTAGTCAAGCAGTTAGTCGTTCTCGACATGGCGCCTGTAGCCTACACTACGAACCGTCACGATAATGTTTTTAACGGCTTACATGCTGTTATTAATGAAAAACCAGCAAATCGACAGCAAGCCATGGATATCCTAGCTCAACATATTGAACTCGATGGTGTAAGACAATTTCTCTCTAAATCACTGTACAAAAATGGCGATAAGATGGATTGGCGGTTTAACGTACCGAGCCTTTTTGAGAATTATGACCAAATTATTGGCTGGCAAGAAATCACACCAACAGATATCCCAACTTTATTTATCAAAGGCGGCGACTCTGACTACTTAATGCCAGAACATCAGCCGGCAGTGAAGCGACAATTTAACCATGCTAAAGCACACATTATCGCTGGCACTGGTCACTGGTTACACGCCGAGAAACCGACAGAAGTAATGAGAGTCATTCGAAAATACATTTCGAGTTAACAAATTCGAAAAGCAACACTAGATTATTGAAATAACCCTTCTTGTAGTGCATTAACTTTACCGTTTAACAGTGGTATAGTGCGCCCAAGATTTTTCGGCATGAAGGGCTAAAATGCTTTACGACTATATGGATATGCTCGAGTCTATTGGGCTCGATCTTCTTTTTGCTGCTATCTTTTTTTTCATCGGGATGGCGATAAAAGATGTGCTAAAGCAAGGCAATGTACCTGTTTTTGGTCGTCGTATTGTGTGGTTAGTCCTTTTCCTAGGCTGTGCTGGCTTTATTGCAAAAGGTGTAATTCAGCTAACTTGGGAAGGCTCAGGGTTAGGTTAAACCCTTAGTGGCATCGCCAATAACAAACAATGTAAAGGTATAGACTCTATGGCAAGTGTAGGTATCTTCTTCGGTAGCGACACAGGTAATACTGAAGCCGTTGCAAAGATGATTCAAAAGCAACTAGGTAAACATCTGGTTCACGTTCAAGACATCGCGAAAAGCAGCAAAGAAGACATTGATAACTTCGATCTTCTTCTTCTAGGTATCCCAACTTGGTACTACGGCGAAGCACAATGTGATTGGGATGACTTCTTCCCTGAACTTGAGCAAATCGACTTCTCTACTAAGCTAGTGGCTATCTTTGGCTGTGGCGACCAAGAAGACTACGCAGAATACTTCTGTGACGCGATGGGCACAGTCCGTGATATCGTTGAATCTAAAGGCGGCACAATTCTTGGCCATACCTCGACAGAAGGCTACGAATTTGAAGCGTCTAAAGCACTTGTTGAAGGTGACGAAAGCCAATTCGTAGGTCTATGTATTGATGAAGACCGCCAACCAGAATTGACTGACGAGCGTGTTGAAAGCTGGGTTAAACAGATCTATGAAGAGATGTGTTTAGCTGAGCTAGAAGGCTAATCAAATTGAATGATGCAAAGACCTCCACTTGGAGGTCTTTTTGTATGTATTGTCACACAGCATCGGTAAGTACTTCCTCTTCGCGATACTGAGGTTTCTTTCTTACATAAAGCTTGCGTTGAACCTCTGAAACCACATTCCCCTGTTTATCTTTTACATGAGTAATAAACTCAGGAAAACACTTTTCTCCATTCCGTGTCATTTGATAAATGTTTTCCAGCATCCCTTCAGTGACCTCAAATTCTGCAAACAAATCACTTTGCCCCGGCTTAATAAAGTTAATGCTTGCCTCTTTATCCCACACATAATATTCCTCTCGTAGAATCCCCATCAGCATCAACGAGTAAATAGGATCAGTTAAAGAGAAAATACTGCCGCCATATTGGGTGCGATTGGCATTTTTATTCCACCAGCGAAGCTTTAAACGTACCTTTACAGTACGGAAGTCTTGAGAAATATGTAAGATTTTAATACCCGCCCCCCAAAAAGGAGGCCAAATATTGAGTGCGAACTTTACAATTCCTGGTTTGTATATCTTCGCTAGTCGCCTATTCATCGCTATCCCTGCCCTCTCCAAGCTTAATGTTACACAATTGTAACTGGTCAGAGCTGTAATATAATGGACCTGCTTCTAATTTACAAAAAGATTCTATTAACCCTTTGAAGTTCGTGGTTTAATGTTCCGAACGCTTATCCTATAATGGTAGGAAGATTGAATTCTGTTAAATCGCTGCAGATGATCCAACGGGAAAGTATATGTCAGATAATAATCAGGCGCTGAAGGATGCGGGTTTAAAAGTAACCCTTCCGAGGCTAAAAATTCTAGAAGTACTTCAGCAGCCAGACTGCCAGCACATCAGTGCTGAAGATTTGTACAAAAAGTTGATTGATCTAGGTGAAGAAATTGGCCTAGCAACTGTTTACCGAGTTCTAAACCAGTTCGACGATGCTGGTATTGTAACTCGTCACCACTTTGAAGGTGGAAAGTCAGTCTTCGAATTATCGACTCAACATCACCACGACCACCTAGTGTGCCTAGACTGTGGTGAGGTAATTGAATTTTCTGACGATCTTATTGAAGAACGTCAAAAAGAGATTGCAGCTAAGTACAATGTCACACTAACAAACCACAGCTTATACTTGTACGGCAAGTGTAGCGATGGTGGTTGTAAAGACAATCCAGATGCACACAAACCGAAAAAATAAGGGTTTGTTAATTTAAAAAGTAAACGTCAGCACATGCTGGCGTTTTTTGTTTCTAGAAGTCAGTACCTTAGACGTCAGTACTTTGGTTACAGAACAAAAGCTACTAAACACCCATCTTTTTTCTCCACAGTTTTGCACATCTATATAGCACTCTGTGGGATTAGGTATAAAAAATGCCAGCGTTTGCTGGCATTTTTTCATCGTTCTCAGCATTAATTGAGATTATTGATTCTCAATTTTCGCCCAGGTATCACGTAGACCAACCGTGCGGTTGAATACTAGATTATCTGCTGAAGAGTCTTTCGAGTCTGCACAGAAGTAACCCATACGTTCAAACTGGTAACCTTTTTCTGCTTCTGCAGAAGCTAGGCTAGGCTCGACGAAGCCATTGATCACAACTAATGATTCAGGGTTGATAGTAGAAGCAAAATCTTCCGCTGCGCCTGGGTTTGGCACCGTAAATAAACGATCGTACAGCCGAATTTCCGCTGGAAGAGCTTTATCAGCTGACACCCAATGAATAACGCCTTTCACTTTACGACCATCTGCTGGGTTTTTACCTAGCGTATCTGCATCGTAAGAGCAGAAGATCGTTGTGATGTTGCCTTCGGCATCTTTTTCAACGCGCTCAGCTTTGATCACGTAAGCACCACGTAAACGAACTTCTTTACCTAGCACTAAACGCTTGTACTTTTTGTTCGCTTCTTCACGGAAGTCTTCACGCTCAATCCACAATTCACGCGTGAATGGCACTTCACGCACGCCCATTTCTGGTTTATTTGGGTGGTTGGCAACTGTCAAGTTTTCTACTGCGCCTGCTTCAAAGTTTTCGATAACAACTTTAACAGGATCCAGTACAGCCATTGCACGCGGAGCGTTCTCGTTTAGGTCATCACGAATACAAGATTCTAATGAACTAAACTCGATCATATTTTCTTGCTTCGTTACACCAATACGCTTACAAAACTCACGAATAGATGCAGGTGTGAAGCCACGACGACGCAGACCTGAGACAGTCGGCATACGTGGATCATCCCAACCATTAACCAGTTTTTCAGTAACTAGCTGGTTAAGCTTACGCTTAGACATCACTGTATATTCAAGGTTTAAACGACTGAACTCGTATTGATGTGGACGGCTTTCGATCGTGATGTTGTCTAGAACCCAATCGTACAGACGACGGTTATCCATGAATTCAAGCGTACAAATAGAGTGCGTAATGCCTTCTAATGCATCAGAAATACAGTGCGTAAAGTCGTACATTGGGTAAATGCACCACTTATCACCAGTTTGGTGGTGCGTAGCAAAACGCACACGGTATAAAACTGGATCGCGCATGACCATGAATGAAGAACCCATGTCGATTTTAGCACGAAGACACGCTTTACCTTCTTCAAATTCACCAGCGCGCATTTTTTCAAACAACGCCAAGTTCTCTTCAACAGAACGGTCACGGTATGGACTTGGTTTACCTGGCGCCTTTAGTGTGCCGCGGTATTCACGAATTTGCTCTGGACTTAGCTCATCTACGTACGCTAAGCCTTTGTTAATCAATTCAATTGCATATTCGTAAAGCTTATCGAAGTAGTTTGATGAGTAACATACTTCACCACTCCACTCAAAGCCCAACCAGTTTACATCTTTCTTGATAGACTCAACGTATTCGATGTCTTCTTTTTCAGGGTTTGTATCGTCGAAACGCAGATTACATTGACCCTGGTAGTCCTGAGCAATACCGAAGTTCAAACAGATAGACTTAGCATGACCGATATGCAGGTAGCCATTTGGCTCCGGCGGGAATCGAGTATGCACGCTAGTGTGTTTACCATCCGCTAGATCTTTATCAATGATCTGGCGAATAAAGTTTGATGGACGAGCATCAGCTTCACTCATCTATAGCACCTCAAAAATATTAGTATTGTCAGAGAAAACGGAACCCTGTATCCAAGTATGGTTTCACAGAGTACATTGTTCCTAATGATCCACAATTCTAAGCAATTAGACAACAAGAACTCGCTCTAAAACGACAATATTTATCGAGTTGGCGTGAAAGCAAAGCAGATTCAAAGGGCCTAAACGAAAAAAGGCCTCCTGCGGAGGCCTTTTGCGATGTTGTAGTATCAATTGTTTGCAATACCAATAACAAACAATCGCACCACTATTAAACAGTTAAGCTGGTAACTGAACACCACTTAAGTCTTCATCTTTAGATACATTCTTCATCTCACCAGCAACAATCTCTGCTAGTGGACCAAGGATAACTTGTAGGTTGTTTGTACCTAGCTTCACAACTCCCATAGCTCCAAGATCTTTCAGAGTTTTCTCATTGATAACGCTCATATCTTTCACAGAAAGGCGCAAACGAGTAATACAGGCATCGATAGAACTTAGGTTGTCATGACCGCCAAGTGCTTTCAAGTACTGACGAGCAAGCTCTGAAGAATTGCTTGATCCAGCCACGTTAGATGAAGCTTCTTCATCATCTTCACGTCCCGGTGTTTTAAGGCCAAACTTAACAATCACGGTACGGAACACGAAGTAGTAAACCGCAAAGAAACCAAGACCTTGTACAATGAGCATGTACCAATTTACCGCTAGCGGGTTACGAGTCGACAATACTAAGTCGACTAAACCAGCAGAGAAACCGAAACCTGCAATCCACTGCATTGATGCCGCGATATAAACTGATAGACCAGTCAGCGCTGCGTGAAGAACGTACAGTCCTGGAGCAAGGAACATGAATGCAAATTCAAGTGGTTCTGTTACACCTGTAAAGAATGAAGCAAACGCAGCTGCAATCATGATAGATGCCACTTTCTCTTTATTCTTTGATTTCGCAGTATGGTACATCGCTAGAGCAGCGCCTGGTAAACCAAACATCATGATTGGGAAGAAGCCCGCTTGGTACATCCCCGTAACACCTACCGTTGCCGTGCCTTCAGCTAATGATTTCGCACCGCCAAGGAAGTTTGGAATGTCATTAATACCAGCAACATCAAACCAGAACACTGAGTTTAGTGCATGGTGCAGACCAACAGGAATTAGAAGACGGTTGAAGAATGCGTAAACACCTGCACCTGCTTCACCCATACCTTGAATGCTTTCGCCAAAACTGACCAGACCGCCGTAAACTGATGGCCAAACGTACATCAGGATGAACGCAATAACGATACCAGCAAAAGACGTTAGGATAGGTACAAGACGCTTACCAGAGAAAAACGCCAGTGCTTTGTGCAGCTCTACGTGAGAAAAACGGTTGTACAACTCAGCAGAAACAATACCAACCAAGATACCTACGAACTGGTTATTGATTTTACCAAATGCAGCAGGTACTTCACTTGGGTCAATGCCTTGAATTTGTGATACTGCGCCAGGGGCCAAAAGCGTTGTGACAACTAAGAAGCCCACGAAACCCGAAAGTGCAGCGGCGCCATCTTTGTCTTTAGACATTCCATAAGCAACACCAACAGCGAACAATACTGACATGTTGTCAATGATCGCTGCACCAGCTTTAATAAGAAATGCAGCAAGTGCACTGTTTGCGCCCCAGCCATTTGGGTCGATCCAGTAGCCAATACCCATGAGTATTGCTGCTGCAGGAAGTGTGGCAACCGGCACCATAAGCGCCTTACCCACCTTCTGGAAGTATCCGAGAATGTTCACCTTAAGTTCCCCCTATAGGATTAGATGTTATGTTGAATGACTTATTTCAGCCGTCCAATTTAGTCATCCTAAGTTTATGATATTAATTTTGCTCCGCAAATTAAAAGCTCACCGTTTGTGATCATAATCACCACAATTTGCCCTTTCGGAAGGTTTTTGCTAGCGAGATCATAAAACTTATTTTATTATACGAAAAAATGGCGTTTTAAAGATAATATTCTCGCACTTTATGCAAGGCAGAATCAGTGTTATTTTGGTATCTAGGCGGGTAAATCACTGTAACTTTGCTCTGAAAAAGAATCATAAAAAACCATACAATTATTACTTTTCAGTTAGTTACTATGACAATAACATCGATAAAACGCGACTTGCTGTATGTGACTCGTTATCTAATTCAGTGATACAAACTAAGTACCCATATGACTGAAGCAGTCTCTACTTAGATAACGATATAGAAATTGAATTCTCATCTATAAGGACTAGCTGACTATGTACGCGCTAAGTAACTGTAAAATTTATACCGGTAGTGATGTTCTTACCGATCATGCGGTCATCATCGAAAACGATCTTATTCAATCTATTGTGCCGGTTTCTGAGCTACCTCAAAGCATCGAACTAAAAGACCTTGCAGGCGCTAGTCTAAGTCCAGGCTTTATCGATCTGCAGTTGAACGGTTGTGGCGGTGTAATGCTAAACGATGCAATTACCCCTGAAACCATGCAAATCATGCACCAGGCAAACCTCAAATCTGGCTGTACTAGCTTCCTGCCAACACTCATTACGTCATCTGATGAAGATATGCGAACTGCAATTGCCGCAGCTCGTGAGTACCACAACAAGTATCAAAATCAATCGCTTGGTTTACACCTCGAAGGTCCTTACCTTAACGTCGCGAAAAAAGGCATCCATAACGTCGATTTTATTCGCCCATCAGACGAAAGCATGATCGACCTTATCTGCGCAAACGCCGATATCGTAGCGAAAGTAACACTAGCACCTGAGCATAACGACCCAGAGCATATTGCGCGATTAAAGGCTGCTGGCATCGTGGTTTCAATTGGCCACACAAATGCAACCTACACCGAAGCACGTAAAAGCTTTGAAGCAGGCATTACTTTTGCTACACACCTCTTTAATGCAATGACACCAATGGTTGGTCGTGAACCAGGAGTTGTTGGTGCAATTTACGATACTCCTGACGTATACGCTGGCATTATTGCTGATGGTTTTCACGTCGACTACGCAAACATCCGAATTGCTCATAAAATCAAAGGTGAAAAGCTTGTTTTGGTGACGGATGCCACAGCTCCAGCAGGTGCTAACATTGATCACTTTATTTTTGTCGGTAAGAAAGTATATTACCGAGATGGTAAGTGTGTTGATGAAAATGGCACGCTAGGCGGCTCAGCTTTGACAATGATTGAAGCAGTTCAGAATTCAGTTGAGCACGCGGGGATCGCTTTAGACGAAGCTCTACGAATGGCCACGTTATACCCAGCAACAGCAATTGGTGTTGAGGATCGCCTTGGCCGAGTTCGAAAAGGGATGGTTGCAAACCTGACTATTTTCGATCGTGACTTTAAAGTAAAAGCGACGGTTGTTAACGGACAATACGAGCAAAATTAAGCATGAATGGCGGACAGATTGGTAATGTAGATTTAGTAAAACAGCTTAACAGCGCTGCGGTATATAGGCTGATTGATCAGCAAGGTCCTATCTCCCGTATTCAAGTCGCGGACGTGAGTCAGCTCGCGCCTGCTAGTGTTACCAAAATAACCCGCCAACTTTTAGAGCGCGGCCTTATTAAGGAGGTCGCCCAACAAGCTTCAACTGGTGGTCGTCGTGCGATCTCTTTGACTACTGAAGTCAAACCTTTTCATTCGATTGCCGTTCGCTTAGGTCGAGATTACGTACAGTTCAGTTTATACGATTTAGGTGGTACCGCGCTGGCAGAAGATCAGCATGAACTGCACTACACTAACCAAGCAGACTTAATCGCAGGACTTATCGATTTATTAAAAGATTTCGTAAGCCGTTGCGAAGACAAAATTGATCAACTCATCGCTATCGGCATCACTTTACCGGGCCTTGTTAACCCAACAACTGGCGTGGTCGAATACATGCCTAATACCGATATCGATAATCTTGCTCTCGGTGAAATTGTTGGAGAGAAGTTTAATACAGCATGCTTTGTTGGCAACGACGTACGTGGCATGGCGTTGGCTGAGCACTACTTTGGAGCAAGCCAAGACTGCCAGGATTCTATTTTGGTTAGCGTCCATCGCGGTACTGGCGCAGGTATTATCGTTAACGGCCAGGTTTTTCTTGGTTTTAACCGCAACGTCGGTGAAATTGGTCATATCCAAATTGACCCGCTTGGTGAGCAATGCCAATGTGGAAACTTTGGCTGTTTAGAAACCGTAGCTGCAAACCCAGCGATTATTCAACGAGTGAAGCAACTGATTACTCAAGGATACGAATCAAGCTTAACCGACCTTGAAAACATCACAATTGAAGCGGTATGTCAGCACGCAGTGAATGGCGATGAACTTGCGAAACAGAGTTTAGTGCGAGTGGGCAACCAGCTAGGTAAAGCGATTGCGATTACGGTTAACTTATTTAATCCACAGAAAATTGTAATTGCTGGCGATATTACTGCAGCACAAGATATTGTTTTCCCTGCAATTCAACGCAACGTAGAGAATCAATCTCTTAAAACTTTCCATAACGACCTCCCTATCGTGGCTTCTCACATTGATAAGCAGCCAACGATGGGCGCATTTGCGATGATTAAACGCGCTATGCTAAACGGAGTTTTGTTACAAAAGTTACTGGAAGACTAAGTTTATACAACCAATTGAGTTACAATCTCGGGCTGTGTTTTCACAGCCCGTTTTTGTATATCAGGAATACAGCTCAACAGTATGGAAATTATTCTAATTACAGCCGCTTTTTTAGCTGGTTTTATTGCGCTTAAATGCAGCCTCCCTCCCCTCGTTGGTTTTCTACTAGCTGGATTTGGCTTGCATGCATTTGGTTACCAAAGCAATGACGTTATTGTCACTCTCGCAGATCTTGGTGTTACTCTTCTTCTGTTTACTATTGGACTCAAACTCGATGTAAAAACCCTGCTGTCCAAAGAAATATGGGGAGGGGCAACCGCCCACAACATACTCTCTACCGCTTTTTTTGCCCTAGCGTTATCCGGCTTAAAACTACTGGGCTTGACTTCGCTAGCCAGTATGGACGGCAGCCAAATCCTGCTTTTAGCTTTTGCACTATCGTTCTCTAGTACCGTTTTTGCCGTAAAAGCATTGCAAGAAAAAGGCGAAATGAACGCGACCTACGGCACACTCGCGATCGGTATCTTGGTTATGCAAGATATTTTTGCCGTAGTATTCCTGACTGCTTCAACCGGAAAAGTCCCAGAATGGTATGCCATCGGTTTGTTCGCACTGCCTTTCCTTCGTTCCCTATTCTATAAGCTGCTCGATAAAGTTGGCCACGGCGAAATGCTGGTGCTATTCGGTATTTTCTTCGCGCTTGTTGTCGGTGCTGGGCTATTCGAGTTGGTCGGGATGAAACCAGACTTGGGCGCGCTAATTTTAGGCATGCTACTCGCAGGTCACCCAAAAGCCTCAGAACTATCCAAGTCATTATTCAATATGAAGGAGCTCTTTTTAGTCTGCTTCTTTTTGAACATTGGTTTATCCGCCTCATTGAGCGTGAATGGCGTCGTTCTCGCCCTGCTATTTATCTTACTGCTACCAATCAAAGGACTCTTGTACTTCGTCACTATTAATCATTTTAAGTTTCGAGTACGTACCTCTTTGCTCGCCTCTTTATCACTATTTAACTACAGTGAGTTTGGTCTTATTGTTGCTGGGTTGGCCTATAAAATGGGCTGGATGCCAAGTGATATGCTTGCTGCGATTGCGGTTGCGGTGTCGGTATCCTTTGTAATTTCCGCGCCACTTAACCGCCTTAGCCATAAAATTTATCAACATTCAGGTAAGTGGCTGCAAGAGACAGCGGTAGAAAAGCTCAATCAACGCGACCAACTCATCAACCCAGGTCATGCCCAAGTATTGATCTTAGGTATGGGGCGTATTGGAACGGGCGCTTATGATGAGCTACGTTCACGCTATGGCAAAATTTCATTGGGTATAGAAATTCGTGAAGACGCTGCACATCATCATCGTTCAGAAGGAAGAAATGTGATTTCTGGTGATGCCACCGACCCGGATTTCTGGGAGCGAATTTTAGATACAGGTCATGTAAAACTGGTTCTGCTTGCAATGCCACATCATCAAGGTAACCAAACAGCACTTGAGCAGCTTAAACGCAGAAAATATAAGGGGCAAATTGCCGCTATAGCCGAATACCCAGATCAATTGGAAGGCTTACTTGAAAATGGCGTTGACGCAGCATTCAATATTTATAGTGAAGCTGGTAGCGGTTTTGCTCGACACGTCTGTAAACAACTTCAACCTAAATTCACACCAATTAAATAAGCAACAGCACTGATATTTTTCGGAAGGCTTTCTATTGATAGGAAGCCTTTTTTGTATAGTTTTTATACCAAACCTTGATCTCATTCACCAAAACAACGGTTTAGTTAAATATTTTCCATACAACAAGGCCTTTTATCATTTTTTTAATCACAAAACGTTGCTTTTTTTATTAGTAATGGCAAATTTAAACCATACCGATTAGAAATTGTTTAGTTTAGTAAGGATGTAGTATGTGTTCAGTATTTGGCATTTTAGACATTAAAAGCGATGCAGCCGCATTGCGCCCTATCGCATTAGAGATGTCGAAAAAACTTCGTCACCGTGGCCCAGACTGGTCTGGGATTTACTCTTCAGAGCGTGCTATTTTAGCGCACGAGCGCTTGGCGATTGTTGGTCTAAATAGTGGTGCACAGCCGCTATACAGCCCTGATAAGAAGCTCATCCTTGCCGTCAATGGTGAAATCTACAACCATAAAGAAATTCGTGCTCGTTACGAAGGAAAGTACGAATTTCAAACCGATTCAGACTGTGAAGTCATTCTTGCACTTTACCAAGATATGGGTGCAGATCTCCTTGAAGAACTAAACGGTATTTTCGCTTTTGTGCTCTACGACGAAGAAAAAGATGAGTATTTAGTCGGCCGTGACCATATTGGTATTATCCCTCTTTATCAAGGTCACGATGAGCATGGTAACTACTATGTGGCATCAGAGATGAAGGCTCTTGTTCCAGTATGTAAAACAGTAAGTGAATTCCCTCCTGGTAGCTACTACAGCTCTAAAGATACTCAGCCAACACGTTACTATGTTCGTGACTGGAACGAGTACGCAGCAGTACAAGGTAACAGCACTAGCAAAGAAGAATTGACGGAAGCGCTAGAAGCGGCTGTTAAACGCCAACTAATGACTGACGTGCCTTACGGTGTACTTCTTTCAGGCGGTCTAGATTCTTCTATTACATCTGCGGTAGCAAAACGCTTTGCAGCGATGCGTATTGAAGATGATGAAAAGTCTGAAGCTTGGTGGCCTCAACTGCACTCTTTTGCTGTTGGCCTAGAAGGCGCGCCTGACCTGAAAGCAGCTCGCGAAGTTGCCGACCAAATTGGTACCGTTCACCACGAAATGACGTACACGATTCAAGAAGGTTTGGACGCGATTCGTGACGTGATTTACCACATTGAAACGTATGACGTGACGACTATCCGCGCATCAACACCTATGTTCTTAATGGGTCGTAAGATCAAAGCGATGGGTATCAAGATGGTATTGTCTGGTGAGGGCGCTGACGAAATCTTTGGTGGCTACCTTTACTTCCACAAGGCGCCAAACGCGAAAGAGTTCCACGAGGAGACAGTGCGTAAACTGCTTGCTCTGAACATGTTCGACTGTGCTCGTGCTAACAAGTCGCTGGCAGCATGGGGAGTTGAAGGACGCGTACCTTTCCTAGATAAAGAGTTCATAGATGTAGCAATGCGCTTGAACCCAGCAGACAAGATGTGTGGCAACGGTAAAATGGAGAAACACATCCTTCGTGAGTGCTTCGAGCACTACCTGCCAGAATCGATCGCATGGCGTCAAAAAGAGCAATTCTCTGATGGCGTTGGCTACAGCTGGATCGATACGCTGAAAGAAGTAGCGGAACAGAAAGTGACAGACCAGCAGATGGAAACAGCTCAATATCGATTCCCATACAACACGCCAACGACAAAAGAAGGCTACGTGTACCGTGAAATATTTGAAGAGTTATTCCCACTTCCATCAGCAGCAGAGTGTGTACCAGGAGGCCCTTCAGTAGCGTGTTCTTCAGCGAAGGCGATTGAATGGGATGAATCGTTCCAAAACTGTGTTGACCCATCAGGTCGTGCAGTACAGACCGTTCACAACGACTCATACTAATTCTCTACGATAAAGATAAGGGTCGGTTCGTCCAACCCTTTTAAAACAGACAGAAAATTAGATACGATCAAAAAGAGGTGCTTTTGCACCTCTTTTTATGTTTGATGGAATTAGGCTATTTTAAATCTAAATCACTATTGTCTATGCTGACAGGCACACGCTTGGTGATCATCTGAACTAGCATAATTGAGCGTTTCTCACCATCTTGTTCTTGGAAGATGGCATCTATGCCCGCAAATTGACCGCTTTTAACTCTAATTTGATCGCCTGGTTTTGGCATGCATTCAGAAACGGTATTGTCATTACAACACTTTTCTAGCTGCATCAATTCGAAGACCAAGTCACCTTGAACTTCTTTCGGTTGAGCACCAAAACGCACAAAGTCAACAACACCTCGAGTAGAGCGGACTGAGGTGAAGTTTGGCCCTTGCTCATAATCAAAGTAAGCGAATACGTAACAAGGAAACAGCGGTTCCTCGACTTTTTGTCTTTTACCGCGCAAAATCTTCTCAACTTCTACAGTTGGATAAAAGCACTCTACACCTTGGTTTTCAAGGTGTTGTTTCGCCCTAACCTGCTCCCCACGTTTACAATAAAGTAGATACCAACGTTTCATCTTTTTACTAGCCAATTCTATTTTGTTTTTATCCTAGCATTAAGCCAAAGTTGAGTCATTGATATTCAGTTTATCTATAAAAGTATGATTATACATCGCTCGCATTAACGAAATTTTTCAGCAACTTACGATAAAGAAGTCCATAGGCAAAAATGGAAATTAAGTTTGTAACACAACCAATACACCATCATATAATCTGCAAATCCAACCAAAAACAGCCACTTAACAAACAAAAATAGTTGAATGGCAAAATTTTATTATTTGTCACTCGTTGAATTGCATTGTATACGTAGAAGTCGTTAAAAAATGTAATAACTATTATTAGAAGAGCTTATGTCAAACCAACATCAATATTTTGGTCATCCACGTGGCCTGTTCTTATTGTTCGGTACTGAACTGTGGGAACGCTTTTCTTACTACGCAATGCGTGCCATTCTCGTGCTTTACCTTACTGATACAACAATGAATGGCGGCCTTGGCTGGTCAACCAAAGACGCATTAGACCTATACGGCATATACACAGGGCTTGTGTATATCACGCCTCTTATCGGTGGTTACCTAGCAGATAACTATTTAGGTCAACGTCGCTCAATTTTGCTTGGTGGCGCGTTAATGGCCATCGGCCAGTTTACTCTTGCACTTCCTGCTGATGCTTTAGGTATTGGTTCGCTACACAGTTTCTATTTAGGTCTTGGCCTACTTATCACTGGTAACGGTCTCTTTAAGCCAAATATCTCAACCATGGTTGGCGACCTTTATCAAGAAGGTGACAACCGTCGTGACGGCGCATTCACTATCTTTTATATGGGTATCAACTTAGGTGCATTACTTGCCGGCGTCGTTTCTGGCTCTGTGACAACCTCTTACGGTTGGAAAGCAGGCTTTGTTGCCGCTGGTGTGGGTATGCTGGTTAGCCTAGTGATGCAAATGGTACTGGCTCAATCATGGCTTGGTGATATTGGTCGCGAACCAGCGGCGAAACGAGATCTAAATAACAAAAACGCCACCACGAAGCAGCCACTCACCAAAGAAGAAGTGAATCGACTAAAAGTAATTCTGGTCATGAGCTTATTCACTATTGTCTTCTGGGCAGGCTTTGAACAAGCAGGTGGCCTGATGAACATCTACACTCAACAATATACTGATCGCATGATTGGTGGTTTCGAAGTTCCTGCTGCGTGGTTCCAATCACTAAACCCATTTTTCATTATTACTCTAGCGCCAGTTCTGGCTGTCCTTTGGGTAAAATTGGGTAAACGTGAACCTACTTCGCCAGTGAAATTTGCGATGGCACTATTTTTCTTGGCGATTGGTTTCCTTTGTATGGTTGGCGCAGTGCTAGAACAAGGTGGAGATACAACAGTAAAAACATCGATGTTATGGTTGGTCGGCGCTTTCTTCTTCCACACATTAGGCGAGCTGTGTTTATCACCAATTGGTCTTTCATTGGTGACTAAATTAGCACCGCTTCGCTTAGCTTCACTTATGATGGGTGCATGGTTTGGCTGTAATGCGATTGCTAACTATGTTGCGGGCTATGTGGGCTCTCACGTAGGCGAGTTAGGCGCTATGGCTATCTTTAGTGGTATTGCGGTCAGCGCAACCGTAAGTGGCGTAATTTTGCTCCTATTCTCTAATACACTCGTTCGCTGGATGCATGGCGCTGAAAATACGCACAGCACGGCAGAGCAAGTAGAAGAGCAGCAAGTACAAGTTGCTTGATCGCTCAACTAAACGTAGAAAGGGTCGCTATTGCGACCCTTTTTTGTATCTAAAGTTTAGATTGAACTAACTCAACCATCATCTCGATATGAAGTTCACTATCGTTCAAACAAGGGATGTAGGTAAAGTTTTCTCCACCAGCTTCAAGGAAAATCTCTTTACACTCTTCCGAGATCTCTTCCAACGTCTCTAAACAATCTGACGAAAATGCAGGGGTCACAACATTAATATTTTTCACACCCTTTGCAGGAAGTGCCTCTAGGGTCTTATCGGTATAAGGTTGAAGCCACTCTTCTCTCCCAAATCGGGACTGATACGTCATGCCAATTTGTTGTTCGCTTAAACCTAACGCTTCCCCAAGCAAGCGAGTCGTCTCTTCACAATGCTGTGGGTAAACATCACCATTGTCAGCATAGCGTTTTGGAATACCATGATAAGAACACAGCAGGTAATCTCCCTGACCATTCTTTTGCCAATGTTCACGAACTGAATGCGCTAACGCTTCAATATATTTCGGGTGATTGTAATAATCACGAATAAAGCTAAAGCCTGGCATCACCGGCAGGTTTTTAAATGCTTTAGTGATTCCGTCAGAAACCGCTGCCGTTGTTGTGCCCGAGTATTGCGGATACAAAGGTAAAACAATGACTTCATCAACGCCTTGCGCCAATAGGGCTTCAAAGCCTGATTGCAAACTTGGGTTACCATACGTCATACCAAGCTCTACAGGTATATCAAGCTTTTGTGCTAACTTTTCCGTTTGGCGTTGAGAGTACACCATCAACGGCGAGCCCTCTTCCATCCATACTGATTGATAGAGTTTGGCAACTTTAGGAGCTCGGATAGGAAGGATAACGCCGTGCAATAGTGGACACCAAAGCCATCGAGTCATGTCTACCACTCGGTGATCATGAAGAAACTGACTTAAAAAGCGCTTTACGGCAGGAGCGGTTGGTGCGTCAGGAGTTCCCAGGTTAACTAGGAGTACACCCTGTTTATTATTCTCTTTCATAACATCCTATTCATGGTAAACGGCTTGGTTCATATATTTAAGTAACCTCGAAGTAACGAATAGCCGAGCTGAAGTTAATTAGATATATGTTTACGAGTAAACTAAAAAAAGCGACCACTTGGGCCGCTTTCAATATATCAAAATATTAAATTTTTGACTTCAGCAAATTAAGATAGTGCTTTCTCAATATCCGCACTAACTTCAGCTACTTGCTTAGTACCATCAAACTTAAGGTACTTAGTCTTGCCTGCTTCAGCTTCTTTGCCGTAGTAGTTGATTAGCGGTGCAGTTTGCTCGTGGTAAACACCTAGACGAGCACGTACTGTTTCTTCTTTGTCGTCATCACGAACAACAAGATCTTCACCAGTTACATCATCTTTACCTTCCACTTTAGGCGGGTTGTAAACCACGTGGTAAGTACGACCAGAAGGAAGGTGAGCACGACGACCAGCCATACGCTCAACAATCACATCGTCTGCAACGTCAAATTCGATAACGTAGTCTACGTCTACGCCCATTTCTTTTAGGCCGTCAGCTTGAGGGATAGTACGTGGGAAACCATCTAGTAGGAAACCGTTTGCACAGTCTTCTTGAGCGATACGCTCTTTGATAAGACCAAGGATGATTTCATCAGAAACTAGCTGACCAGCGTCAATAACAGCTTTAGCTTGTTTACCAAGCTCTGTACCTGCTTTGATAGCAGCACGAAGCATATCACCAGTAGAGATTTGTGGAATACCGTATTTTTCCATGATGAAGTTTGCTTGTGTGCCTTTACCTGCACCTGGAGCACCTAGAAGAATGATGCGCATGATTTATCCTCTTTAATATTTAAGATTTATACCGAAGCTCACAATAGCTGACCTCTTAGACATCAAACCTGAGAAGCACCTGCAACGATAAGTTTCGGTATAACGTATATAGGCGAGCAAAAATACACGCCTTATTACTCACATTCAAGTCGCAGATTCTATCACAGGTTCTCTGAGCAAAGAGTGTATTAAGACTAAAGAATGTTAACAGTACCCTCTTTCACGCTCTATTGATTATTAACTCAGCACTTGAGATGCAAAATTTTGCGACAACAAACAAAAAGCTCGCGAAATGCGAGCTTTTTGATTTGCAGAGGTTATTACACCTTAGTCAAAAGTTGATTAACGGCTCCTAAGAACTCTGTTGGATCCTCAATAGAGCCTCGCTCCGCTAGCATTGCCTGACCAAGCAGAACTTCAACCCAGCGACCAAACGCTTCTTCATCGGCTTCGTCAGCCATACGCTTAACCAATTCGTGCTCAGGGTTTAGCTCAAAGATGTATTTCACTTCCGGCACAGCTTGACCAGCTGCCACAAGAAGCTTCGCCATTTGAGTGCCCATTTCGTAATCGTCCGTTACCACAACAGCAGGCGTAGATGCGAGTTTGAAGGTCGTACGAACTTCTTTCACACGATCGCCTAGGTAAGACTTCGTGCGCTCTACAACCGACTTGAACTCTTCTTCGGTTTCTTTTTGCTTCTCTTTTTCTGCTTCATCTTCAAACTGACTTAGATCAAGCCCAGCCTTAGTGATTGACTGGAACTGTTTACCATCAAACTCAGTTAAGTAGTTCATCAGCCACTCATCAATGCGGTCGTACATCAAGATAACTTCAATGCCTTTCGCTTTGAACTGTTCTAAGTGAGGGCTGTTTTTCGCAGCTGCATAGCTGTCTGCCGTCAAGTAGTAGATCTTATCTTGACCTTCTTTCATGCGCTCAACGTAAGACGCCAAGCCCACAGTTTGCTCAGAAGAGTCCACTTCAGTTGAAGCAAAGCGCAATAAACCTGCAACTTTCTCTTTGTTTGCAAAGTCCTCCGCAGGGCCCTCTTTCATCACAAGACCAAACTCTTTCCAGAATGATTGGTATTTCTCTTCGTCATTCTTGGCCATACGCTCGAGCATCGTTAGCACGCGCTTAGTACAAGCATTACGTAGAGACTGAGTCACTTTATTGTCTTGTAAGATCTCACGCGATACGTTTAGCGGTAAATCGTTTGAGTCTATTAAACCACGTACGAAGCGTAAGTATGACGGCATAAATTGCTCTGCATCGTCCATAATGAATACGCGCTGTACGTACAGTTTCAAGCCTGATTTGTGGTCGCGGTTCATCATATCCCAAGGTGCTTTCGATGGGATGTATAGTAAGCTCGTGTAGTCGTTTTTACCTTCTACACGGTTATGACTCCAGACCAATGGATCGGCAAAGTCATGTGATACGTGCTTGTAGAACTCTTGATACTCTTCTTCTGAAATATCAGATTTGTTACGCGTCCACAGTGCTTGGGCTTTGTTGATTTGCTCCCACTTTTTCTCATCTGTTTCCTTGCCTTCGTCATCACGAACGACAGTTTGGATTGAAACAGGAATGCCGATGTGATCAGAGTACTTACTGATAACGTCACGTAGACGCCACTCATTCAAAAACTCTTTACCCTCTTCACGCATATGAAGAATGATGTCGGTACCACGTGACTCTTTGGTAATGTTTTCGATGGTGTACTCACCTTCACCCGCTGAGTGCCATTGTACCGCTTCATCAGCGGCTAGACCCGCAGCGCGAGTGCGCACGGTAACGGCGTCAGCAACGATAAATGCCGAGTAGAAACCAACACCAAACTGACCAATAAGCTGAGAGTCTTTGCTCTGCTCTTCAGATAGCTTTGAGAAAAACTCAGCTGTACCAGATTTTGCGATTGTTCCTAAGTGCTCAATCACATCACCACGGCTCATACCGATACCGTTATCAGAAATGGTTAAGGTATTTGCGCTTTCATCAAACGACAGTTTCACGCAAAGGTCTGCATTACCTTCGTATAGATCTGGGTTAGATAACGCCTGAAAGCGCAGTTTGTCTGATGCATCTGATGCGTTAGAGATCAGCTCGCGCAAAAAGATCTCTTTATTTGAATAAAGAGAATGGATCATTAAATGCAGTAGTTGTTTTACTTCTGATTGAAAACCACGAGTTTCTTTATTTTGAGATACGGTTTCGCTCATGTGTGCTCCATAACATCTAAACTAATTGGCTTTTTCATAGGGACAAGTTTGTGACTTTCCCCTTGAAATCACCTTACCGAGATGTCATTTAACATGTGGCTGACAAATGTAAATTCAAGGTCAATATTGCTAAAAACGGTGTTTTTTTAGAAAATTTTAATTATCCTACCCGTCTAAAAGCATCTAAAATGTCGTGCGCACTCCAAGCGCCCCGGTAATTTTGTGACATAAATCACCATAATTACAACATCATCCATCTAAGAAGAACTAAATGACTAACATTGGCACCAAATTTCTACTTGCTCAAAGGTTCACCTTTGATCCAAATAGTAATTCGCTCGCTGACCAACAAAACGGCAACGACGTTGTACGATTAGGAAGCAACGAAAGCCGTATACTTCTGATGTTGGCAGAGAGACCAAACGAAGTTTTAACCCGTAACGAGCTTCACGAGTTTGTTTGGCGTGAGCAAGGTTTTGAGGTGGATGACTCAAGCCTGACTCAAGCGATTTCTACTCTGCGTAAGATGTTGAAGGATTCAACAAAATCTCCAGAGTTTGTTAAAACGGTACCTAAACGTGGCTACCAACTCATTTGTTCAGTGGAACGCTTGAGCCCATTTTCTACTGACTCTAACACTGACGTTGAAGAAAGCGCTTCTGAACACGAAGCGCCAGCAGTGGAGTTAGAAGCGAGCGATACACCACCAACAGAGATAGTGACCGATACTACTGCTGATCTTGAGCCTCAAGTAGAGCCGACTAAAACTCAGCCGAAGCCAGCATCTAACACGATTAACTGGCTACCGCGTGTCATTATCTTTTTATCTCTGCTGCTTCCTGTTTGCGTATTGTTATTCACGAACCCAGCGGAATCCCAATTCCGTCAGATTGGTGAGTATCAAAATGTACCGGTGATGACACCTGTAAATCACCCTCAAATCAACAACTGGTTGCCCTCAATAGAGCAATGCATTGAGCGCTACGTGCAGCACCATGCAGAAGACTCGTTGCCAGTTGAAGTGATTGCCACTGGTGGACAAAATAACCAGCTGATTCTGAACTACATTCATGACAGTAACCACTCTTACGAGAACGTAACACTGCGTATTTTCGCAGGTCAAAACGATCCAACAGACATCTGCAAATAAAGGAGGCCAATATGAAGATTAAATTAGCATCTGCGGTTTTGGCCGTATCCGTTCTTTTCAGTAGTTGGTTGTATTGGGGAAGTGACCTAAAAGTGGAGCAGCTCCTCACAGCAAACGAATGGCAGTCGACCATGGTGACAGTCATTACAGACAGCTTGCCTGACGATACTGTCGGCCCACTACGCCGAGTTAATGTTGAATCAAACGTGAAATATCTCCCTAATGGTGACTATATTCGCGTAGCAAATATAAAACTATTCGCTCAAGGTTCAACCGCAGAATCAACGATAAATATCTCGGAAAAAGGCCGCTGGGAAGTAAGTGACAACTATTTGTTGGTCTCGCCTTCGGAGTTTAAAGATATTTCATCTTCTCAATCAAAAGACTTTTCCGAAGCACAGCTACGTTTAATTACTCAAATTTTTAAGCTAGATGCGGAGCAAAGTCGTCGTATTGACGTCGTGAACGAAAAAACACTATTGCTCACTAGCTTGAACCACGGTTCTTCGGTACTGTTTAAAAACTAATTTTGATTGGATGATAAGGGGGCAAGACGCCCCCTTTGTTTTGCTTATGGATTGGCTAGATACCACTACTCTCTTTTTCGGTTCACTAATCGCCAACACGCTGGCTTCACTTTCCGGTGGCGGAGCAGGCTTGCTTCAATTCCCTTTACTCATCTTTCTCGGCTTACCGTTCTCCGTTGCGCTAGGCACACATAAGGTGGCTTCGGTCGCTTTAGGCTTAGGCGCAGCAAGCACGCATTTAAGATCAGGCACTATTAAATGGAAAGTCGCGCTCTACCTTATCTTGTCCGGCAGTATTGGCGTGATTTTAGGGGCTAACTTAATTGTACAGATCCCTGATGGTATCGCGGAAAAGATGCTCGGCACGATGATCCTAGCGCTGGGTATCTACTCGCGACTTAAGACATCGCTAGGCCAAGCTGAAGTAATACGCAACCGTCATCCTATTGGTTGGGTTATTGGTGGAATTGGCTTACTGTTTATCGGCATCATTAACGGATCTCTTACCGCAGGTTCTGGTTTGCTCGTGACACTATTTTTGGTGCGCTGGTTTGGTTACGACTACAAACAAGCCGTTGCTTACACCATGATTTGTGTCGGCCTGTTTTGGAATTGCATTGGAGGCATTGCCGTCGTACAGGCAGGGGCGCCTATTCACTGGGCTTGGTTACCTGTTTTATTGTTAAGCTCTTTTCTAGGCGGCAGTTTAGGCGCATGGGCCGCGACTCGATACAGTAACAGAGTGATTAAAGTTGCATTCGAAATTCTCACGTTTGCGGTGGGCATCAAGTTGCTGGTTTAAAAAGATTAAAAGGAAAGTTTCATGGATAAAGCAATCATTGATATTTATTACTGCCGCCAGTGCAACTGGATGTTGCGTTCAACTTGGCTATCGCAAGAATTACTGCATACTTTTAGTGAAGAAATAGAAACAATCAGCTTACACCCAGACACAGGTGGTCGCTTCGAAATTTTCTGTAATGGCCAGCAAATTTGGGAACGGAAAAAAGACAGCGGCTTTCCTGAAGCCAAGGTGCTAAAACAGCGCGTTAGAGACATTATCGACCCAGAACGCGATTTAGGACATTCAGACACAAAATAGGGAGCAATTCGCTCCCTATTTTTTTACTTAGTAAAACCGTTAAATCATGGTTTGTGCTAATACTTCGCCTTCTGGCGTTTTTACCGTTAGCTTATTGTCTTCTAGAGTACCAAAGCTTCTCGGTAAGCCATTACGTGGGAATGTCATCGAGCCTGGGTTGAATATAATGGCTCCATCTTGCATCTCTGCGACGGGAACATGTGTATGCCCGTGGGCGATGATATCACCTTCGCGCAGTGGCGGCCGTTTTTCAGAGTTGTACAAGTGACCATGAGTCAAAAAGATTCTCTTGCCAGATTCAAGTAGCACCCATGAGTAATCCATCATCATTGGAAACTTCAATAGCATTTGGTCCACTTCACTATCACAGTTGCCACGTACAGAAATAATTTGATCACTGTATTGGTTCAATAAGTCTGCTACCTGTGGAGGGTTGTAGCCTTCCGGAATAGGGTTTCGCGGCCCATGGTTTAGCGTATCTCCTAGCAAAATCAGGTGGTGCGCACCAGAGGCCAGAAATAGCTCAATGGTTTCTTTAGTTGCTGGCAAAGAGCCATGCAGGTCTGAGGCAAAAAATAGTTTCACGACATTGTCTCCTCAAAAAGTATGAGGTCATTCTACGGCATTTTTTTAGCAGCTCAACCTACGACGGTTTGAATACTACTGATAGCGCAATGATTCAATGACCATAGGCAAAACATAGAACCATGCTGCATACGCTGTTCCAACCAACACCAGTATCCAAAACACCATCGACATAAATTTTGATTTGGCTAGATGGTGCAGCGGATCGGGCTCTCCGCATCCTGGACATGCATGAGCGCGTTTTGAGATTTGTTTCTCACACACGGGGCAAGAGACTAAAGGCATGATACAGATTCCTCGACATTAGGCTTAGGGCGCAAAGAATAATGGTGAATCAACACATATGCAACCTAACATATATTAAATATTTTAGTTCTTTGTAACAGTCGCTGACTTGAGAAAAAATCGTTGATTTTTCATTTATATCAACCTATTACACTTCTTCTCGCACCATACCATTGATGACAATATTGTTATAACTCACCATCCCAATGACCTCGCCACTTTCAATGACCGGCGCTCTGCTTATGCCAAATCGCTCAAACAAACGGGCACAATATTTTACGTTCATATCTGGTTCGACACACAAAGCGGGCTTGGTCATGATTTCATAAATATTTGTGCGCTGAGGAGAACGATTATTCGCCAGCACCTTTTTGGCGATATCATTCATCAACACGATGCCATATTCATCATTATCATCTCGCTTTTTCACCACCAGCGCTTTGACTTGGTATTTTTTCGCTAGCGTTATGCCTTCGTATACGGTCATCAGTCCATCAACCATCACATACGTTGCCGCCATAACATCTCGAACTCTAATTATCGTTTGACTGCTCATAACTCATCCTCAACCACTTTGGTCAACGTTTCTACTTGATGCGCGACACCGACTGCATCTTCAATATCGATCTGAATAGCAATGCCCTGTCCCGACTCTCTGTCAAATTCACCAACCTCATTAATGGTTTCTAATATGTGTCGAGAGAGATGTTCCTCGACCACAAACAGCAGCACATCTTTTTGCACTTCTAGCGTTAAACCAAAAAACGTTCGCTTTTGATTTAAACCTTGCCCGCGAGCATTGTTAATCACTGTTGCACCGGTCGCACCAGCATCGCGTGCAGCGTCCAGCACCTTGTCTGTTTTGCTGTCTTCAACAAACGCAAGTATCAATTTAAAGCGCATTTTCTTCTTCCTCCGAGACGTTTTTATTCAGCCACTGGGTTATTTGCGCATAGCCCATCACAGAGATCATAGGAAATAGACTGGCAAACGCGATCAAGCCAAAGCCATCAATCATTGGGTTTCTTCCAGGGACGGTCGAAGCAAGCCCTAACCCTAATGCAGTTACAAGTGGGACAGTGACGGTAGAAGTTGTTACGCCTCCAGAATCGTAGGCGAGTGGAACAATAAGCTTAGGAGCGTAAAACGTTTGAATCACAACGACGATGTAACCCGCGATGATGTAATAATGAATGGGATCGCCCACGACAATCCGGTAACTCCCTAATGCAATACCAATTGCCACCCCAAACGCAACGGCTACGCGCAAGCCGTTAATACTGATACTGCCTCCAGAGACTTGGTTTGCTTTTATCGCTACAGCGATTAAAGAAGGCTCTGCAATCGTGGTACTAAAGCCTATAAAAAAGGCGAAGGTGTAAACCCAATAATAGTCGACCCACATTAAGGCTTTCCCTACCGATACTTTGAACTCTTGTAAAAACTCCGGCGCCGTTAATTGCACAGCCATCGTCTCCCCAAGTGGAAACAACGCCATTTCTAATCCAAGTAAAAAAAGAGCTAACCCGAAAATCACATAAACGAACCCAAGCAAAACTTTCTTAAGGTTGCTAACAGGACGCCTTAACACGGCTAACTGAAAACCAAAAATAATGCTGGCGATGGGAACGACGTCTCTAACGGTCGATAATAAAGTGTCTAGGAAATGATCAATTGAAATCATGTTACGACCATTCCGTAAACCATCACAAACATCATCGGTAACAGCGAGGCAAAAGCAATTAAACCAAAGCCATCCACCATAGGGTTGCGCCCTTTAATAGAAGACGCTAAACCGACGCCCAGAGCAGTGACCAAAGGTACTGTTATGGTGGACGTGGTTACACCTCCGGAATCGTAAGCGACGCCAATAATGGCTTCAGGTGCAAACCACGTCAGTATTACAACGCCTACATAGCCACCAATGATCATGTAATGAATTGGCCACCCTTTTAAGATGCGCAGAACGCCAATAACGATAGCGATCCCCACAGAAAGTGCCACCGTTACTCGTAGCCCTTGTCCATAATCCTGCATGGATTGCTCTGAGTTTGTGATCATCCCTCCTTCTGCCGCAACTTCTGATGCTTCTTCTGCTACCGCGGTTAATGCAGGTTCAGCTATCGTGGTGCCAAACCCCAAACAAAACGCAAAGACTAATAACCAAAACACGCTGCCTTTTTTTGCAAAGGCTTGAGCCATACTCTCTCCGATAGGAAAAAGACCAAGTTCTAGGCCAAAGATAAAAAAGGTTAATCCTAAAACGACAAGCAACAAGCCAAAAAGAATGGAGACCAGGTTGGGCAGCGGCTCTTGCAAAACGACTAATTGGAAAAAAGTGATAACAATGATGATGGGTAATAAGTCACGAGCACTATTGAGGAGCGCTCGAAAAAGCGCAACAAATGCTTCCATGCCTATCCTCCTTGATTGTGCAAACTGATTACGCTCGTTCCAATGAGCGATAACTTCTAGTCTGGCATAGATTTCACTCTTCTACCGTGAATACACTAGCGCCATCTATAACATTTAGTTACATATTTACTAATATGTGAAGTTAATAGCCTCTCTGTCAGCTTGTCACTATCCTAGAAATAATGGTGTTGAGATGATCAAGCTAAGCACAAAACGACTATAATGTTCTAATACGTGTACATTCAAAGAGATAACATGAAGATATTACTCACAGGTGGCACTGGGTTTATTGGCTCGGAGTTGCTCAAGCTGCTATCAACTCACCAAGTTATGCTACTTACACGCTCTCCAGAGCGAGCAAAACAACGCCTACAGCATGCTGATCTGGGTAATATCGAATACCTTGACTCGCTCGAATCGTTCGCCGATCTCAATCACGTTGATGCCGTCATTAATCTTGCAGGTGAGCCTATTGCGGATAAAAGGTGGACCAGCGAGCAAAAAGAAAAAATCTGCAAAAGTCGTTGGAAAATTACCGAGCAAATTGTTGAGCTGATCCACGCAAGTACCGAACCTCCCTCTGTTTTTATTAGTGGCTCGGCAGTTGGCTACTATGGTGATCAACAAGATCATCCGTTTGATGAGTGCTTACATGTTAATAGCGACGACTTTCCTCACGAGGTTTGTGCAAAGTGGGAGCAAATAGCTAAGCGCGCAGAGTCGGAACAAACACGGGTTTGTCTAATGAGAACTGGCGTGGTACTCGGCCTTAATGGTGGTGCGTTGGCAAAGATGCTATTACCTTACAAGCTTGGCGTAGGCGGCCCACTTGGGAACGGTAATCAGTACATGCCTTGGATTCACATCCTAGATATGGTCCGCGCCATCATGTACTTGCTTGAAACACCACATGCTCACGGTGCATTCAATATGTGCGCCCCCCATCCTGTGACTAATCGTATATTCAGCGGCACACTAGCTAAAACGCTAAAACGTCCGCATATCTTGTTCACGCCTAAATGGGCGATGGAACTCCTAATGGGAGAATCTTCCTGCTTATTGTTTGATAGCATGAGAGCCAAACCCAAAAAACTCACCGAACTGGGCTTTAAATTTAGCTACTCCAGAATAGAGCCAGCACTCAAGCACTTGCTTCATGACCGGAGCTGATGAATGATGGCTCCAATCAATGTTTCTGAGTCTTAAATTAAATTATGAAAAAGTCGATTCTTATTACGGGTTGTTCAACCGGCATCGGTTACGTGTGCGCTCACGCCCTACAAAACAAGGGATTTAATGTCATTGCATCTTGTAGGAAAGAACAAGATGTCCAGCGCCTAATTAATGAAGGGCTAACCTGCATCAATCTAGACCTAAATAGCCCAGAAAGCATTTCTTCGGGCGTGAAGCAAGCGCTAGAGTTAGCAGAAGGTAAGCTTTACGCAGTGTTCAATAATGGTGCCTATGGTCAGCCCGGAGCACTGGAAGACTTACCCACCGAGGCTCTTCAAGATCAATTTCAGACCAACTTTTTTGGTTGGCACCAGTTGGTCAGAGAGGTGCTTCCTCATATGCGCCAGCAAGGCGAAGGACGCATCATACAAAACAGCTCTGTTCTTGGTTTTGCCGCAATGAAATACCGTGGCGCCTATAATTCATCAAAATTTGCCTTAGAAGGCTGGACAGATACGCTCAGGCTAGAGCTTGCGGATACGAATATCAAAGTGGCATTGATAGAACCAGGACCGATCGAAACTCAATTTAGAAACAATGCATTACGAGCCTTTGAGAAGTGGGTTGATATTGAATCTAGCCCCCATCGTCATGCTTATGAAGGACAAAGAGAGCGACTCAACAACGACAAGTCTAATAATCGATTTGTTTTGCCTGCAGAGTCTTGCATCGCACCAGTTCTTCATGCATTAACTAGCGTTTCACCGAAAATTCGTTATCGAATTACTACACCGACTAAATTATTCGCAGTCTTGAAAAGACTATTACCAACCCGTGTACTTGATAAAATTTTGCGACAGGCTGCATAAAAAAGTTTTGTCGAAATGTAATTTCACCGTAACAATGTGATGTCATTATGAACATGTAGGTTAAAAAAACCTCAACTAAACGAATCAATTTCTACGCAATTCAGCGGGGATTCTTTCGCCCAAAGTGATTGAGTTGCTTAGATTTGGTATCGCCACCCATTACGTTTTGTAGCAATGTTTATACTACTGCGAGGCAACAATGACATTAAATCAGCTTAACTGGCTTAGTGTGGGTGTAGTGTTGACCATGTTCATCCTATTTTGATACCGCACTAACAAATAGCATTAGAATTGCGCTGCTTCGGCAGCGTTTTCTTTTTATCTAACACCTGAGCAGCAATAACCTCACTCTATTACCTCACGTTTTCTCAAAATAGAATGATTCATTATTGATGGTGAATGTCGCTTGAATTTCACCTAAATCAACTCCATATCTAATATCAACGACAAGACACAAGGCAAGGATACTCTGATGCAATCCCCATTTATCGTTGAGATAACAGAACAGAACTTTCGCGAAACGCTTGAAGGATCAATGAACACGCCCGTTTTGATCCACTTTTGGGCCAACGCTCAACCAGAAAGCGCACAGATACTCCCTGAGTTGCAATCTCTTGCTCAACAGTACAACGGTGCATTTACGCTTGCTCTACTAAATTGTGAAGATCAGCCCGCTTTAGCGTCTCAATTTGGCGTGCAAGTATTGCCAACTATCGCGCTGTTTATAAATGGTCAAGCCGTCGATGGTCTAGGAGGCCCCCAGCCAATTGATGCCATTGCTACCATGCTACAAAAGCATTTGCCAAGCCCAGATGAACAACTATTAAAACAAGTCAGTGAACTTCTTCAGCAAGGTGAGCATGCTCAGGCTTTGAGCATCATCCACACTTTGCCGCCAGAGCTGCAAGAGCGTGGTGATGTGAAACTCGCGATGGCTGATTGTTTGCTAGAAACCAAACAATTTGATATTGCCCAAGAACTACTGAACGCTATCCCTCTCGAGTATCAAGATAACTACTACAAGAGCCTAATAGCCAAGCTCGAGCTGCATTTGCAGGCTGCAGATAGCCCTGAGTTACAGCGACTAGAACAAGCATACGCAGCAGACATGGCAAACTTCGAACTCGCTTGTGAATTGGCGGTACAATACAACCAAGTTGGTCGGGATGAAGAAGCGTTGGAACTGCTGTGGAATATTCTTAAAAAAGACTTGGGCGCCCAAGACGGTGACGTGAAGAAGACTTTTATGGATATTCTCAGTGCACTAGGTCAAGGTAACGCATTAGCAAGCAAATATCGTCGCCAGCTTTACTCAATTTTGTACTAAGCGCCGCATTCTTCTAAGAATAAGACAACAAAGGCCGGGATTTCCGGCCTTTGTTTTTTGTTAGAAGTCGCTATACAACGTTGGTGCTGCTGGCGGATACTCTATTGGTTGCCAACGATCATTAAAGGTGTACTTGGCATAAAGCATGAAATGGTTTGGTGTATAAAACTCAGAACGTTGTACATCGACTAACGCACCAAGATACCAACGTTTGCTGACTCGCTTTTCCACCGCCGCTTGCAACGACGTACCAAAACCACCACCCTTGTCTGACTCCGCTACTGTCGATAAGTATGGCGCGTCTTCCTTAGTCCAAGAGTTAGAGACGGATGCACTCAATTGATATGACCAAGAACTGTTGTATCGGCCATAAAAGTTGATAGGTAAAGACACCGAGAAGTAACTTTGCGGGCTGTAGTAGCCACCGTGACCTAGCGTGTACTCACCCAGATTTTTGTCGTAATCAAGGTACATTAAGTTCGTACCTATACTTAAACGCTGGTCATCCGTTGCAATTAACTTGTAGTACGCTCCACCTAGCACGCCTAAACGAGTGTTGTCCTCAACCTTTTCACCAGTCAAAACATGATACTGCAAGCTACTCCAAAAACCGTAAGGGCCACCAATGTCCCAACTTGAGCTCAACTTCACACCAGTACGAGCAACTCCGCCCCATTTAGTCCCTTGAGGGTCAGTCGTGCCGCTAGGGACAGACATTCCAGCATAAGAAAGCGCGCTACTGGTCTCAGGGCGACGCGAAGCTTCTGCCGTCCAACCGAACTCACCCAGGTCCCCATTGATGCGCACACCACCAACCCATGTGGTATGGTCGAAACCAATTGGTGTCGTGCCGATATCGACCAACCAATCTTCAGCCTGCCAGCCCACTCCAAATGCCATACCTGATGCGTCATTTTGGAACGAAGTGCTGTCAGAATCGGTGGTTTTTTCATAATAGTCCAACTGACCTGAATCGATAGAAACATAATCGGCTTTTAGCAACAGGTGCCCATCCCAGCTCTCTATCGGGATTCGGGCTTCTATGGGCACTTGATTCGAAGTATTACGGCCATCTCGTGCACTGTAATCCCAGCCAATCATGACATGCCCATCACTCCGATCATGCAGTTTATCGATGTCCGATTTGACGTTACGAGTCAACCAGTAGTCGTCAGCAGTATCATATAGCTCGCGTAAGCTTAGGGGTTCTTTTTTCGCCTCTTCAGGTTCACGATTTTTATCCATTCGGTCACGATTTAAGGCTTGATAGGCGCGTGTTTCAGCTAACGCCCACTGTTGATTTTCCATTGCTATAGACATGCTATTGCGAAATGCTAATGCGTCAGCATCAGGCATCGCATCCAACAACTGATTTAGCGCATTAGCGTCATTTCGATAGCCTTGTTGATTAAACACCGCGGCCACTGTCATCAACTGTGCCGCAGTTAAGCTATCGCGCTTTTTATTCAAAATGAGGTGCATGTCGTGATACGTCGCTTCATACCCAGTCAAAGCACTAGCTTGCAACATGCCAATTTCTGCTTGAGTTTTAAATGGCTCAGGCTTTAAAGAAACTTGTTCATACAAATCCAACGCAAGCTTAGGCTGTTGATTAACCAGCATCAGATCCGCTTGACTCAACAGTCGACGGGTTTTGAGTTCATCAAGCTG
This sequence comes from Vibrio sp. 970, assembly GCF_033339075.1. Taxonomy (NCBI): domain Bacteria; kingdom Pseudomonadati; phylum Pseudomonadota; class Gammaproteobacteria; order Vibrionales; family Vibrionaceae; genus Vibrio; species Vibrio sp. 970. Next base: position 139,619 of record NZ_JAWOTW010000010.1, read on the forward strand.
TAATGCTTCCGAAGCACTTAAATCTTGTGTTGCGGAATTTAATGCTAAGTCCGCGTACCAACGATCAAAATCTTCAAAGTGATTCAAGCTTACCATCATGCTGCCGTAAGCCAGTTTGTCATCGGTTGACCAATCTTCTGAAAGCGAAATGTTTTGGAAAATCCTCTCAGCTTCCTTAACTTCATCAATGTCTAACCACGCACTCACTAGACGAGCGAGCGGTTGAATTTGACCTTGATAATCCGACTCTAGCGCACGTAATATCGCCATTACTGATTCGGGAGAAGCTAAGTAACGCGTTTGAATGTCTCTCAACTGAGCATCAAGCTTCAAGCGGGTTAAATTGCGCTGCATTGCGTCTGTCATGTCATGTTGTGCGATACTCTCTAGCTCAGCGATGGCCTCATTCACGTTGAAGTCCTGCGCGAGATAAAGCGCGTAAGCAAATTTCATTTCAGGGTCATTACTAGATGTAGCCCAATCGGACATCAGCGTATCCGCGCGTACTTTGTCGCCCATTGAATGAACCACGTCAGCAATATCAAGCCTTAACCATGGGGAGGTTGGCTGTAGCGCAATCAATTCCTCTACGGACGCTTTCATCGTTGCCTGATCATTTTGAGCGATTGCGATCCGCAGACGAGTCAAAATAACTTCCGACTTGATGCTCGCTATTTTTTCAGCGACCACTTTCTGCTGTGGGGCTGAGTAACTGCGCGCGAGTGCTTCCGCGCCAGACCAATCTTGCTGCTGAATACGAACATCTAAGCGACCACGCAATGCAGAGCTATTGCTGCTATCCAGTTGCAAAGCTTGTTTGAAAACCTTCTCTGCCGCGGCATAATTTTCTTGTACCAGATACAAAGAGCCTAATGATGAATAAGCATAAGGTTGGGATTTATCTACTTGAATCGCTTTTTGATAAGCGCTTTCTGCTTGCTTAAACTGGCCTTTTTCGACCAAGGCATCACCTTGATCAAGATACGCCCAATATTGAGAAGTCTCGATTAGCGCTGCCCATTTTGAGGCCGAGTCAGGATTATGATCTAAGTGCTGAGCCTGTTTAAAGTATCCGAGCGCTTTTTGTTGCTGCCCTCTACGTAGATAAACCTTACCCATAGCACCAAGCAATTCAGGATCTTGCGGACGAGTCGTCAACGCATAACGCAGCTGAGCTTCTGCTTGGCCGGTTTTATCTTCCTCGAGCAACGCTAACCCTTTGAGCTTGGCGAGATAAGTGGGGTCTTTGCGTAGTTCCTTTTCCTTTTTCCAGCGATCTTTCGCGCTTTGATTCGCTCTTTGTATCTCCATGTCAGACGGGTAGTAGCTAGCTAAGATGGCATATTGCTGAACAACTTGATCTGAAATAGGCAATTGATCCAATGCACGCAACCACGACGTTGCCGCATTTGTTCCAACCGAAGGAGCAAGCGCTAACTTTTTATAGGTATCGAGAATCCATGGATCAGCAGGATTCTCTTTGCGAATGTGGTTGGCTAACGCGAGTTGAAAAGACGGAACACTAGGATAATTTGCATTTAAACGTTCCAGTCCCTGTTTTACCGAGCTCCAACTGCCTGGCAAATTACTTTGCAACTGTAGGAATTCCAGTTGTAACGCTGGTGATGGCATTCCATTTGGGAAAAGGGCTTTGTAAGCTTGAATCGCTTCATCGTAACGACCAGATTTTGCAAGCAACTGAGCGCGCTGATAATCCGCTCTTTTCTCTCCCTGAATAGCCATAATCGATGACAAGTTTTTCGCTTGAGTCGAATGAGGCGCCTGTCTGATTAAGCGCTCAAATACCGGTTTTGCTAATTCTGGCTGCTTACGTTTCAGATACATATTCGCTTGATAGAAAAGCCCCGTTGGATTGCTTTCTTCAATCGCGAACAGCCTCTCCAGAGTACTCTCGACAATATCATCTCGGCCAATCGCATCCGCCAGTTTTAGCTGCTCAACCAACCACTCAACCGAGTCAACTCGTGCTAATGATGTGGAAAATTGAACCAGCTCGATAGGCTTGTAGACCTGTGCGAGCTGCGACTTTGTCAGAGGTTTTGAGCTAAAGCTTTCTGCATGCACAGTGCCGACGCCACCAGCCGCCAAAGCAACCAGTGGAATCCACCATAACACGCGTCCTGTTACTGACATCTCTCGCTCCATACAGGAAGCAATTCACCTTGCACACCAAAACGGTAACGTTCTTCATGCCAACCAAGCCCAAATAGACTTAATACGTTGTCGTAATAATGATCGTTTTTGTCCACCACAAGTTCATTTTGAGCACGACGAAACTGCGTCTCCAACAGCGTAGATTCACCAGAAGCCGCGAGTAACGGAAGAGCCGCAGCAGAAAAACCTGCGCTTCCTGCTTGGGTATATTTACCCGTTTCAGTATTTACTTCTCTCGCTGGCGCACCAAGGGCTTTGGTTGCCGCGACAAACGGCTGCATTTTTTGTACTAATACTGCTTTTTCTGAAACTTGGTCATTTAGCATACCCGCCCAAAGATAAGTGCGGATCGCGTTGTAACTGCCCATCGGCCCTGTAACCACATCTGAGCTATAACGACCATTTCTCAATGCTGCCCAGTCTGGGCTAAAGCCAGCTGGCATCGTTTTCTCTAGCATGTGAACACTTGCCTTGTACATTGAATCCCAGTTGTATTGCGGGTACAGCGACTGCATACGAGCAATCAGTTGTAACGGAACATAACTCGGATTCACACGGTACTGGCCGTCGGCATCAAAGCCCGTTGGAGCTGGCAACAATACCGTTCCAACTCCCGCTATGTTGACGCTTTCTTCACGTAAAATACGACTCGCGATCAGATGTCCAAGGGTCTGATAGTAGTAGTTATTCCATAATCTCCCCGCCTCAACAAGGGAGTAAGCTATCCACAAATCTGAATCTGACGCTGGGTTAGAATCCAAGACTCCGAACTGACCATTTTCTTTTCTTCCCCACAACCAAGCAGGAAGCCTTGCCGTCAAATCCCCACCAGCCAAATGTGATTGAGTCCATTTTAAAACCTGATCGAAGGTTTTAGGGTCATTGGCAACCAAGGCAAAGAACAATGCGTAAGATTGGCCTTCCGAGGTTGTAATCATACGCTCGTCACTGCCATCAACGACTCGGCCTTGCTCCATGTATACCGACTTAAATGTTTCCCATTGTGGCCACTCGCAGGTGTTAGCCCACAAGTAAGGAGACACGAACAACATAAGGAACGAGATGAGTTTTTTCATTATTCCTCTTCCTCAGTTTTTTCTAAACGTCTAGACGCGACTTGACGTAATACGCGCCAAAGCACAATGGTTACGATCACCACTAGCAAGGCGGCAAAGCACGCAACGATGACTGGGTGATTAGAGAAGTGATACCAAACGAGCTGCCACACAGGAAGCTTACCGACATAGTAGTGCGAACCCACGTTGTAGCTTGCTACTTCGTTATTTCTCAACGTCACCACCGAGCCAAACATGTGCTCCACTTTACCGGAGTCAGCCAACGCGCGATCAACCGACGAAAAATCTGACGGGTGAGCCGCCATAATAGAAATGACGCTGCGTTTTTTCGTAAATGGCGATTCTGCACCATAAATAGCAGCAAAAGAGCCTTCTGCCTCGACAGAAACATAATCTGCGGCGGCTTGACGAGCATCACTTGGACTCATCCAGTTCATTCCGAGCTGCTTTTCATTTTTGCTTGGTAGGCGAATTTGTCTCTGACCCTCTTTAACCACTAAGTTAACTTGGTCAGGATTATTAGCGGCTTCTTCTAATGCATCCACAACACCAATCGTCAGGATATCTTTATTTTTTAGTTGCTCAGCATTCCATTTATCTGTCAAAAGCACCTGAATACCTGGGTACCCAGAGTCACGTCCCAATGACCCCATGACGTTTAAGAAGGTTTGCAACACTTCTTTTGGAGCACTCTCTGGAACAACAATAGCAGTTTCTGACAAATCAGCCATGCGAGTGTAAGGAAAACCGGATGTAGCAAAAGCGCGCATATTTGGCATTTCGATGTAGTGGGGGAAACCACTAAAATCAACCGTAGAGTCACCATCAATAACCGCGTATTGCTTACTTGGCTGCGTTACCTGGCACTGCCCATCGGTCACCGAAGCAAAGCCAAATTCGAACTCGATTCGGTTTTGACTACCCACCTTAAAAGCCGGAATGCGAACAAACGTATCACCACTTAGAATGCCATCATCTAACAAAGGAACACGTATACGGTTAGATTCTCCACCTTGACCTTTTGTGGTTAGGTTGAACGCCTCAATGAATTGGTCATTAATACTCAAAGTCAGACGAGAGCCGGAATGATCCGCAGCAGGCGGTGAATAACGATAGTTAAGATCCATCGGTATACCACGGCTTTGCCAAGTAAAGAGATCGGGTGGTAAACGCAAACTTACGTTGATTGGTGGAGGCGTTCGGCCTTCCACTTGCAGCATGCTTTTTTGTTCGACTAACTCAGACAATGCAACAGGACGAGCCGTACTCACCCAGTTTGGCGCATCGTACGGGACTCGTGGTTTGATTTGTTTGACTTCATTAATCTTCGCGATTGGTCCAGTAAGAAGTTGGTTTCCCAACGCCAAACCTTGCACCGCAATGTTAAGATCCTTACTGTCACGGCCTGTCACCAGAAGAAACTTCACGTACGGGTCTGTTGGATGAGTGATGACTTGAAGACGAGGGCCATCCGTGTCTGGAAAATCTCTCAGAAACTCAGGTTTGTTGTCATTGGTAACAAAGACAATGGCGTTGCGCTTAGGTAACGTGTCGACACTAAAAGGGAATTGAGCACCACGCCAACCCGCAAGAGCACCAAAGTAAGAGCTCAAGACACCGGCAGCCTTGACATCATCTAAATCGTATTTGCTACCCATCACGACAGGCAGATTTAACTGGCTGAAATCACGGACATCAAAAAAAGGAGCCGGTAACAAACTCAAGTCACTTTCCAGCACTGTCTTTTGAGCAAGCATCTCAATTCGACTACTTTGGCTAATCTCAGCCCAAATGCTCGAGTCATTGGGATTAGCACAGTGTTTCTGAGTATTCCCTATTAACTCAAAGCGAATTTGGTTGTAATTACTAAAGTAACGAGTGTCCAGCGGCATAGATAAGCTCAACTTTTTGCCTTGCTGGCCATCGACGATTGACGCTACTCCCATAAGTTCGTTGTTCAAATACACTTTGACGTGAGAAACCAAAGAGAGCAACGCTGGCGAAGGTGTGATATCAAAGTGCAACGTTGCTTTAGATACCACCTCATCGAGTCGCGAACCGAAACCAATATAAGCACTGGCCTCACTACCTTGGATAGCAATTGAACCACTGTAACCTAATTGACTAAATGGGATGACGCGCTTAAACACGGTCGAATCTTCAGCATCTTGCTGTGCCAAAGGCGTTGCTTGTTGCTGACTTACTTCTTGTGCCGCGAGACTGCACGACATACACATGAGAGTGATAGCCGTTGTCAACGCTGTTAGTTTTTTATTATTTAGCATGACTTGAGGTCCTGATTGGGACATAACGAGGTCTTAGTGACCAAATAAATTCGATACAAAATAAAAGTGCATTCACACTGACCTGAACAAACTTAGGACAATGTTGCAGCAAGCGTTTGTATCCATTAAAGCCGACTTGCAGTACAGCCTGCATACTCGATAGAGGTTTATCTGATTGATAACCTTGTTGCCATTTCGCCCATGTATCTGCACGTGCAAATGTACATTGGACGTATTGGATTCGTTGTTGATGAGACAATTCGTTGAGTTGTAAACCAAATATCCCCTTATGAGCATAGGCAACCGTCATAGGGAACACGAATTCTTGGCCACCTCGATTGAGGATCACTTCTAAGGTTTGACCGAGTAAGTAAGCACAGGTTGGTTCATCGACCCCGTCAATTTCTATGCGCACGCCCCCCAAAGAGAAATCCTTCATCTGCGCTTGTATTAAATGCCCAGAATTAAGCCTAACCGCGACAGGAATCGCCACCTCTACTCGGTGATCTTTTCGCACTTGTTTAGCTTCTACTGCAACCGCAACGGCAGCACCTAAAATCAACAGGTTGTACATCGTCCATACGAGATTCACGATAACTGTACCGATTTCATTTTGAGGCCCCCACCCCATTCGGTAAATCCCTACAGCGAAGCCCAAAATGTTGAGTGCAACCAAAACCAAATATGGTCGAGAGATCACCCAATCGTAGTGAGACTTTTCAACCAAACCGCCTTTTGCCGTTACGTTGAATGTCCCTTTATGGGGCGCAAACAAAGCCACCGTTGTTGGCCTTGCGATATACCAAGCAAGCACGGTTTCGTATACCTCACCCCAAAACGAATAACGGTAGTCACCCTGCATACGAGAGTTGGTCATGCTGGCGTGAATCATGTGGGGTAATACGTACAAAATGATCGCCAGCGCTGGTGCATAAATCACGTAGGAATGCAGCAACAAATAAGCCAAGGGTGCGATCAGGAATACAATCCTCGGGATACCAGATAGAAAGTGCAGCATGGCATTGACGTAACAAAGCCGTTGAGAGAGCTTAAGCCCCTTTCCAGTCAATGGATTATCTACCCTAAATATCTGCGCCATCCCGCGAGCTCAACGAATGCGTTGCCCAACATGTGCAGACAATGTTTCTGTCGCCAAACCAGCAGAAATCGGCTGCTTAAGATATGCAGAACGATAGCCTAAACGGTGCATGCGCAGAGACGTGTGCGCATCTTCCGTCACGGTTTCGACTGCAATACCACCGACTTCCTCTAAAGGCTCTCGACGTAAAATAGCGCACGAGCCACAGAAGAAAGTCGCATCCCATAAGTCGTTACCATCTTGAATCAGGCCGTAAAACAAGTTGCCTTCGTTTGGCACGTTACGAAAGTTCGATAAGTTACGCTCAAAAGGATCCGGTGAGAAAAAATGGTGCGGCGTCTGAATAAGCGCCAACTTTGGATCTTTCAGGAACATCCCCATTGTGAGCTGAAAAAAATGCTCGTGTAGGAATATGGTCACAGTCAAAAATCGCAACAAACTCACCGCTGGTCTGCTTCAACGCATAGTTAATGTTACCGGCTTTCGCATGTTCATTCGTTGGGCGGCGGATGTAGTTCACCCCTACACTTTTGGCGAAATCTCGGAAGCTATCACGCTTGCCGTCATCCAGAATGTGGATGTTAAGTTTGTCTTTCGGCCAATCGACACCTAACGAGGCATAAACCGTCGCTTTCACAACATCGAGATCTTCGTTGTAAGTAGGGATCATCAAGTCAATGGTTGGCCAAGTTGACTGATCCGGTGGCATCGATACTGGTTTGCGATTCAATGGCCAGATATTTTGGAAATAGCCAAGCATCAGCACAATCCAAGAATACGTCTCAGCTAGAAGTAAAACGCCCCCTAGAAACAAAGCAACAGGATCGTCCCAGTTCAGGGTAGACGAATAACGCCACCACAAGTATCGACATGAGGCCGTAACCGACAAGATGATCAAAAGCATGGTAGGAAAACGACCCGGCATGCGACGGACCATCATCGCTAATGCCCAGAGTAACAGCACAAAGACAGTCTGAGCCTGATAACCAAATGGCACCGTAAAACAAAGCAAAGCGATTAACACCACGAAAAACAGCAAAGTGTAGTTCAACGCCATCGCGGACTTACTTGCTTTAATACGCTCTCGAACTTGTGGATCTTTGATGTTGTTCGCTGTCTGTTCTAACCAGCGGACGCCTTTTGCAACCACTTCAAATGGCAAGTAGAACGCATTGCGAATTTGCTCGGCTAAAGTCATCGCTAAGCTGCTGGTTTTTTTGGACCATGCTGTATTTACGTTTTGCCTGAAGCAAAGCAACCACACGCTTTGGATAATAAAACGTACAGGATCAAACCATCTTGGCGCAGCAAAATTAACGTTTGGATAGTAAACCAAAGGCAGTTTCCATGAGGGAACACCCGAAATAACCGGCTTTAAAAATACAAAACTCAATGAAAACCAAAAAGACAAAGCACACTCACCAACCCAGTTTGTTTTACAATTCCAGGCTTGCTCGTAAGCGTTCTTCTGCAGTCTGAATTGATCCACTACCCAACGTTGGAAAATCAGATTAAGACTTCGCATAAATTAGCTTTGGTCCTGAGCGCTTGATAACGCTGATACACACCAAAAAGCAAAAGACTGAAAATCTTTTGCGGCTTGGCTCGATGGCGAATAGTGTTGAACGGTCGTCAGGTTTGCCACACATTCAAGCAATGCCGTATCTCGATGAATCGAAACAGGAATCAAGGATTCGCTAAGTTCCTTTTTCAGCACCAACATGAAATCACGACCAATTTCGGTTTCTGGCTGATACTTATTCACCAAAAAACGTAATTTGTCAGAGCGAAGCAATCTCGATAGCTCTTCATGTTGTAGCCAAGATTGAAGAGTGAGATAACTCAGGGCGTCTGCCGTTACCACCACCACAATCATATCCATTGAGTCGACAAAAGATCGCACTTCAGGATCAGTAAGCTCTGCTAAGTCGGCGTGAAAAAGCAGCCACTGCTCACCACGGTTTTCGCTCACTTGCAACGTCATTTCACCTAGCATTGATAGATAGTGAGAACGCTCATTAAAAAACGCTTTTAACTGCTCAGAATTCAGATGGCCAAACGGTAAAAAAAGTGCACCTTGTGGGCTTTCATAACCAGCCTGGGTCCAAGGCTTATCTAAAAGAAGTTGTTTCGCCCAGCCTCCTTGCTCTTCCCTCGGCAAGCCAAGATGAGCTTGCAGTAAACTATTAGGCACCACCTCAATGGCCAGTACCTGTTTATTTATCTTAACTAACGCTTGTGCCAAATTCGCAGCGACGGTCGTTGAGCCACAGCCGCCTTTTAAACTAACAAATAGAAGGCGCTTCATATCGCTTCCGTTTCTGAATTTTTCTGCGTATTACGTACCAAAGATAGAACATTACGAGCACCGTTGGCTTTGAAGACTTGCCACTTATTTTTAACTTGTACGTAAGACTCGTTTTCTGTTGTTTCAATATACGTGTATTGAGTTAAGTTATAAGAAGAGTAGATCGAATTAATATCTTTTGCAGACTCAGTCATAGAATTTTTCACAATGTAACGGAGCTTAAACTGAGATAACAGCAATCCCGCCACTATCATTTTCAGTATAAATTCCATTGTTAAAAAATTGACGCATCGACCTATGCGTCTCATATTTATAGAACGATGATGAATGTGAATAAGTTTATTTATAGCCCATATAAATAACAAAGGCCTAAATAATATTTAACTTCAGAAAAAAGGATTACAATAATGAATTGTTACCATCCATTTAATACACATAAGAAATTTAAATATTTTAAATGAGAATCATAGACTTAGAGACTATTGATTTTAAACTCATAAACATCATGTGAAGCACATGCTATAACTATTTTAATTTCTGATCAATTTCGTTTAATATCTTAGCGTCATTTTCTTGTCACTAAGAAAATCAAAATTGTAACGATTAGCATACAACGGATTGTGAGCTTCACAAAACACATTAAGTTATTGATTTAAGGCTCTTTATGTCATCACTCTCTGAATCATCTGCTATTAAAAACGAACGAGAGATAAACTCTGTTTATGTAAACTTATTTACTCATAAACAGATGCTTATTGATTATTTGTTCAGTACACTACCGGAAAATGACAACACTTCACTTACAAGCTTTACAGACAAAGAAACTTTTTTGTCCACATTGAATGATGAAGCCTTAATGAAATTCAATGACTTATCTAAAACCCACCTTGAACAGTGTTTTTTTCTTAGTCATAAATTCACAAAAAAAACACCCAAAGCTATAAATCTTGCTAAAGACATTCACCAAACGAACATAAAGAAGTTTTCTACATGTCTATTAGTTGTTCCAGACTCGCTACTATCATCAACTAATGATGATTTTATAAGTGTCTTTCTACAAAGCTTAAATGAGCTGGCAAATAATAAAAAAATCACTATTAGTGTTTGTATATATGGGCATCTGACGACTTCACTATTAAAGCCCATTCTTATTTCTCATAATAGACACATTGCAGGTTTGGCGACCATGACATCATTAGATGACGCTCGCTACTGCTATCTTGTGGATTTTTGGTCCAATAAACACGGTGTAATTACCCAACACGAATACATTCTCACTAAAACTAAAGATAAAACACTAAAAGCAACGTCTTACGAAACGCATCAATCTCATGTCATGCCAGAAGACAAATCGGATAGCGATAGAATCTATGTCAGCAGAAGAGCTTTCAGAGAAAGCGTGAAAGCCCCAAAAGGGATGCGTGTGGCAGAGAGCAATCAAGGACTCATAGCGATGCTAGACAACCCTCGCTCTTCAACTATTGTTTTCAGCTGTGATAACCAAAGCGAAGTTCAACAGATCGCGTTAGATTGCTACCGTTTAAGGTCCGCGTATGGCCGTCAGCTAAAGATTATTGTCAGGGAGACCCAACAATGTCTGAGATATGCAGATGAAAAGTTCTTACTTCGCTCGGGGGCAAACTTCATTTCTCACGCGCAAATCCCCCCAATGCGCTTTATGACTCAGGTTGAAGCAATTCAAGGCCAGATGCTTACACGCCCAATTCCTGACAGTTTAGAGGCGCTCTTAAAGTATGACCTTAAGTTTGGTAGCAAAGGCTACTTACAAAACCAGGACTTTAGCCAATACTGTATTGACGTCATTTCCCACTCAACACACTCAAATGTGAACTTTGCGCTTATCAAGCTGAACTTATTACCAGGTATGACGGCAGAGGAATGTTTACGTCTTTGCCATATTCGAAGAGATGGCGACGTTGTGACAGCCTGCAACAAAGCTCTATATGTCTTGTTCAGTGCTATTCGACATAGCGATATTGATATTGCACTCAACAATATATTTGAGTTCCCAGTGAGAGACTTATTTCATTCAACTCACACGTTTGATACTCAATTAGATATCGAAACAGAGTTAAAATTCATCGTTCAAGATGAAGCCGTCATATCCGACGACGTTTCAGCTCTGGCGACAGAGAGGAAAATATTCCATACCGCCACTAACTCCATTACTGATGTTCCTCCTTTGTTTGCTGTGAAAAAAACCATCGAGCTCAAGGAGCGTTCATGAATATTAACGATTTTTTACTGACCGTGATTATCAACTCAGGTATTGGCCTACTCCTAGGATACTTTATCCGTGACCTAGTAAACGCTACCCGACGCTTTTACCACAAGCACTTAAAACGCTCGCGCTATTTTGAGCTAGATACATCAGCCACTAATACTAAGAAGCTTAAGTAATGATATCGCATTCTCATGACTCTACCCCCTCTACTATAGGATTGGGCTGGTGGAATATTTACTTTATCGCAAAAACAGCGCTCTATTTTCAAGGAATCATCGATTTCCATCCAATAGAAAACTTTGCGCTGTTGATCTTCATCCTGCTTCCTATCTCGATGAAAAGCCTAAATGCGGTACGTCATATCGTTGTATTTGTCGCCGCAGCGTGGCTCTTGCATTACGATTCTTACCTACCTCCTCTAGACCGTCTTTGGGCTCAAGCGGGACAGTTAATGCAGTTTGAATTGAGTTATCTGGTCGAGCTTTTGGGACGATTTTTATCATTCCAAGCAATACTCGGATTGCTCGCTTTGTGTGGTGCGTACTTTATTTTGAGCAAGTTCGTTAGAGTTTCAGTCTTTGTGGTTATTGCGATGGTCTATATAAGTATTCCTATGACGACTGAACCTCAGACAACAGTGGCTGCAGAAGTAGCTCAACAACAGCCGACAACCGAGGTTACTGCTAGCAAACAACCTCAAATAACGGAAATTAATGATGCCAGTTTCAACACGTTAACTGCAGATTTCTTTTCTAAAGAAGCTTCTCGACGTGTGGCATTCGATACCAACAGCGTAATGGATGCTCCTTTCGATTTGTTGTTCTTGAGTATTTGCTCGGTCGCGTGGGATGACATCGAAATTGCAGGACTGGCCGATCATCCTCTATTCAAAGAATTTGACATCATGTTCGACAACTTTAGCTCTGCAACGTCATACAGCGGGCCTGCGGTCATTCGTCTGTTACGAGCCAATTGTGGTCAACAGGAACACAGTCAACTGTTCCAGCCAGCACCATCAAAGCAGTGCTACTTGTTCGAAAGTTTGAAAGAGCTAGGCTTCACAGAAAATTTACTGATGAACCACAATGGTGTCTTTGATAGCTTCCTTGAATTGATCAAAAAAGACGGCGACTTACAAGCGGCTCTTATGTCTCAAGAAGACTTAACTCCTTACCAAAAATCTTTTGATGGCTCTTCGATCTTCCGCGATAAGCAAGTATTGGATAACTGGTGGCAGCAAAGACTTAACAGTAGTGACGACAAAGTCGTGGCACTCTACAACTCAATTTCACTACATGATGGCAACAGGATCATCAATGCGAATTCAAGCACATCTATTGCTAGCTACAAAATGCGCCTTAAGAATTTGCTTGATGATCTCCACGCGTTCTTTAAAACCTTAGAGTCCTCAAAACGCAACATCGTTGTCGCTTTGGTACCAGAACATGGTGGTGGAATGCGAGGAGACCGCATGCAAATTTCGGGTATGCGAGAAATTCCTGCACCGACAATCATTCATACACCGGTAGGAATTAAAATCTTCGGAGAAGGAATTCAGCGTCAGGGCGACACCGAACACGTAAGCGAGCCATCTAGCTATCTGGCATTGTCGCAGCTCGTTTCGAATATCCTGGATAAAAACATTTATCAAAGTAAGACGTTTAGCCCTTCAATATTGACAGAGAACCTACCAGAAACACGAGTTGTCGCGCAGAACTCAGGCTCTACTGTGATTGAAGTACAAGGGAAATATTATGTTTCTCTTGATGGTTCAAGTTGGATTGAATACCCCGCAAAATAGCGAGAGTAAAACCATGCAATGACAAAGGCCGGTGTTTCCGGCCTTTGTCATATAAAAAACCAATAACCTCTCAAAGGTCTCAGAACTTCAATTGTCTATTGTCTATAAATAGGTAAAAATGGATCGAATATTATGCACTTAAGGGAATAACTCATGCCAATTGATTCACTGATCACCATCGGTATTTTCGTCGTTCTTGCTGTCGTTATCTTATCTTCAGCCATTAAAACGGTTCCGCAAGGAAACAACTGGACAGTTGAACGCTTCGGACGCTACACCCACACATTAAAGCCGGGTTTAAACTTGATCATTCCATTCGTTGATAAAGTTGGTCAAAAAGTAAACATGATGGAGCGCGTTCTCGATATTCCTGCGCAAGAGGTCATTTCAAAAGATAACGCTAACGTGGTTATTGACGCTGTCGGATTTGTTCAAGTGATCGATGCTGCAAAAGCGGCTTATGAAGTCAACGACTTAGAACACGCTATTAGAAACTTGACCCTTACGAACATTCGTACCGTTTTAGGTTCAATGGAACTGGACGAAATGCTGAGCCAACGCGACATGATCAACTCTAAGCTGTTGGCGATTGTTGACCAAGCAACAAACCCTTGGGGCGTAAAAGTCACACGAATTGAGATTAAAGATGTCCAGCCACCAGCCGATCTGACCGCTGCAATGAATGCGCAAATGAAAGCCGAGCGTAATAAGCGTGCGGAAATTCTTGAAGCAGAAGGGGTTCGCCAAGCTGAGATATTAAAGGCCGAAGGTCATAAACAATCAGAGATATTAAAAGCTGAAGGCGAAAAGCAGTCTGCTATTCTCCATGCAGAAGCACGTGAGCGTGCCGCGCAAGCAGAAGCAAAAGCGACTTACATGGTTTCCGAAGCCATTGCAAAAGGTGACATGCAAGCCGTCAATTACTTCATTGCACAGGGTTATACCGAAGCGATCAAGAGCATTGGTCAAGCCGAAAATGGTAAAATCATTATGCTTCCATTAGAAGCAACCGGACTAATGGGCTCGGTTGCAGGGATAGCAGAAATGTTTAAACAGCAAGATAAAGAATAATTTATGGACTTTTTTAGTTTGTTGGAAGGTATCTCTTTCTGGCATTGGCTAGCGTTTGGCTTTGCTCTTTTAGCAGTTGAGCTACTTGGTACCGCAGGGTATTTTCTCTGGCTCGGGATGTCTGCACTTATCGTTGGAGCACTCATGACCGTTTTGCCAATGAGCTGGCAATTGCAATGGCTTTGCTTTGCAAGCTTCAGCTTAATCACCACCTGGCTTTGGTGGCGACGACAATGGTCTAAAGACAAGCAAGAAGACCAAGAAAGAGATCTGAACCAAAAGTACAAGCAGTTAATTGGGCGTACTCTTATCCTTGAAGAAGACTTTTCCGTCGGGCTCAATCGCATCAAGGTAGCCGATACCACATGGTCCGCACAATCGGATCAAGCACTTCCAGCCGGTACCCGCGTAAGAATCACCGATGTTGAAGGTATTATTTTAATCATTGAGCCTGATTCTAATTAATTTATGCCAAAGTAATGGGGCAAATCATGCTCCATTACTTTAATCTAAACAACTGCTTTCATTTCATTACCTTAATTAAAATCGAGAAAAAAATAAGTATTAGTAATATTATTAATACCCTACCTACCATTTCCTATTATTTAATTATTCAACACACGACAATCAATAAGATAGAAATATATCTAGGTAAATTATCGATCTAAATTTATTTTAAAAAATAAAACTTTATTGAATTATTTTTTGATCTTTTTATCCTCGGATACATACTTAACGCATAAGCATTTAAGTTGAGTGCTTTTTATTTGGTAAGTAAGAGGATGTACTATGAATAAGCTTCTCTTTTTAATGTTGTGCGGTATTTTTTCTTTTTCTTCCTTTGCCTACAACAACGGAAACGGCGGTACAACTAATTTGGGACCTATAGTCGAATGTAAGATGCCAAGTGGCGACGTTACGAATATTCCAAGTGAAATGTGTCGATTTAGAGGTGGGGAATGGGAATAGTAAAGAAGTAAGAGCTTAGTTTGATATAATAGCCCTATTCAACCTTGCCTTTCTGCGTAGTCACGGTTTATACAAGCACGTAGATATTTAAAGTTTATATTAAGGTGATTATTATGAGATTTTTATCTGGTCTATTAGTAATATCTTTTGCCATAATTCCGTTAACCACTCATGCTAATGGTGCATCCGGTGGTCGTACGTTAGGCCCAGAGATAAAGTGTGAGTTGCCAAACGGTAATGTACATATGTTGCCACCGTTATATTGCAAAATATACGACGGCCGAGAAGTGAAATAGAAAAGGAGCCTAGCGGCTCCTTTTATTATCTAATTAAGTATTAGTGGAAGCTGTAAGGGATAAGAACTTGTAGACGTAAGTCTGTTTCATCCGCATCGCCAGCACCTGCGTACTCATCACGTTCTAGGATTGTACCGTGTAAACGAATGGTAGAACCTTTAAGCGCGCCACTTTGTAGTGAGTAAGATACTGTTGCGTTAACTGCGTATTCGCTTTCGTAATCCCAGTCACCTGATGCTCCGCTTGCTGCAGAGTCAGCGCCAGTACCGTAACCAAAGCCTAGGTAGTAGTTCCAGCCGTTACCTTGGTTGTAAGATAGACGGTTGTACCATGCTAGCTCACCCGCTTTGTTCCAGTCAGACAGCGCGTCCCACCACTGAGACCAAGTACCATTGTTCATACCATATGTATGAATAGTACGAGGAACGAAGTCCGCACGGTTATCTGTGTCTGTGTAGCGCAACTCAGACATCCAAGCTAGCTTGCCGAAAGATTGATTCAAAGATAGACCAGTGTGGAAACCTAGACCATCGTATTTCACATCATCGTCAACACCGTAGAAATCAAATGCTAGAGTTGTACGGTCACTAACAGTGTACTTCAAGTAAGCCTTGTAAGAAGTGTTGTCAGTTTCGTTGTGGTAGCTAGTTACTTGACCTGCACCCCAGTCAACACCATTTGCATATTGAACGCCAGTAGCTTGACCCAAACCAAGTTGCATAAACAAGCTGTCAGTTAGGTTACCGTTTAGGCCTAGAGAGTGTAGGTAGCTCCATGAAGTGTCAGACCAAAGCGCTGGTGCGTAATCATCTTCGTGAAGCAGCCAAGGTGCTGTAAATTGGTCTGCGCCAAAGTAGCTTAGGTTGAAATCACCAAGTTTAGCGTTTAGTTCGAAACCACGGTAAGTACCAGGTACAAAGCTCCAAACGTTACCGATTGTACCGTTACCACCAGCCTGTAACATACCGAAACGAGCATTAAAGTTTTCGTTTGCTTTGAATTTCAGCGCTGCTTTGTAAACTTTAAGCTGCTGACCATCACCTGCACCCCAGTCTAGGTTGTTACAAGTTGAGATTTCGTTACATAGGTAGCCTTCGTTTGAATTGTAAAGACTATCGTTGTAAAGATCGCCAGAGTAGTAAGCCGCAACATCTGCGCCCACCCAACCATCGTGGTAGCCAGAAGTGAAGTCTAAAATTGCGTTGTAAGAAGAGTAGTTTAGACGACTCCAACGGTCACCATTTTCACCGCCGGGCTTACCTGTTGTACGAGTTCGTGAACGAGTATCAACTATGAATAATGCATTCAGACTTGAGTCTTGCATAAATTCGTTCACTTTCTCTACGTACTCGCCACCTGCTGCACTTTCAGTAGACGCTGTAGCTGGAGCGACAGCAACAACACCAAACATTGCTGCGGTTAACGCTGAAACCTTAAAAAATTTGTCCATGGAAAAACTCCTAAAAATGGATATAGCTGTATTTTTCTATCTCACCTTTAGTTGGCCGCCGAAGGAGAGAAGTAAATTCCTGATCAAACCTCATTATTTCTAATTTGGCTTTTTTTAGTTCCTGCATACACACCGTGTATCCACGTGATTAAGACTAACTTCGCAGCTAAAAACATCCAAATGGAACTTATTTTTTTTCTAAAAAAATATGAGCCACTCCAAAGTTCCATATAACTTATTGATCCAGATCTTATTTTTAACAACACCAACACAACTCAACAAAATATCATTTAAAATCAAACATTTAAATTTAGCCTGAAAGTATCAACTTGAAGTCACTCGCAGACTAAAAAAGCCAAAAAAACCAATACCCCAAGGTTCGATCTTGATCACTGAAAAGAACAAAGGCATCAATTACTCAATAAAAAAACACTTAATTATGAACAAGAAAAAGCCCCGCATGCTTACCATACGGGGCTTTTAGTTATTTTTTAGCTTTTTTGAGAAGACTTAATTCATCAATTCGAGTAAGTCTTGTTCTGTTTTAATTTCGATACCCAGTTCTTGTGCCTTTGCGAGCTTCGAACCTGCATTTTCACCAGCAAACAAAATATCGGTTTTCTTAGAAACACTACCCGTCACTTTAGCCCCCAGTGCTTGGAGGGCTTCTTTGGCTTCTGTACGCCCCAGTTGAGAAAGTGTTCCCGTTAATACTACTGTTTTACCTTCTAATGGTAATTCCCCCACCTGCTCAGTAGTATTAATCTCTGGCCAATGAATTCCTTGTTCAAGCAAATCTTTAACCACCGCTTGGTTCTGTTCTTCACTAAAGAAAGTCGTAATATGTTGAGCAACCACAGCACCGATGTCTTGCACTTCAATCAACTGCTCTTCGGTAGCATTTTGGATCGCTCCCAACGTTTTAAAGTGCATTGCTAAGTTTGCTGCGGTTGCCTCGCCAACTTCACGGATCCCCAGTGAATACAAAAACCGAGGTAAAGTTGTTTCTTTGGATTTTTCTAACGCATTCACAATATTCTGCGCAGACTTTGGCCCCATGCGATCTAGTACGGTTAAAATCCCCGCTGATAACTTAAATAAGTCAGCAGGAGTTTTCACCATCTCACGATCAACAAGCTGCTCGATCACTTTATCGCCTAAACCGTCAACGTCTAACGCTTTACGAGAAACAAAGTGTTTTAGCGCTTGTTTGCGTTGGGCTTGGCAAACTAAGCCCCCCATACAACGTGTTACCGCTTCTCCTTCGATCCGCTCAACATGCGAACCACAAACAGGACACTGAGTTGGGAAAACAATATCTCGAGCTGTTTCTGGTCGACGCTCTTTGATGACAGAAACGACTTGCGGAATAACATCGCCAGCACGGCGGATCACAACGTGATCACCAATCTTGACTTGCAGACGTTCTATCTCATCTGCGTTATGAAGCGTCGCATTACTTACCGTTACCCCACCAACAAATACAGGCTCTAGTTTAGCAACAGGTGTAATCGCACCAGTGCGACCGACTTGGAACTCCACTTCATTCAGTGTCGTCATTTCTTCCTGAGCTGGAAATTTGTAGGCAATCGCCCAACGTGGAGCGCGAGCAACAAAACCCAGACGCTCTTGCACGGCAATATCGTCAATTTTAATAACGACACCATCGATCTCATAAGGGAGGGCATCACGACGCTGCAATATATCTTGGTAGTAAGCTTTTACATCCGCCAAGCTTTCAACTCGCTTAGTTTCCGGACACATTGGCAGTCCCCAAGATTTGATTTGCAAAAAGCGTTCGTAATGACTTGCTGCCAATTCTGCACCTTGCACCACGCCTACACTGTATGCATAGAAGCTAAGCGGACGAGAAGCCGTAATACGTGAATCCAATTGTCGTAAGCTACCTGCCGCAGCGTTACGTGGATTAACAAAGATTTTCTCGCCTTTCTTCCTTGCTAATTCATTGAGCTTTTCAAACCCAGCTTTCGGCATAAAGACTTCACCACGAACTTCAAGACGATTTGGCCAGTCATTACCTCTGAGTTTTAAAGGAATAGCTTTAATCGTACGCACATTCTCTGTGATGTTTTCACCCGTAGTACCATCGCCTCGAGTGGCCGCCTGAACTAAAACGCCATTCTCATATAACAAACTTACGGCGAGTCCATCCAATTTAGGCTCACAACAGTATTCTTTCACACTCTGGCTGCCCACGCGCTCTTGTGCGCGCTTGTGGAAACTATCGAGTTCACTATCATCAAACGCGTTATCAAGCGAAAGCATCGGTACTTCATGTGTCACTTGGCTAAACGCAGAGAGAGGTTGCCCACCGACACGTTGGCTTGGCGAGTCTACGGTTATTAAGTCAGGGTTCTCAGCTTCAATATCCAGTAACTCTCGCATTAAACGGTCGTACTCGGCATCAGGGATCTCTGGGTTATCTTCCACGTAGTAACGCACAGCGTGGTAATGCAACGACTCTTTTAGTTCTTCTAGTCGCTGAAGTACTGATTCAGACATAGTAAAGCCCCGTGTATTTTCAATCGGTGAGGTTGGGAAATCCAAGAAAAAGGGCTCCATCCGGAGCCCTATTATTATTTGCTGTTAAGATTATGCGTTAGCGGCATTAAACTCAACTATTTGACGTCGATAAGATGCTAAACGATCTGGCGTCATTAAGTTGCGCTGGTCATCAAGTACGTTACCACCTAAGTCATCAGCAATTTGCTGCGCAGTTCGGAGCATTAAGTTGAAGTTCTGTTCAGCCTCGCCATAACAAGGCAATGTCATGAAGAATGAAATACCCTTCGTTGTAAACTCAGCAGGATCAGCATGTTCAAACGTACCAGGGTGCATCATATTAGCGACGCTAAACAGCACTTTGCCGTTACCGGACAAGTCGACATGACGATGGAAAATATCCATCTCGCCATAAATTAGACCGTTTTGTTGCATACTTTCAAATAAAGCAGTACCAACAAATGGCTCTTCACCAGCACAGTGCACATTCAATACAATCACTTGCATTTCAGGTTCTGGCTTTGGCTCTTCCTTAGGCTCTGCAACGACAGGCTCACTAACCGTTTCGACTTGCTGTTCTTTCTCCGTAATATCAAACGCGGCGGGAATAACTTCTTCTTCCACAGCAGGCTGGAATGGCTCTTCAGCTACTGTTGCTTGAACAACAGGCTCAACGTCCTCTTCTTTATCTTTTTCTGCAACAAATGAAGGGATGTCATCCGGCTCCTGCTGCGTCTGTTTGACTTCAGATGGACCACCGAATAACGGGTCAGATTCAAACTTGTTGTCGAAAGAACTCGCCATCCCAAAATCTGGTTCTTTGCGATCTTTGCGAATGATCTCAAAGTCATCTTCAGGAGCGGGAGCGAAGTCCCGTTCTTTCTCAACAAGATCATTTTTGTCTTCTTGGTCAACATCCAGCTTACCAAGTGGCTTGTTACCAAACTTTGCTTTGCCTTCTTTTTTACTGCTCCATAAACCATGAAACAGTAATGCCGCGATGGCTAATGCGCCAACAACAATGAGTACGAATCGCAATTCCTGCATTATTTACTCTCAATATACTTGTTTTTACTACTCGCAGTTCCTTGAGCAGCAACCCAAGTGCAATAAATCTGAATGATACGTTTACTTTACCAAAACTATATGTAGATTTAGAACAACTTAATGCAAGAAGTTCCGTTTTTTGTTGTGATTCTTGCCACGATTCCACTTAACAAGACGTCATTTGTCAGGGCTTTGAAAGAAAAGTCCTCACAGGTACAATGAGTTTTCATTTACACGAAGCCAAAATAGACATGAAGAAAAACAATCAGCAGAGAACCGGGTTCGGTTATTTTCTATACGGGATACAATTGGCACTAGCCCCTAAAATCAGGCGCTTTGTCATCTTACCTCTACTTGCAAATATCTTGCTTGTAGGTGGTGCCATCTTCTATCTATTTTCAAACCTTAATATATGGATAGAAGGCTGGATTGGGCAGCTGCCTGAGTTTTTATCCTGGTTAACTTACATTCTTTGGCCTTTACTCGCTCTAACGATACTCGCTACCTTCTCCTATTTTTTCAGCACGCTCGCGAACTTTATCGCCGCGCCATTCAATGGCCTCTTGGCTGAAAAAGTGGAAGAGTACTTAACGGGACAAAAAGTAAATGATGATGGTTTCACTGCCGTCCTGAAAGATGTTCCTCGCGTTTTAGCTCGTGAGTGGAGAAAGCTCCTTTACATTTTACCTAAAGCAATAGGCCTATTCCTGTTATTGCTCATCCCTGCCCTTGGACAAACAGTAGGCCCATTTTTATGGTTTATCTTTACCGCCTGGATGCTCGCGATTCAATATTGTGACTACCCGTTTGATAACCACAAAATCCCATTTAACGACATGCGTTACAAATTGAAACAAAAGCAAGGTAAGGCCTATGGCTTTGGGGTATTGGTGTCTGTATTTACGACGATCCCAATTTTGAACCTCATTGTCATGCCTGTAGCAATATGTGGTGCAACCGCTATGTGGGTCGCGGAGTTTAAGCACCAACGATAGTCGATTAGAGATTAAGGAAAGGGATCAGCGCCAGCTTTTCCCTTTTCTTTTATCAAGTTCTGGGCCAACCTAATAAGATATAACTTTTTAATCCTTTTCCCTTTTTTTCATACCGCATATTCTTCTATCCATATTCACACAACGTGTAATGAAGGAACATCACTATGAGCAAAATCTACGAAGATAACTCTCTTACTATTGGTAATACACCTCTCGTTCGTCTAAACAAAGTAAGTAAAGGCAAAGTTCTCGCGAAAATTGAAGCGCGTAACCCTAGCTTCAGTGTTAAGTGCCGTATCGGTGCAAACATGATTTGGGAAGCAGAGAAAGCGGGCCTTCTTAAGCCAGGTGTAGAGCTTGTAGAACCTACCAGTGGTAACACAGGTGTTGCTCTAGCATTCGTAGCGGCTGCTCGCGGTTACAAGCTAACATTGACCATGCCTGAATCAATGAGCCTAGAACGCCGTAAGCTACTAAAAGCACTAGGCGCGAACCTTGAGCTGACTGAAGCGGCGAAAGGCATGAAAGGGGCGATTGCTAAAGCAGAAGAAATCGTAGCAAGCAACCCTGAGAAGTACCTACTTCTTCAACAATTTGACAACCCAGCGAACCCAGAAATCCACGAAAAGACTACGGGCCCTGAGATTTGGGAAGCGACAGACGGTGAAATCGACGTATTCGTTGCTGGTGTTGGTACGGGCGGTACTATCACAGGTACAAGCCGTTACATCAAAGGTGAAAAAGGCAAAGCCATCACTTCTGTTGCAGTTGAGCCAGCAGAGTCTCCGGTTATTGCACAAGCACTTGCTGGCGAAGAAATCCAACCTGCCCCACACAAAATTCAAGGTATCGGTGCTGGTTTCATCCCTGGTAACCTCGATTTAGACATTATTGACCGTGTTGAGCAAGTTACCTCAGAAGAAGCGATTGAGATGGCTCGTCGCCTAATGGAAGAGGAAGGTATCCTAGCTGGTATCTCATCTGGCGCAGCGGTTGTTGCAGCGAACCGACTTGCAGAACTACCTGAATTTGAAGGAAAAACAATTGTAACTGTCTTGCCAAGTTCCGGTGAGCGTTACCTAAGTACAGCACTCTTTGCAGGTATCTTTACCGAAAAAGAGAACCAACAATAATATGTGTTCAAATCAATTTTTAGTTTAAAAAAGCCCCGTTTAGGGGCTTTTTTGTTGATCCCTGCCCTACCTTTGGTAATATCAGGGTGTTTTATTTCTAGCTTCAAAATAAAGAAGCAGAACACAAAAAGGTTTCAAAGTGATTACGCACGCAAACAGTTGCGTAGTTACCAAACTTTTGACTAGTATCAGAACTGACGCGCTTTGAACTCTTCCCGTGCTAGCGCACAAGATGTAAAGCAGTTAAGCTAAAATCTGGTCACAAACTAACAAAAAAATACATTTATTGGGGTATATCACATGTACGAGAAGCAAGTAGAAATCACAGCAGAAAACGGCCTTCACACTCGTCCAGCTGCACAGTTTGTTAAAGAAGCAAAAGCATTCGACGCAGACATCACTGTGACTTCTAACGGTAAAAGCGCTAGCGCTAAGAGCCTGTTCAAACTACAAACACTAGGCCTAGTAAAAGGTACTCAAGTTACTATTTCTGCTGAAGGCCCACAAGCTCAGCAAGCAGTTGACCACCTAGTTGCTCTAATGGACCAACTACACTAATCCGGTCTCCTACTCCAGAAGCCATTTTGTGAAAGCAAAATGGCTTCGTTGGAAATAGGCTCAAAACTAAGCTAAAACTATTCGTTAGCGCACCCATTATTCTCCCGTTTTATAAAGTTGACCAAACTTAAGGTAAGGCTATGATTTCAGGCATCCTAGCATCTCCTGGTATTGCAATCGGTAAAGCACTACTACTTCAAGAAGATGAAATTGTCCTAAACACAAACACTATTTCTGACGATCAAGTAGAAGCTGAAGTTCAGCGTTTCTTTGACGCTCGTAACAAATCTGCAGCTCAGCTAGAAACTATCAAGCAAAAAGCGCTTGAAACGTTTGGCGAAGAAAAAGAAGCGATCTTTGAAGGTCACATCATGCTTCTTGAAGACGAAGAGCTAGAAGAGGAAATCCTAGCACTTATCAAAAACGACAAGATGACTGCTGATCACGCTATCCACTCAGTGATCGAAGAGCAAGCATGTGCTCTTGAGTCTCTAGACGACGAATACTTAAAAGAGCGTGCAACTGACATCCGCGATATCGGTTCTCGTTTTGTTAAGAACGCACTAGGCATCAACATTGTTTCGCTTAGCGATATCAACGAAGAAGTAATTCTTGTTGCTTACGACCTAACGCCATCTGAAACTGCACAAATCAACCTAGACTACGTGCTTGGTTTTGCTTGTGATATCGGCGGTCGTACATCTCACACTTCAATCATGGCTCGCTCACTTGAGCTTCCAGCTATCGTTGGTACTAACGACATCACGAAGAAAGTTAAGAATGGCGACATGCTGATTCTTGACGCAATGAACAACAAGATTGTTGTTAACCCATCAGAAGCTGAGCTAGAAGAAGCGAAAGCGGTTAAAGCAGCATTCCTAGCTGAAAAAGAAGAGCTAGCGAAACTGAAAGACCTACACGCAGAAACGACTGACGGTCACCGTGTAGAAGTTTGCGGTAACATCGGTACAGTGAAAGACTGTGACGGTATCCTTCGTAACGGCGGTGAAGGTGTTGGTCTGTACCGTACTGAATTCCTATTTATGGACCGTACTGCGCTACCAACTGAAGAAGAACAGTACCAAGCGTACAAAGAAGTTGCGGAAGCAATGAACGGTCAAGCTGTGATCATCCGTACTATGGATATCGGCGGCGATAAAGATCTCCCATACATGGATCTTCCAAAAGAGATGAACCCATTCCTAGGTTGGCGTGCTGTACGTATCAGTCTAGATCGTCGTGAAATCCTTCGTGATCAGCTACGTGGCATCCTACGTGCTTCTGCACACGGCAAACTGCGTATCATGTTCCCAATGATCATCTCTGTCGAAGAAATCCGTGAGCTTAAGAAAGCGATCGAAGAGTACAAAGAAGAGCTACGCGCTGAAGGCCACGCGTTCGACGAAAACATCGAAATCGGTGTTATGGTTGAAACTCCTGCTGCTGCTGCGATCGCACACCACTTAGCGAAGGAAGTGTCTTTCTTCTCTATCGGTACAAACGACCTAACTCAGTACACGCTAGCGGTTGACCGTGGTAACGAGATGATTTCTCACCTATACAACCCACTATCACCAGCTGTACTTACAGTGATCAAGCAAGTTATCGACGCTTCTCACGCAGAAGGTAAATGGACTGGTATGTGTGGTGAACTTGCAGGTGACGAGCGTGCAACACTTCTACTTCTAGGTATGGGTCTGGACGAGTTCTCAATGAGCGGCATTTCAATCCCTAAAGTGAAGAAAGTTGTTCGTAACTCTAACTTCGCAGAAGTGAAAGCAATGGCTGAAGAAGCCCTTTCTCTACCGACAGCAGAAGAAATCGAAGCCGTGGTAGAAAAGTTTATTGCTGAGAAAGCTCAGTAATCGGTAGTACCAAGTAATTCAATACTTAATGGCCATTAGACGGCGAAAAAAGTCGTCTAATGAGCTATATTGGTATACTATAATTCGACAGAATAAAACCAAACCTTAGGAGCATGACACAATGGGTCTGTTTGACAAACTTAAGAAGCTTGTATCTGATGACAGCGCTGACGCTGGTGCTATCGAAATCATCGCGCCACTTTCTGGTGAGATTGTAAACATCGAAGACGTGCCAGATGTTGTTTTCGCTGAGAAAATCGTTGGTGACGGTATTGCTATCAAGCCAGCAGGCAACAAAATGGTAGCTCCTGTAAACGGTACTATCGGTAAGATCTTCGAAACTAATCACGCGTTCTCTATCGAGTCTGACGACGGTGTTGAGCTTTTCGTTCACTTCGGTATCGACACAGTTGAACTAAAAGGCGAAGGCTTCACGCGTATCGCTGAAGAAGGTCAAACTGTTAAAGCTGGCGACACTGTAATTGAATTCGATCTAGCTCTTCTAGAAGAGAAAGCGAAGTCAACGCTAACTCCAGTTGTTATCTCTAACATGGACGAAATCAAAGAGCTAAACAAGCTTTCTGGTTCTGTAACTGTTGGTGAAACTCCAGTTCTACGTGTAACTAAGTAATTTTTACTTAATCGAACACGAAAAAACGCTGCCATTGGCAGCGTTTTTTATTACCTGAAATTTTGTTTCTGATCGACTTACATCAATGAAATCCGCTCAGCTAAGTAATCCAAGTGCCGAACTCTGCCTTTGCTTCGCTTGAGCGAGTAATGCAGTTGTCGCATCTTGGAGCACTTGAGAACGCACCATTTCCGTAGATTCTCTTGCGAAGTCTGTATCTCTTATTCGACTCTTGGATTCTGTAACACTCCGATTCACAGTATTTAAGTTATCCATCGAGCCGTTTACACGGTTCTGAAAGCTGCCAATTTCACTCCGGTGCGAATCAACATACTTAATTGCTGCATCAATCACCCCAATTGAAAGCTGCGCCTTACCTGCCGTCGACATATCGATGTCATCCATTGTGACTAATTGACCAGCGCTCACATCAAGCTCATCCGCTAAACTCCCTTCGAGAACCACACCCTCTGGCGCCTTCATCGTAGAAGCGAAGAATTGCAGTTCGTTGTTTTCCGTTACTGAAGCATTCACTATCGATTGTTGAGCATTGATGTAAGTGGCGACCTGTTCTATACGGTCACCCAATTTGAGTCCAATGGATACCGTTTGGGTTTGCCCTTTACTGTCTTGGTATTCGACTTTTAGGGTTTGGTTATCTTTAGTGACTCGCCAATCTTTATCGACCGCATCACCAACATAATGCTGCCCTCCCATCTCTGGGATATGGCTACGCATGTTACGTAACGTCAAAGAGATTGAATTAGCGTTCGCGCCAATATGGAAACTTTGTGAACCGTAAGATCCATCAAACAGGTTTTTATCCGCAAATGTTGTCGTGATCGCGACACGATCAAGCTCATCTTGCAGCGCTACGACCTCATATTGAATACTTTGCCGATCACTTGAGTCATAACTGCCGTTTGCTGCTTGAAGCCCCAGAGAGCGTAAGCGTTGCAATATTTCACTGCTTTCGTGCAATGCTCCCTCCGCTGTTTGAGCAACAGAAAAAGCGTCGTGCGCATTTCTTAAGGCGACATCAAGCCCTCTCGTTTGTACATGGAGAGTATTCGATATCTGTAAACCTGCCGCATCATCGCTCGCCGAGTTGATTCGAAACCCCGAAGTTAGGTTGCGTTGTGACTCAACATTTTGCGCAGCTGCTTGACTCAGGTGTCTCTGCGCCACCATCGCAGAAACATTGGAATTTAAAGAGATCATCTAATCGATATGAATGCCTTATCGAACATACTGTCAGGACACATCTGAATCGTTATAGCCAATAAGCAAAAAGCCAGGGATGAGCCTGGCTTTGGTTTCTTGCTTTGTTAAAGTGATTAACCTAGCAGACTTAGCGCTGAGTTAGGCGCTTGTTTCGCTTGCGCAAGGATTGAGCTTGACGCTTGCGATAGAATTTGTGATTTGGTCATTGCCGTTGTTTCTTTCGCGAAGTCAGTATCTTTGATACGGCTCTTCGACGCATTCACGTTCTCGTTAATGTTGTCCAAGTTGCTGATTGCGTGGTTGAAACGGTTCTGGAATGCACCTAGCTCTGCGCGGTGGCTGTCTACGTATTTCAGTGCCGCATCGATGATAGCAACAGATTCTTGTGCGCCACCAACTGAGGTTACGTCGATAGTATCTACTGTTACTTTTTTGCCTTCGCCTAAGCCTAGTTCACCAGATAGACCGCCTGAAAACTCGACCTCGCCCTCAACTTTGTTGTTGCCAGCGAAGATTTGCAGTTTACCGTCTTGGTCTACTGAGGCTTTCACTAGGTCAGTTTGGCCGTTAATGTAAGTCGCAAGCTCTTCGATATCGTCACCCGCTTTTGCGCTGATGTTGATTTCTTGCTCTTGGCCGTAGCTGTCCGTTAGGTTGATTTTTAGGTCGTTCTTACCTTGGGCAACGTTCCAGTCTTTACCTTTACCACTTTCAGCTTGGTAGCTCACACCGCCCATCATTTTGTTGTCTGAACGCATGTCTTTTAGCTCAAGCATCACTGCTTCACCGTTATCCGCACCGATTTGGAACGATTTCGCACCGTGTGTGCCGTTTAGTAGCTTGTTACCACCGAAAGAAGTGGTTTCTGCGATACGGTTTAGTTCGTCGTTGAGCGCGGTCACTTCTTCTTGAATCGCCACACGCTCTGATTTCGAGTTTGAGCCGTTTGCTGATTGTAGAGACAAATCACGCATACGTTGAAGAATGTTAGTGGTCTCGTTCATTGCACCTTCAGCAGTTTGTGCAATCGAGATACCGTCGTTCGCGTTGCGAACCGCTACATCCAAACCACGGCTTTGTACGTTCAAACGGTTCGAGATTTGTAGACCCGCAGCGTCATCTTTTGCGCTGTTGATTTTGAAACCCGAAGACAAACGCTCCATAGAAGTTTGTTGAGCTGAGTTTGCGTTGTTTAGGTAACGCTGAGCGGTCATCGCTGATACGTTAGTGTTTACATTCACTGCCATGGTGATTTCTCCAATTGATTTTCCGGTGTAGCGGTTTCCGACGTCTCGGAAAACCAAGTAGTTCTCTCAAAGTTACCTCTATTAACGACACCAAATTCAGAAGCTTTAGAAAAAAGTTTAAAAAAATAACATTGCGAGATTTAGCTAATAAAATTGAAGAAAAGTAAGAAAAAGTGCTCAAGTTTCCACAAATCGAGCCGAGAGGGCTAAATTGTATAGAAAACCAGCAAAAGGAAACAATTAAAGGTAAGTTCGCAGACGATAGACGTGAAGATTAGAAAAGAAAAAGCCCCTTTTCCTTTGAGAGAACTGGGGCTAGGTTGGTCGCCAGAGCCTATGTGGAGATCAAGAGAAATGAACACATTTCCGGCATACCGAGTGCAACTTTACATTGAAAATGATTGGCAGGTGAGAGATGAGAGAGCCGCTCATTCTATTGTAAAGCTGCTTGCCAAAAGCCTGCATTCCCATCCACGTCTGAATGTATTGAGTACAGGCTAAGTAAACTACTGCAATAGTGACATTGCAGAGTTTGGCAACTGTTTCGCTTGAGCAAGAATCGATGTACCTGCTTGTTGCAAAATTTGTGCTTTGGTCATTTGCGTGGTTTCTTTCGCAAAATCTGTATCTTTAATTCGGCTGTTCGATGCGTCAACGTTTTCTTGGATGTTTGCCAAGTTGTTGATGCTGTGACTCAGACGGTTTTGCTTCGCACCTAAGTCTGCACGTTGCGAGTCTACGTATTTCAGTGCCGAATCCAGCACAGAAATCGCGTTTTGAGAACCTTGTACCGTGGTCATATCAATATCTTGTACTGACGTTCTGATAGGTTCATCATTCAGGCCAAGCTCAGATGCTAATCCACCAGAAATAGAAATCTCACCCTGAACGTTTGGATGCGCGACAAAAACTTGCAACTTGCCATCTTCACTTACAGACGCATTAATCATATCAGACTGACCATTAATGTAAGTGGCAAGCTCTTCGATGTCGTCGCCCACTTTGGCATTAATGTTGATTTCTAGATCATCAACATTGCCGTCTTCGTCTTCACCCATACCTGGTAGCGTGATCTTCAAGTCAGATTTAGCTGGGTCAACGCTCCAGTTTTTATCTTTACCGTTCTCAGATAAGAAGGTCACACCGCCCATGCGAGTATCGTCCGCACGAATGCTGGTGAGTCCCATGATCATGGCTTCACCTGAGCTCGCACCAATCTGGAATGCCGCTTCACCGAATGAGCCGTTCAATAGACGACGACCACCAAATGAAGTGGTTTCTGCAATACGGTTTAGCTCGTCAATCAATGCCATTGACTCTTCGTTGATCGCCTGACGCTCAGCTGGAGAGTTAGTACCGTTCGATGATTGAATCGCAAGGTCACGCATTCGTTGCATGACAGAGGTTGCCTCATTCATCGCACCTTCAGCGGTTTGTGCAATCGAGATACCATCGTTCGCGTTACGCATTGCGACATCTAGGCCACGAGACTGTGCAGTTAAGCGGTTAGAGATCTGTAGACCTGCCGCATCATCTTTTGCACTGTTAATCTTATGTCCTGAAGATAAGCGCTCCATCGACGTGTTTAATTCATCAGTCGCTTTGTTTAGGTAACGCTGCGCGGTCATCGCGGAGACGTTAGTACTAACTGTTACAGCCATTTTGCTCTCCTGTTGAGTTCGCAAGCTTTTGCGAAGCGGCCAGCTTTACTCTCATTTGGATAAGCACTGACCGTAAAAGTTACTTGCTAAATCTGCCTTAAACGCAGGGTTTAGAATCTCTAAATCTGTTCTGATATTTTCAATACAATTTGTGTGCCAACTTGCGTGAATTATTTAACTACTTTTAAAAGAATCAAATAAACAATAAGTTAGCTTTATCATTAAGCTATTTCCGGTTTGTCAGCCTCATCTTAGCCCAAGGGTATTGAACGCTGCCCTGTTGCCGCCCGACTTGCCTCCCGCATCATTGCCGCTTTGGGTAAAATCGTGCCGCATGACATCTCAGACTCTCAGGTTACGTCGACTTATCGCGCTTAAGGCTTTGCACATAAGGCATCAAAATCAGACAATGTGTATGAGTGTCATACTAGATGTAGTTAAACAACGTTAGATCTTTGGTCTTACCGAATGCTTGTTGCGATGCCTGTAACGCTCGCGAGTTTTCACTGAACTCGATCACGGCTTTGGAGTAATCCAAGTCCTCAAAGTTGCTCTTCGCTTTTGCCAGAGACAAATTAAAGTCTTCATGATTTTGCTCTTGGATATCCAGCGTACTCAATCGAGCACCGGCATCTGTACGCGCTTTATTCAAATGGATAAAAGCAGCGTGGAATTCTTCTGTCATTTGGTGCAATTTGGCGGTCGCCGACGTATCCGAAACCGATTTGTCTGACCATGCCATTGCATCCTTGAAGGTATCGAAAATGCTGAACTCTGCCCGCTTTTCGATCTCAATGCTGTCACCAGGCGTAATTTGGCCTTTTACATGCACTTTCAGGCCTTTGTATTCAATCCCTTTCTCTGGAGAAAACTCATCGGCATCCACTACTTTGCCGTTACGCTCTAATTGGTAACCAAATTTGCCGTTATTCATATCGACAAATGTCACGCGATACGCCGCATCATCCTTAGCGTCAACGTTAGTAGCTTTGTTTAGCAACAGCTCAGAGCCATTTTGTAGATCGTAATTCGGCTGATAGTCGCCAAATGGGTTTGGTATCTCCATAAACAGCTTGCTGCCAGGATCGTTCATTGGCATCTCAAGCATGCTAGAAACTTTCATTTTGCGCTGATAATCGTCCCCAGCGTATTGCACGCTACCATCTTTATCGCGATAAAATGGTTGGCTTTTTGGCTTAGTGCCAGCAAACACGTAGTTACCAGATTCATCTTGCGAGTTCACCAAGTTAAGGAAGTTGTTCGCAATCTCTTCTAGCTCACGCTTCTTTGCTTGTCGGTCTTCAGCAGAAAAGGCACCGTTAATCATCTCCATCGTTAAGCGCTTCGACTCGTCGGCAAAATTCTCCGCATTGGCGATATTAACTTCGTGGTTTTCTAGACGATTACGCACCAACACTATCGAGCTAAGATATTGTTGTAGCTGTTCTTGTTGCTGACTAATGTTTTGGATGTAATGCGCAGCGAGGGGGTCGTCACTAGGTTTCAGTAACTTTTTCCCTGAAGCAAGTTGCTCTTGGTTGTGGTGAACCTTATTCTCTTGACGACGCAGATCATTTTGTACGGACTGATAGTTATGGAAACTAGAAATTCGGGTTAGCACTTATCTCTTCTCCTTACCTCAGTTGTAAAATGGTATTGAAGGTATCATTCGCCGCTTGCATCACACGTGATGAAGCCATGTACGCTTGTTGAAACTTCATCATGTTGGCCGCTTCTTCATCGAGGTTAACGCCAGAAATAGAAGCAACGCGCTCTTGCGCCGCTTCATGCTCTAAACGAGCGACGGAGGCTAAACGGTTTGCTGTAGAAGATTTCAGTCCAACTTCAGTATTGAGGTTATGATAAACATCGATCAAGGTACTGGATTTTCCATCCATCATCTTGTCTGTTTGGATCTTCTGCATTTTTCTCAAGTTGCCGTTACCACCTTCAGAAGGCACCAAGTTTGCGGTGAATTTATCATTCATCAGTGCGCCTTCGCTCAACTCAAACACGGTTGCATCGCCGTTTTTATACAGCGGATGGCTTTTCGGCACTGAGATTTCAATCATCGGGTTATCTTTATCTAACGGGTATGAGTATTTGTCCGATAGTAAATTACCCTTGTTATCCGTGATCTTTAACCACGGCTTATCATGCTTCTCGTCGGCTGGTTGTACGGTAACCTCAAACTCTTTAACATCCCCCGCCTCACGAATTTTAAACTTGGCGTTACCTTGGGCAAAAGTGGTTGAGGCTTCATAACTTTGTGCGGCAATAGCTTTTGCGTCGTTGGTTTCCATCTTTATGATGGCTGCACCACTTCTCGTTGGGCGGAGCAATACGCGCTCACCGGCGCCAAGGCCTTCACCAATTTGCACTTTCATACCATCCAGAACAAACGACGAATCCGAACGGTCGATGTTCAACGACATTTGCTCACCTTTCGGTGTTGTCACGCTGTATTGGTCGCCATCAAAACGCAGCGAATATTCACCACCTTTGATCGCGGAAATGTCCTCGATGTAAACCGCAACATCAGCTTGTGAGTCAGGCGCAGCAAAAACTCGAGATTTTGCCACCAGCTCAGAGTTCACGTCGGTAAATACGTCTTTACCTATCTTGCCGTTGAGATCCAGACCTTGAGATTGCAGCTGATTAATTTTGTAGGAAAAGCCCGTCGCTAAACGGCCCATTTCATCTTGCAGTTGTGGGATGTGTTTGTCGCGCATTTCAAGTAAAGCGCCGATTTTGCCATCCATATCATCAGACTTGATCGCTTTAATGCCATTCCCTTCCACCATTGCTAATCGTCTTTGATGAACATCCGGATAGCCATCGATCATTTTGAGCTGGCTTGCTTCCGTGCCAGAAACAAGAGTGTGTCCATTGCCGATATGAACATTAAACCCTTCCGCATTTTTGCGTGGGGTTACGGTAACTTTGGTGTACTCTGACAGCTCAGTAACCAGCTTTTCATGCTGATCCATCAGGTCATTATGTGGACCGGGAGTACGCATCATCACTCGATGAATATCGCGAATTTCCAACGCAAGTTGGTTAACGCGCTCAATGCCCATATCCAATTTTTTATTGGTGACATCAGATTGCAGTCGCACGGTTTCGTGGAAATCATTTAATGTATCAGAGAAGATTTTCGCCTTTTCCAATACCACTTTTCGTGCCCCTAAATCGTTCGGGGTATCTGCCATGGTTTTTACCGCATCGAACCACTCATTCAGGTTCTCAGGAATTTTCTTCGATGCCACAGAGCTCAACATACTAGAGAGCATATCAAGATTGCCTTGGGTATCCGTTTTGTTGGCATTGTTGGTCGACGACAGGTTCAGTTCATTCACGGCAAACTGATCCCACGAGCGGCGAACATTTTCCACATGCACACCCATGCCGTAGGTAGAACCACCAAACATGCGCGGATCATTCGTGCCTTGGATAACAGACTGACGGCTATAACCCTCTGTATTAACATTAGAAATGTTATGACCAGTGGTGTTTAATTGTCTCTGAGCAGTAAGCACACTTTGAGTACCTACATTCAGAAGATCTGACGCCATACATGCCCCCGAAAACGAAATATAAATCGGCAAAACCGATCACCTAGACACATTAAAAGCAAAAGATGTGCCAAGTGATAGAAAGGCGTAGATGTTCAGATAAAGTGAAGGCTTGCACTATGGCAAGCCTTCGAGAACGTCATAAATTGTCGCAGAGACATTACATACTTTCGATTTTATCCTTCACCTGCAGGACTTTATCTGCGTAATTCGGATCGGTCGCGTAACCCGCACTGTGGATACCGCGAATAAACAACTCTGAATTCCCGCGTTTCTGCAATGCTGTCTCGTAACGTGGGTTGTCATTCAAAAATCGTACAAAGTCATTAAAGCTGTCTTCGTAACTTGAGTAGGAGCGAAACTCTGCCGTCTCTTTCACTGGCGTGTTATCGTGGAACTCTAAAGTTTGAGTCGTCACTTTGTCACCCTGCCAGCTTCGATCTGCTTTGATATTAAATAAGTTGTTGCTGCTGCCACGCGCGTTCTTCACGACCTTTTGTCCCCACCCCGTTTCCAAAGCGGCTTGCGCAAGTAGCAGAGATGGCTCGACTCCTAGGGCTTTCGCAGCTTTCTCCGCGTATGGCTTCATCGAGTTAACAAAGGATTCTGGTGAATCGAATCGAGTGGGTTCATTGCTTGGTCGAGATAGTTGACCAGATTCAATCAAGCGCTGTTCAATCTCGCGCGCTTTTTTCGGGTCAACACGACGATATTCCGCAGCATTGTTTGCCGCATCACGCATAGCCGTTTCTTTTTTGTCGTTCCCTTGCCCAGCCGTTAATTGCTTAACAATCATATCGGCCAGTCCCATTGAACCAGACGAACTCAATTCACTCGCCATCTGTTCATCCAACATTTGTCGGTAGAACTTCTCGTTTTGGCTGTTCATCATGTTGGACTCAAAGCCCTCATTGGCTTCACGCATGGATTTCAACATCATCGAGGTGAAGATCGATTCGAACTGACGAGCAGCCGCATGCAATGCTTCTTGCTCGCCATCTTTTCCCTCTTTCACTGCTTTTTGACGCAGAGTATCCAGAGAACTGATGTCATGGATAAAACCAATGTCGTTAGGATTGTTCATTATACCTACCTCCTAACCATTAAATGATGATCAACTGGCCTTCAATGGCACCAGCTTGTTTCAATGCTTGTAGAATTGCCATCAAGTCCGAAGGCGCAGCTCCGACTTGGTTCACGGCACGGACCAAATCATCCAACGTTAAGCCTGGTTCGAACTTAAACATTTTGCCTTGTTCTTCGCTGACTTCGATATCCGAGTCTGGTACGACAACGGTTTGCCCACCAGAAAAGCCGTTAGGTTGGCTAACATTCAGGTTTTCTTTGATCGCAACCGTCATGCCGCCATGCGTTACTGCTGCAGGTTTAAGACGTACATGCTTACCAACTACGATGGTGCCCGTTCGTGAGTTAACGATGATTTTGGCTGCACCATCTGCTGGGTCGAACTCTAGGTTTTCGATTGCCGATAAGAACGCAACACGCTGGCTGACGTCACGAGGAGCACGCACGCGCACTGATGTCGCGTCAACAGCGCTCGCCATTTGTGGGCCAAGGAAGTTGTTTACAGCATCCGCCATACGTTGAGCCGTTGTGAAGTCTGACTCAAGCAAGTTGAACGTGATGTAATCACCACGACCAAATGGGTTTGGAATTTCTCGCTCTACTGTCGCACCACTAGAGATAAGACCAACGGTTGGATTGTTACCTACGATTTTAGAACCGTCAGCGCCTTCAGCACTGAAGCCGCTCACCACTAAGTTACCTTGAGCAACCGCGTAAACTTGACCGTCGAGACCTTTGAGGAACGTTTGTAGTAGCGTACCACCACGCAAACTTTTAGCACTTCCGATGGAAGAGACTGTCACGTCCACTTGCTGACCCGGTTTAGAGAAAGGCGGCAATTCTGCCGTAACCATGACTGCGGCAACGTTTTTAATTTTTGGCTTTGTGCCCGGCGGCATCTGAATGCCGAAGTTTTGCAGCATGGCGGCGAAACTTTGCTCTGTAAACGGGTTCGCTTCACCCGTACCAGGTAAGCCTGAAACCAAACCATAACCCACGAGTTGGTTGCTTCGTACACCTGCCACTTGCGCGACGTCTTTGATACGTGCGGCTTGGGCTACGGTAGAAAACAGAGCAACGCTCATCAGTACTAAAAGGAGTTTTTTCATGCTTACTTATCTCTTGCAGTCAAATTGCCGTCAGCAGGGCGTGTTATAGCGCTACATTAAAGAATCGTGCCAAGAAGCCTGGCTCTTGCATATCTTGTTGCAAACCAGTGCCAGAGTACTGAATTCTTGCGTTAGAAACTCGATTTGATGCAATGGTGTTGTCGAAATTAATATCATCCGGACGAATAGTGCCACTTAAACGTATGTACTCATCACCCGTATTTAGCGTCATCCACTTCTCACCGCGGATCACGAGGTTGCCGTTTGCCAGTACTTCGATCACCTCAACAGTGATGTAACCACTGATGCTGTTGCTCTGCTTTGCAGAAGAGTCACCTGCAAATGAGTTGGAGTTGTTTAGGTCATAAGAGAAATTATATTTTCCGCCAATTTGCAGCTCTTCTCCGCCCACTTGAAGCGGGTCCATTTGCGCTTCATTGGTTTTCGATAAATCGGCATTTGCGCTTTTCGTCGCACTGGTTGTCTCATCCAGTGTTACGGTAATAATATCGCCAATACCACGTGGTTTAGAATCGTCGTAGAGATCGGTAATGTGCTCGGCGCTAAACAACGAACCTGTTGCAGCAGCGTAATGCTCAGGCTTGTTTTTCGGATGAATTGGAGCCCACGCAGGGTCGCCAGCAACCGGATCACTTCTACCACGTAAAGTATCTACAATACCGCTGCTCTCTTCTTTCGATTTATCGCCTTCTACTGCGTCGACCACAGTGGTTGCTTGTGTCACTTCATCCGTTTCAATCGGTTCCAACATGGCACAGCCCGACATCGTAGCAATCAAAGCGAGTAGGCAAATACGTTTCATCGTGAGCTCCTCAAATCTTGCTCTTAATCGTTACAATTGCTGGTTAACGAAGCTCATCATCTTATCGACTGACGAGATCACTTTTGAGTTCATTTCGTAAACGCGCTGGGCTTCGATCATGTTGACCAACTCTTCTGTTACATTCACGTTGGACGCTTCCAGCATGGATTGACGAATTTCCCCCAAACCGTCCAAACCAGGAACACCCTCTTGTGGATCGCCACTGGCACCCGTTGGTAAGTAAAGGTTCTGACCAATTGGCTCTAGGCCACCCGGGTTAACAAAGTCTGTAATGGTTAGCTGACCA
Organism: Vibrio sp. 970; assembly: GCF_033339075.1. Lineage (NCBI taxonomy): Bacteria > Pseudomonadati > Pseudomonadota > Gammaproteobacteria > Vibrionales > Vibrionaceae > Vibrio > Vibrio sp. 970. The sequence continues at coordinate 176,178 of NZ_JAWOTW010000010.1, forward strand.
ACGACTTGGTTGTCTTGCTGACCTCGGACGCGAACCGACACTTCACCATCCGTACCGACAGTAATAGAAATCGCATCTTCTGGAATCACAATTTCAGGCTCTACAGGGTAGCCAGAACCCGACGTGACTAACGTGCCTTCACCATTTAGCGTGAACTGACCGTTACGGGTATAACCGATGTTGCCGTCCGGCAATGTCACTTGGAAAAAACCGTCGCCTTCCACCATCATGTCCAGTGCGTTGGTCGTTGTCTGTGCATTGCCGTGCGTGTGCACTTTTTGCGTCGCAACCACTTTAGAACCCGCACCTAACATCAAGCCACTTGGCAGTTCCGTGTTCTGAGATGACTGGCCGCCAGGCTGGTTGATGTTCTGATAGAACAAATCTTCGAATACTGCACGGCTCTTTTTGTAGCCGACAGTAGAAGCGTTCGCCAAGTTGTTCGAAATCGTGGCAATGTTGGTTTGTTGGGCGTCTAGACCTGTTTTACTTACCCATAGTGCTGGATGCATAGTGAACCTCTAACTCTGTTAACTCATACGAAGCAGTGAATCTGAAGATTTATCCATTTCTTCAGCTGTGCTCATCATCTTGACTTGCATTTCAAACTGACGTTGTAAGTCAATCAATGCGGTCATTTCACCTACGGCATTCACGTTACTGCCTTCTATCGCTCCCGTCTGGAGACTAACAGTCGCGTCTGCTTCGTAAGGTTGGTTTGGAGTTTTATGGCGAAATAAGCCATTGGTGTCTTTAAACAAGCTTTGATCATTAGGCTTAACGAGCTTAATGCGATCAACCGCTTGGAATTCTTCTGCCGGGGCACCTTGAGGAAGTACAGAGATGGTGCCATCCCGACCGATTTCAATTTTGGAGAGAGGGATAGGCAAAGTAATCGGCGCGTCGTTTTCACCCAGCACCAAATGACCACTTGCGTTGGTAAGCATGCCATTTTGATCGACTTTTAGGTTGCCGTTACGGGTCAACCCTTCTTTCCCTGTATGATCGAGTACCGATATCCAACCGCTGCCTTCAATCGTCACATCCAGATCACGCCCTGTTGTAATCACGCTACCTTGAGCAAAGTTATGCCCTGGACGCTCTGTCATGCTGAATACACGTGAAGGATGGCCTTCACCATAAGCCTGCATTGAGCGAGCCTGTGCTAAATCAGCCCGAAATCCGGTCGTGCTTACGTTAGCCAAGTTATTAGCGCGCAATTGTAGTGCCTGCATATTTTGCTTGGCGCCACTCATTGCGAGAAACAGTGCGCGATCCATAAATTACTCCAAAAAATCTCTCTGTACACGGAGTAGAAAGCAATAGTTATGCCAAAACAAAAATAGACTTATTAATCAATACTTTGAATTAAAAATCAACAATGAAAAGAGGTCAATAGAGGCAGAAAACTGTAACGAGAGGCAAGGTTTTGATCCATACGGCGGCAACAGCGGCAAATCGTAGATCAAAGCATGCTTAGCCTGAGTGAGGTGTATTCAGGCTAAGCATCAGATGAATGTCATGATGAAAATGAACAAAGCGGTAATTACTAAGAAGCAATCACACGCCATTGCTTACTCAAGCAGAGTATCGAATGACCCAGCTAGTGCTCTAGCGGATCTGTAAGATATTCTGTTGTAGTTGGTTGTGTACTTCTAGCGAACGTGAGTTTGCTTGGAAGTTACGCTGAGCAGAGATCAGGTCCACCAACTCCTGCGTCATATCAATGTTTGACTGTTCCAGCATACCGTTATTGATGGTGCCGAAAGAGCCTTTATTTGATTCACCCCAGATCTTGTCACCAGAGAACTGCGTTGAATCCCATTGAGTGCCGCCTTTCTTATCCAGACCTTGCTCGTTTGGAACACGTACGAGAGCAACACGACCCAATGTAACGTTTTCACCGTTTGAGTAAGTTCCCAATACGCTGCCGTTTTCATCGAAGTCAACTTTGGTTAGGAAGCCCGTCGTTGCACCGTCTTCGTCAAACTTAGTCAGTTCGAACGGAGCCGCAAACTGTGTTGCTGAGCCTAAGCCGAAGTTAAGCGTCTGCGCAGGATCGGCACCATTCATATCGACTGGTGTCGTGTTCGTCGCCGGATCGCCCAGAGCCACAGAAGTGATTGGCTGACCATTGTTCAAGCTCGCCAACGTACCATCGTTGTTGAACTTCATGGTATGCCCCACATGACCTGTTGGCGTTTGCGCATCACCAGCCGCAACATTTAAAGGCTTTTCACCTTCTTTATCTGTCACGGTGTAGTAAGTGTTCCATGTATTTGGCTGAGTCTGATCTTTCAAGTAATACGTCGTTAGCTTGTAAGACTGACCCATCGAGTCATAAATTGTCGAAGAGGTTGAACGGTTGTATGTATCTGGGTCTGAAAAATCAAACTGCGTTGGATCTTTCAAATCGCCGTTCGCTGGCAAGTTCACACCCACTTCAATGTTTGCTGTTTGTTTTGGCTTACCAAATTCAGCAGGAATATTGATGGGTTGTGGCTCGTATGAAGAAACCTCACCAGAGCTTGGGTCCACTTGGTAACCTAATAAGAACTCATCGTTCGCGGTCACCATGTAGTTTTCTTTATTTAAGTGAAATGCACCATTACGTGTCAGTTCATTCTGTTGTGGAGTTAGACGCTCTTTCGCTACAGCGAAAAAACCTGTCCCCGAAACACGCAAATCCATTGGGTTGTTGGTGTAAATGCTAGAGCCTTCATGGAACTGCTGTGCCACTTGGCTTGCTTGCGCACCACCACCCGGTGTGGTTTTTGCGTTAGTAAATAAAGAGTTAGAGTAGACATCAGCAAACTCAGCACGGGACTCTTTAAAGCCGTAAGTGTTGGCGTTCGCAATGTTGTTACTGGTGGTGTTCAAATCCAGTTGGGCGGCGGACAAACCGCTTAAAGATACATATGACATTCCAAAATCTCCTAATCTAGCGAGCTATGACTACGCTTTGCCGACTTCCAATACTTCTGCAAGTCGAACTGGCGATTCAAAACCAGCCAGATTGAGTAATACGTTTCCGTCACCTTTGCCAAGCAATACGCTGTTTACGTTGGCGTATGTCGATACTGGGAACTCTTGCGACTCCCCTTCAACTAAGCCAGACGCTTTCACTTTGTATTTGCCAGCTGGCAGTGGATTTCCGCTTTCATCTTTACCGTCCCAAAGCACACGCGTGTCGCCGGCTGGTTTCGCCCCTACCTCAAAGGTACGAACCAGTTGGCCAGCTTCATCCTCTACACGAACAAACAGATTATCGATAGATTGTGAAAGCTTAACCATTGCCGCCATTGGTGCGTCGTCCTGCTTCACACCTGCTGCTCCTGGGACCAATACGTCACGCCCTACCAAAGAGGAAGCTTGTAACGCTTGATTTGATGTCATTGACGAATTCAAACTCTCAAACTGAGTGTTCATCTTGCCAATGCCATCAACGGTCGCAAATGAAGCCATTTGCGCAATCATCTGGTCATTACTTACCGGCTTAAAAGGGTCTTGCTGAGACAGTTGCTTCGTGAGCAATGATAAGAAGTCTTCCTGTTTTAGGTCCTGCTTACCCGTGCTCTCTTCCGCTTTCTTGTTACTCTCTTGTAGACTTTTAAGCTGGTCGATATAGGACAAGCCGCTTTGACCAACGTTGTTAATTCCGGCCATACGCTACCCCCTTATCCTTATTGACCCATCTGCAGCGTACGCAGCAGCATTTGTTTACTAGAATCAGCGACCTGTACATTAGTTTGGTATGCACGAGAAGCTGAAATCATGTTTGCCATTTCTTCCATTACATTGACGTTAGGCTTGTAAATGTAGCCTTCTTCGTTTGCAAGGGGATGGTCTGGGTTGTACTCCGCACTCAGCGGTTTATCACTTTCTACAATACCCATCACTTTCACTGGCACCGTATCACCGCCACGCATGGCGTTACTTAACTCTGCACCAAACACTGCATGACGCGCTTTGTAAGTGTCTTTCGCAGAGCTGCTGACACTGTCGGCGTTCGCCAAGTTGCTTGAGGTAGTATTCAGACGAACGGATTCAGCGCTCATTGCGGAACCTGTCACATTGAAAACGTTAAATAAGCTCATCTAAATTATTCCCCTTTGATTGCTTTGGTTAAGTTCTTGAATTTGCTGCCTAGAAAGTCGAGTGATGCTTGGTGTCTGATTTGGTTTTGCATAAACAAGTTACGCTCTAAATCCAAGTCTACCGTGTTGCCATCTCCCGTATCTGGTTGCGTAGGAAGACGATATAACTTGTCCCCAACCAACGTTGTAGTGGCAGGAATATGCCGACCATCTGTGCGACTAAGACCAATGCTTGCCCCAGATGTTGCCGCTTGCAATTCCTTCGCAAAGTCTAAACCTCTTGCTTTGTAACCAGGCGTGTTTGCTTGTGCGATGTTGGTGGAAATCACCTCTGCATTGCGCTCACGTACGCCCACCGTGTGCTGGTGGATGCCTAGTGCATTGTCAAAAGATATAGCCATGTTTGCCTCTACAATTAAGAACTGACCGTGATTGATAACCAAAAAGCAATTAGCATGCCAAAACCTAAAGCATTACACCAACCTAGTGGTTACCGTGAATTGAAATAGCAATAAGTGAGCCAAAGTAACTGGAATGTCATGTCGTATCACTTTGTTCACTTAATAAAGATACACCGTGTTGAGGGCACAAGGCAAAAACGCGCTTCAACTAATTGAGTGATACATGAAGCGCTCGGCGCAGAAAGGTAACAAACAAAAAAGCCTGACACGAAGTCAGGCTTTTCTATCAATGAAGAGATACCGCTATTTAAGCTTGTAAATGATGCCCGGATTACAGCGCACCATTTCAAATTTATCAGTCAGACCAGTTAGCGACTCTGATGCCCCTAACAGCAAGTAGCCACCAGGGTTTAAACTGCTCGCCATTTGGTTAAGCACTTTAGATTTCATTTCTGGAGAAAAGTAAATCAATACGTTACGACAGAAAATGATGTCGAACTTACCCATCAGTGCGTAACTGTCCATCAAGTTTTGTGGACGAAAGTTCACCAAACGCTTGACGTTATCTTTGACTTTCATGCGACCACCGTCCGCATTTTCAAAGAAGGTGCGACGACGTTCTGGTGAAAGCCCGCGACCCAAAGCCAAGTTGTCGTACACCCCTGCACGACACATCTCGAGCATACTTGCCGAAATATCTGTGGCTGTAATGGACACGTTTGGTAACAAGCCCGGCTTGCGCTGTTGCGTTTCCAGGATCGTCATTGCAATAGAATACGGTTCTTGGCCCGATGAACTGGCAGCAGACCAGATCTTAATTGGGCGCTTGCTTGCCGCTACTTCTGGCAATAATTTGTCAGCTAAAACCGTGAACGGATAAGTATCTCGAAACCACAAGGTTTCGTTAGTCGTCATCGCATCCACAGCGGCGACTCGTAATTCTCGATTACGCCCTGTAACAACATCACGTAGCAAATCTGATAACGATGCGAGCTTAAACTTCGTCACTAAAGGACTCAGTCGGCTACGCACGAGGTATTGCTTGCTATCACCTAACACGATGCCACATTGCGATTCTAGAAAACGGCTAAAGTCACGATACTCTTGATCACTGATTGTAATAGCAGTCATTAATGTCTCTTTTATTGTGTTAATGCAGATTTAACCGCGTTACCCAACTCATCTGGGTTAAATTTCGCAATGAAGGTGTTGGCACCTACACGCTCAACCATAGCTTGGTTGAATACACCACTTAATGAAGAATGGAGGATAACATAAAGGTCTTTCAAATCGGCATGTCTGCGAATTTCAGCCGTTAAGGTATAGCCGTCCATTTCTGGCATTTCAATATCGGAAATAACCAACGAAATTTGATCGTAGATATTGCCTTCTTGAGCCATTTCAATCAACTTATTGTACGCTTCTTTGCCGTCTTTGACAGATACGACCTCAAAACCGATGGATGTAATCGCACGCTCTACCTGTTTACGCGCGACCGTCGAGTCATCAGCAATCAGTATGCGGCGTACAATAGGCTTTTCTTGTTCTGCTTGTGCGATTTCTTCGCCAATAGCGGAATCCATCGTTTCATCAACTGGCGCAATTTCTGCCAGGATTTTTTCAACGTCAAGGATTTCAACCAGCTCATTATCAATATTTGTCACGGCAGTCAAGTAGTGCGCTTTACCTGCACCGTCTGGCGGTGGCAAAATCGCTTCCCAATGCATATTGATAATACGCTCAACCGATGATACCAAAAATGCTTGGATCGTACGGTTAAATTCTGCAATAACAACAAAACATTTATCTAAATCAGTGGTTGGGCGGCCACCAATTGCCAGGCTCAAATCAATAACGGACACGGTATGGCCGCGGATATGAGCGATACCTTTAACCAGAGGGTGTAGATTTGGCATTGAAGTCAGCTTAGGGCACTGTAGTACTTCTTTCACTTTGAATACGTTAATGCCGTAGCGCTGTCGGCCCATCAGTCGAAAGGTCAATAATTCCAATCGGTTCTGACCGACGAGTTGCGTACGCTGATTCACCGAGTCAAGAATCCCCGTCATATGCTCATCTCCATCTCAAACTTTTTGTTTTTAAATGATACTCTACCACTGGCAAGCACGATACCAGGGAGACAGTATGGCGTATTTCACTTTCACTTCGACACCATTGACTATGACAATATGTAGAGCGCTAATTACAAAGTACGCTAAGTCTATCGGCATTTTGCTCAGTATGTTTAGCTTTTTTGTTCATTCAGCTTCAGATAATCAGATCGAGCAAATAAAAACAGCAGCAGAACAACATATTCTTGCTACGGTTGATCAGCCTGATGGTGGCGAGCTATCTGTTAATGCGGCAGAGATCGACTCGAGAATAAAAGCAACGGATTGCCCTGTTCCATTAGATACATCTGCCTCTTCCACCAGCAGCACGAGAAGTAACATCAATGTGTTAGTGGAATGCCAACCGGATGACTGGAAAGTCTATGTCCCTGTGAGGATCTCGGTATCAGTACCAATGATCGTCGCGACACGAACATTAGGGAGAGGAGAAATCGTCAGCGCATCGGATGTTACCACTTCCATGATCGAGCTACAGCGCTTTCGTAAAGATGGATTTTCTAGCTACGATCAAGTGGTTGGGGCAAAGCTAAAGCGTAATGTTCGTTTAGGCGATGTCGTAGAGAGAAATGATGTTTGTGTGGTATGCCGAAATGAAAAGGTCATTATCAAAGCGGTGAATTCTGGCATGACGATCACAACGCAAGGCACAGCATTGCAGGATGGTTCAGCTGGCGATCAAGTAAGAGTGAAAAATGATAAGTCACAACGTATAATAGAAGGCATAGTGACTGACATTGCGGAAATCACTGTTAATTTTTAATACCCACTGGTAGCGTGTTTAAACTGATCAATAAAAATGCAAAAAATGACTAAAGTTATTTTTGCGCTGGTCGATAGTCTGGATACCAGTATTACGATACAAGGCAAAGGTTAAACATGGCAGGTATAGATAATATACGTTCAGGGCAAATGATGACGACAACAAGTCGTGCTCCTACACGTAACGATTCCAATGCTACCAGCACGACAGAATCAAAAAAGGCGCCAGCGCAACAAGACGCAGTATCACTCAGCCAGCAAAGTAAAGCCGTCAGTAAACTCCAGAAGGATATGGCAGCTTCTCCGGCATATGACAGCGCCAAAGTTGCAGCAATCAAAGAAGCTATCACAAACGGTTCATACAAAGTCGATCCTGAAAAATTGGCTGACAACATGATTAAGTTTGAAAACGAATTGCAAGGCAAAAGCTAACTGGCTTAGGCCGAAGGTAAGTGTTTTATGGCAGCATTAGTCGATCTCGTTAATTTCCAGCTAGAAAATGCTAAGGCACTTTCCGCTGTTTTACGCCAAGAAACACAAGCAATCACGGCGCGTGTCTCTACCGAGATTGAGAACATTGCCAAACAGAAGATGACGCTCATTGATCAGCTCAGAACAACTGATCAGCGAATCGCCTCTCACCCGCACGTCAATCAACTTACTGAAGATGAGCACCTAAGTCAGGTTGTTGCTCAGATCCAATCGATCGTCCTCGACTGTCAACAAGTTAACCAAGTAAATGGCGAATCGCTTAGTCGCGCACAGCTGAGCTTCAATAAACTCAACAACATGCTTCAGCGAACTCATGGCAAAGTTGGCATGACCTACAATGCGGGCGGAAAAACCCACACCATCTCGACGCTTGGCACCAATATAAAAGCTTAAACGTCACTCTTACCCTCAATTCCCGCGCTCACGTAGATATAAAAAAGCGACTCATTGTTACCAATCAGCCGCTCAAAAAGATTATCTGTCTAGTGAAATGGTTTAAAACAAGGTTTGCTGACGCTTCTCAGGCACCTGCTGAACTTCTCCATAATCACGTAGCTTATCCATCTTACGGATATCCAGGCGCAGCTCAGTCACATAACTGTCTTCAACAAGATAACTACGCACAACTTCTGCACCACGAATTACACCATCGACGGCACCAGTGGTGCTTTCAATACCCAAACGCTGGTCTTGCAGCTCTGCACGTCCACTAACACGCATGCCATAAACTTGCTCTGCTAGCTCACGATAAGCATCAATTTTTGATGCGCGCATTGCTCGTACACGCTTTTCTTCAACTGTGCGGCCTGTTTGCTCACTGACGCTGGCATAACCCACCGCCACTAAGATTTCATCTTGACGCATCTGTTGTAATGGCTGACACCCAACCAATATCAGTGTGGCAACAATAAATAATAACTTCTTCATGCTTCTATCCTATGGACGGAGAATCACAGTGTACGGCTGACGAATAGTAGGGTCAGAACGAATCAACACACCATCTTGTGTGCGGATGCTATTTAACGTATCTAAGTCACGCCCAATACGGTCAGCCGGAAGGAAACCTTGCGCTGTCGCTACAACTACACGGCTTTGCATGCCAACCACGCGTGCATTGACAAGCACTCCGCCCTCTTGGCGCAGCATTGTTCCGGTCAGTACATACTGAATTTGCTGCTCTTGAGCTAAATCTTGCCAATCACGACTTAAAGCAAAATCGCCCTGCTGCGTCACTTGAATAGAGCCCGTAGTTTTGAAATCAACCACTTTAAACCCTCGGCGCTGAAACTGATGGATAAAACCTTCAGAGACCGAGTTACCTAACCAGTTTGTTGCATCCATATTTTGTAGATCAACAAACGAGGTAATCGCAATCGGTGTCCGCGCTGATACTGCCACATTAGAAACCATCAGGTCTTCTGTCATGCTCTCAATGAAAAAGTCCATCGTATGACGCGGACTATCCATCAGCATGAACTGGCTTCCCGAGTACGGTTCTTTACCATTGTAAATCGGTGAGTACGCGCACGATGTCAGAAGCGTCATCATCGATGCGGCGACAAGCCACTTTTTCATGGTTTGATTCTCCAGATAATCTTAGGTGATACCGTTCTTTATTAATTCCTTTCCAAGAAAGTGAATATTGGAACAGTCTTTGCTTTTCTTTGTTTGCCTAACGAAGAAAAACCCACCAAACTTCACTGAATTTGTTAAAGCAATATTTATACCCGAACGGTTGTAACCAATGAAAAAAATATTAAACAGTCTGTTTTCAATCACTTTAGTGATGCTTGTGCCTTTTAAGGTAATGGCATCTTGGTATGAAGTCACAGGCGTTGCCACCATCGTTTCTTCAGAAGAGACGGCAAGGCTCCATGCGTTGGAAGACGCGCTGTTCAAAGCCGTCAATTTTTCGGGCGCAGATATTGGCAGTATTAGCAACTTGATGCCGCTGTTAGAAGAAAGCCGCAACGAATACCAGTTTACCAATCATGAAGTCCGTTACATTTTGGTCGAATCTGAACGCAAACGTCGCGGTAAAGTCGAGGTAAAAATCCGCGTTGATATTTATCCATCGGCAACGGGTTGCCACACCGATCAATACAAAAAGACAATGCTGGTCGGCAATATTGAGGTCGCATCACCACAACAAGCAGTGATGGGACAAATTTATCAAGTTGGTGACGATTTTAGCCACGTAGTGAACCGTCAACTTGATCAAACCTCACGCAGCTTTGTGTCTGTTGGTACAACGGACTACTCAATAAGCAGCAACTATCCTGCTCGCACTCAAATGATCGCGCAAGACAATGGCGCACAATACATCATTGGAGGGGTCATCACCGATCTCACTGCAACGGTCGAATCTCAACTATTGCAAGATGACATCATCAATCGTCAGTTTGCGTTAGAAATGAAAGTATTTGATGGTAAAACTGGCCATGAAATCTTCAACAAAGCCTACCGTGAGGTCGCGCGTTGGCCATTTGCTAAGACGAGTCAAGTGGACACTCGTAGTGCACGTTTTTGGGCATCGACCTATGGCGAGATGATGCTTCGCGTTAGTCGCAATATTATGTTGGATCTGGAGTCGGAGCTATCTTGCAAAATTACACTGCCAGAGGTTGTGGCAGTCTTCGGTAATACCGTAACGATGGATCTCGGCCGTATGCACGGCGTAAAAGAGGGAGACAAATTGCAGCTTTGGCACACCGCGTCGTTTATCGACCAAAATGGATTGCCAAGAAACAAAGTCTCGCAAAGCGAAATTACATTAACGGTATCACGCATATACGAACACGAAGCGGAACTGACGATTGATCAGCCAAATTTAGCATCTAGCGTTCAAATTGGCGACGTAATGAACAAGATCCTATAAAAGCAAACATTAAGTCTTGAGATATGCTCACTTTTGAATATCATAGGCAGCGCATCTTATTTGATTATACCAATGACCGTAGCGAATCGTTCAACGTGATGCTGATACAGATCTGGTAGATTGCTAGATTTGAACTCAGTAAAACAGTGCAATGAACTGCAACTATTGGTATTACGCCCCCATGGCACAGCTGGATAGCGCAGTCCCCTCCTAAGGGACAGGTCGTAGGTTCGAATCCTACTGGGGGCGCCATATCATAGCCTTAGCTCCCACTTGAGCTAAGGCTTTTTTGTATCTTCAATTTCAAGCCTCGCACTGCTCCCCCTAGTACACCGTGTTAGATAATCTTCCCAGTAATCAATATGATCGGATCGGGTGTTTCGGTTACGGGATAAACCCTTCTACTGATCTGACTTCTTCCCCTTGAAATCATTTCAACAAGCCCTATTTACAGTTTTGTATTTTATTACTTTAATTATCTATGAGTTTTGCTTACCCTTTTAGCTATTAATAAAATTATTAGTTAGCACTATGTCTAAGAGCAATTTAATAACTAACACTGGACACCGCTTTATTTCTAAAGGCAAGACAGCCTTTAAGATACATATCCATACCCCCGAGGATACGGTACTACACCGCTCGGTAGGATTTGTTCGTATTGGAGAAAAGAAAGGCTTACAAAAAGCCATTAAGCTGAGAAACGAGTTAGGCCGGCAAATGTGGGGCAAATTCTGGCGACGTCTTTTGAAAGACCCTTACCTAATGACTAGGCTTCCACATAGCGTTGAGCCTAAAATCGTTCACAAGCCTAACCCTACTCTTGAAAACCCTGACAACCGAGATACGTGTTACATCGCCAAGTGGCGAGAGTTCAATGATGACGGCGAGTATAAATATAAAACGGTGGTTCGCTCTATTAGTAAGTACGGCAAACTTGCCGCCTACATGCAAACCAAAAAAGCGTTGTTAGAAGCACATAAAGATAACTTGGAGATCCTGACATTTATGGGGCGTTTAAACAGCATTGATCTTAAGTAATACCTGGCCACTTTGAACATTTCAGTCAGTTTTTTTGAAGAGAAATAAAAAGCCCCAAAGAGCGAACTCTTTGGGGCTTTCAGCTTCAGTCTTCTATACTACGGTCGAATAGGAGCTTATTGCTGAACTTGGTATTCAAATTCTGGAACAACGACTTCTACGCGACGGTTTTGTTGACGACCTTCACGAGTGTCGTTTGAAGCGATTGGGTTGTTTTCACCTTCGCCACGAGCTTGGATACGTGATGAATCAATACCTTTTTCAACGAGTGCGTTAGCAACAGACTCAGCACGTTTTTCAGAAACTTTTAGGTTGTAAGCTGCTGGACCAGACGTATCTGTGTAACCTACAACTTCAACGTTCGCTTGTGGGTGCTCGTTTAGGAAAGCAACTAGGTTATCAAGTTTTGCAGCGCTCTCTGGTTTTAGAGTTGTGCTGTTTAGATCGAAGCTACCTGTACCAATTGTTTGAGTTTCGAATGTTTTCGTAACTACAACTGGCTCTTCTACCACTTCTTCTACAACCACTTCTTCAACAACAACTGGCTCTTCTACGATTACTGGCTCATCGTTGCCGCCGAATTTGAAAGAAACACCTAGTGTTGCAGTGTTACCTGTCGCACGAGTTACATCGTTGCTGATGTCAGTTAGTGTTTGGTATTCCGCACGAGCTGTTACGTTTTGGCTTAGGTTGAATTCAAGACCAGCCGCGCCTAGGTAAGAGTAATCATCTTTGCCATCAAACATTACGTAAGCGCCACCCACTTTACCGTAAAGTGCGATGTCTTCAGTGATTGGTAGGCTAAATTTAGGAGCAAGAGTGATCGCTTCTACGTGGCCACCGAAAGAAGTTTGGTTAAAATCACCGATGTTGTCGAAACCCGCTTCTACTGCGAAGTATTTATTCATTTCGTAACCAACAAAAGCGCCAAGAGTAGAATCGTCTTTGTCACAAGCCTGGCCCGCTACACACGCGTCTTCCATCCATGACTTACCCATCTTACCACCAACGTATACTTCTGCTTGTGCTGCTGAAGCCATAAGTAGAGACGCTGAAATTACCGCTGCTAATTTTTTCATTATTGATTCCTCTAAAGAAGTTCTTTTGTTAGATGCCGAAATGCGCCGTCTGACTGACGTTGTATTTCAATTCTTTTTATTCATTCCTTGAGTGAGATACTTAGTCAGCTTCTTTTTATGCACATGCATTTTTTTTATGGAAGCAACTTACGTATATTTCCTGTTCAGTGATACATATCGCCATCTCGGTATCGCTGACGGGATGAACTATAACGCTAAGAAATCGCGAGAAAAATCCCAATTCTGTCAATTTATTGTCATCAAAAATCTCGACAACATGTGATCTTAAGCAAAAAAATCCCCACGCAATCACGACGCAAACGTTTGCTTTATTTTTTGAAACAACATAGCTAAAGCAAAGGTTTTTCTTAAAAATGAGACAAACAAAATGGAACTTTAAGGAACATGGATAAAAATTAATCAGATATTTGATATATAATCGCTCGTTTTTTATTCATGCCAACGATATTTGGATTAAAAAATCTTATCCATATTGAGGTAAATTACAGGTGAAACCATCTCTTCATTCACCAATATGAGAGAAAGTTTCTCGTTATCTAAATTGAAGATACAAAAAAGCCGCGGTTGCTCACCGCGGCTTTGTGACTATTTATTCAAAAGAACGTTCAGTTCAAAGCAATTATGCGTTTGCTTCACGCTCAGCAATGAACTCAAGCGCCATCTTAATGCGAGCAATACAACGCTCTTTTCCAACCAGCTCCATTACTGCATCGACAGAAGGAGACTGACCGCCTCCTGTTACAGCAACACGTAATGGCATACCGATTTTGCCCATGCCGATTTCCAACTCTTCACATACTGCTGCGATAACGCCATCTTTGATGTTCGCTGTCGTCCACTCAGTTAGTGCTTCCACTTTCGCTAATGCAAGTTCTAGAGGCTCTTTAGCCACGCCACGTAGGTGTTTCTTCGCTGCGCCCGCTTCAAACTCAGAGAAATCTTCATAGAAGTAACGGATTTGCTCAGCTAGCTCAACTAGTGTGTTGCAACGCTCACCCACTAGCTTGATCACGTCAGTGATAGCAGGACCATTCGTTACGTCTAGTTTTTGTTGATCTAGATGCCATTGTAGATGCTCAGCAACGTACGCAGGATCTGAGTTCTTGATGTAGTGGTTGTTCAACCATTGCAGTTTGTCAGTGTTAAAAGCAGACGCTGACTTAGATACTGCGTTTAGGCTAAATAGATTGATCATCTCTTCTTGAGAGAAGATTTCTTGGTCCCCATGAGACCAACCAAGGCGCACTAGGTAGTTGTTTAGTGCCGCAGGCAGGTAGCCCATATCGCGGTATTGCATGACTGATACAGCGCCGTGACGTTTAGACAGTTTCGCGCCGTCATCACCCAGGATCATTGCACAGTGTGCAAATGTAGGTACTGGCGCACCTAGTGCTTCGTAGATGTTGATTTGACGAGGCGTGTTGTTGATGTGGTCTTCGCCACGAACAACGTGAGTGATACCCATGTCCCAGTCATCCACTACTACACAGAAGTTGTAAGTAGGTGAACCGTCTGTACGACGAATGATTAGGTCATCCATTTGATCGTTGCGGATTTCAATGCGACCACGGATTTGATCATCAAATACTACGCTGCCTTCTTTCGGGTTACGGAAACGGATAACACATGGATCGCCATCTTTTGCCGCTTCGTTTGCTGCTTTGATTTTTGGATGGTTAGCATCGTAGCGAGGCATTTCTTTATTTGCTTCTTGCTCTGCACGGATTTCATCTAGCAGCTCTTTAGACGCGTAACATTTGTAAGCTTTGTCTTCAGCAAGAAGCTTATCAACCATTTCGTTGTAACGGTCAAAACGTTGAGTTTGGTAGTAAGGACCTTCATCCCACTCCAAGCCTAGCCATTCCATGCCTTCAAGAATTGCATCAACCGCTTCCTGAGAGTTACGCTCAAGGTCTGTATCTTCGATACGTAGAACGAATTCACCACCTTGGTTTTTAGCGTATAGCCAAGAGTAAAGTGCAGTACGCGCACCACCAACGTGTAGATAGCCAGTTGGGCTAGGAGCAAAACGAGTTTTAACCGTCATTTGAGTTCCTTAGGGGTAATGAGCAACGAGAGATCTCTCGTTGTAATGTCAAGGATAAAAGTGGCGACATTTTACCACCGTAAGTCAATTCTACAATCGGTTTGACAACAGAAATAAAAACAGGGCAGAACCAAAAAGGCACAGCCCTACTATTTACTGTTAAAGCACAAGACAAAATTACTTCAGGTTACGCATTGCCCATTGCATAAATTCTTGCTGCTCTTCACGGCTCAATTCATTAAACGATGCTTTGATTGTTTTGGTTTCCGCTGGAGAAGACGCAATGCTTGCCTTAGTCGATTCTTTATTCATTGCGTTATTATAGTCGGCAACTTCTCGTTCATAATCACGAAAACCTTGCAAACCACCTTTACGAAGTTGAACCATAGAGAATGCCACTTCTTTTCCGTTTTTGTCTTTCAATACCACTTTAGGATCGAGTTCGAAGGCTCTCGCCTCTTCAATAGTACGGAATGTTTGATAAGTCAGAGAAAGCTCGGTGTCTTTTTCTGCATCAAACTCTAATACCAGCGGCTGCGAATCGAATTTACGGCGCTTTCCATCTTCAAATACGATTTGTCCAACCGTTACCGCCAATTGGTTTTCCCCATCCTTTAACTCGATGCTGTTGTTCTTGGATATCCACTCAGGGTAGACGAACTCGCCGTTGAGAACGCGAGGAACTAATTCAGATTGCAGAGTGAGTTGAGCAGCAAAAGCTGGCGCCGAAAGCATTGCGCAAAGTCCGAGAAGTGTCGTTGTTTTTTTCATCATGGTTTCTCACTTTATACCAATTTAGATAAGCCTCTAAAATTTACAGGCCAGTCATTTCAAAGGCTTATTTGAATAAGTATCAAGATAAAAAGGGCGTTTCCGCCCTTTTAGCTGCTTCTTTAGTTAGAAGTAGTATTCAACACCTACAGAGAACTCGTCGTAGTCAGCAGACTTCCAACGTGCTTCTGTTGGTTTATCTAATTGAGACGCACCGTCGCCAAAGTCTAGAGTACGAGCACGTACGTACAGCACTGCCGATGGGTCTACGAAATACATAACTTGTGCTGATAACACATCATCCGCTGTATCGTTAATTTTCTTACCATCACGCTCTAGATCAAAGTTAGCGGCGTAAGCCAGTTTGTATTGCCAATCACCCGTGGTGTACATGATAGCGGCAGACATTGCATCTTGCTTTTCACTCACACCATTGCTTGCGTCCGCCTCCATGTATTTGTATTGCGCGAAGAAAGAGATTCCGTTATCAAACCAGCCTTGTGCCCCTACCAAGTACGTGTTGTTTTCCCACGTTTGGCTTTCCATCTTGATATTACGGTTACCTTCATATGCCGCATCTAACTGGATAGGACCAATTTTGTAGTGTGCAGCGATACCACCCCAGTAGTCATCCCCTTCACCTAGACCTGCTTTATCACCTGCACCAGCTGCGATATCTAGGGAGAATTTGTCAGCAAACATTGGAGAGTCCCAGCGGATAGTGTTTGATTGACGGTCTTGGTACTTGGCGCCACCAATAGCACCACCCCAGTCGTATACATCGCCCAGGCCAGGGTTAGATGCTGGCCAGTCAACCAATTCGTACATAGGTGTCAAAACGCGACCCAGGCGAATTTGCCCCCAAGATGCACTTTCAAAACCGACGAATGTGTCACGTTCACCAAGACCTGCGCCCTCGCCACCAAAGCTAGGGTCTACATAACCGCCTTCGATTTGCCAAATAAAAGTAGGGTCGAAGTTAGCAAATTGTTTCTTACCACGGAAACCGATACGAGATTCGTTGTTTAGCTGCATGCCACCCAAGTCATCGTCCGTTGCTTTGCTGCCAGAATCGTAATCGCGGTACGCGGCCTGCATCGCGATGATCCCGTAAACTTCATAAGAAAATGAATCTTTGGTTAGAAACTCTTTTGCTGCGTCACTGTTTGCACCATCAGCAAATGCAACACCACTGAACATCATGCCGGTAATTGCCGTGGCAAGTAGGCTTTTCTTTAGGTAAGACATTATAAACCCCTATATTTTTAGTTTTTTCCATTTTCAAATTCACTAACTAGGACATGGCAGGAACTTGAAACAGTGTTTGGACGGGGCAAATATGACAAACTTTTTTCGCACTAAAAAACTTTCCCTACAGCAATCTGAGCGACTTCAAAATGAGAAGATCAAAAATAAAATAAATCAATAAAAAACAATTAGTTAACATCAAATATAAAAAATAAAAAACGTTAAAAGTACGTTTTGACACTGAACTGACATTGAGAGCATCTAAAAAACGTGAGCGACTTCATTCATCTTTTAGGTGTTTTAACGGAACTTTATATTCAAAGAGAAAAAACCTTGAGATCACTCGCAAGTAAAATGACCGTGCACTTGTGGGATTCGAGAGATTTTGACGAAATTGTTGTGAGTAGCAAATGGGTATTGACCTTACCCTTGCAGGAAGGTTTAAGCTCATAGCATCACTACTATTGAGGTGCAGATTATGTATCAGTTAGTTATACCTTTATCAGGGCTCAACTGCATGGGCTGTGCGAGAAAAGTTGAGAATGCTTTACATGCGAATCACGATGTGGAGATCCTCAATTTGTCCCCGACGCAAGTAGAGGTCAAAACCGAGTCTTCTCTTAAAGAGCTCGTCTCGTCGATTGAATCTCTTGGTTACCAAGCAGGAAATCACTACGAACTAAACCTTTCAGGCTTAAGCTGTGGCGGTTGCGTCAAAAAACTTTCATCTTTATTAGAATCTAATCAAGACGTTATTTCTTTTGAGGCTTCAACAACGCACTTAGAGATTCGTACCCTCCTCTCCGAGCAACAAGTGATCGACTTAATAGCAACACTCGGCTATACCGCCAACCTTGATTCTGTTGAAGTAGAGAACGAAAGCTTACCAGAGACCGAGCCGGTAGAAAAGCAAAGCAATATTAAAGATACGCAGGTGCCACCAGCGAGTATTCAATTGCAAATGCTGATTCAAGGCATGACGTGTGCGAGTTGCGTATCTTCAGTAGAGAAAGCACTTACTAACGTAGAAGGCGTTGAGAAAGCACAGGTCAACCTTGCAGAACAAAGCGCACTAGTATTCGCAAGCCAAGACTCTGATGACCTCCTTAACGCAATTGTTGAATCGGTAAAACAAGCCGGTTACCAAGCAGAGATCCTACAAGACGCCGCAACCCAGCAAGAAAAGCAAGCACAGCAACAACGTCAGCAACAAAAACGCTTTAAACTGGATGCTATTGCTGGCCTTGTCGTCGGTGCCCCTTTAATGATTTGGGGCGTAGCTGGCGGCAATATGATGATTCGCAACACCAACGACCAATTAGCTTGGGGCGCGATCGGTATCGTATGTTTACTCCTTCTTGCCACAGCAGGGAAACACTTCTTCAGTAACGCTTGGTTAGCAGCTACTCACAAGCGCGCCACCATGGACACGTTAGTCGCGCTCGGTACTGGCGCAGCGTGGTTCTATTCGATGCTTGTGGTGATTTTCCCAGACTGGTTCCCTCTTGCTTCACGCCACGTGTACTTTGAAGCGAGTGCAATGATCATCGGCTTAATTTCTCTTGGGCACTATATAGAAGCAAAAGCCAAAGCAAACACAACACGTTCCTTACAAGCGTTGATTAACCTGCAACCTCAGCAAGCTACGGTAATTACGGAACAAGGCGACCAACAAATCGCGGTTGAGCAAATCACGTTAGGCATGAAACTGCGTATCAAACCAGGCGAGAAAGTGCCTGTTGATGGTGTTGTGATTCAAGGTGAATCATACATTGATGAGTCGATGCTCACTGGTGAACCAGTACCAGTATTAAAAGCGCAAGAGGCTCAAGTGTCTGCCGGGACATTAAACACCGATGGTGGATTAGTCATTGAGGCAACGGGCATTGGCGCAAATACCATGCTGGCTCGTATCATCCGCATGGTGCGCACAGCGCAAAGCAGTAAGCCAGCCATCGCGAAACTGGCAGACCAGATTTCATCGGTGTTTGTCCCTGTCGTTGTTGGTATAGCAATACTGGCCGCGCTCGTTTGGTTTGCCGTTGGCCCAGAGCCAAAAGCGAGTTATATGCTGGTGGTCACCACAACCGTCCTGATCATCGCCTGCCCTTGCGCCCTAGGCTTAGCAACCCCACTTTCTGTCACGGTGGGAGTGGGTAAAGCCGCAGAGCTCGGCATTCTGATCAAAGACGCCGACGCCCTGCAATTGGCAAGCAAAGTCGACACGGTTGTGTTCGACAAAACTGGCACACTTACCCAAGGTAAACCTAGCGTTCAGCAAGTGTTTACTCACGCCACCAGCCAAGAAGATCTATTGGCTTTAGCGTATGCGGCAGAGCGTCAGTCTGAGCACCCACTGGCAAAAGCGGTATGTGATTACGCCAAACGACACGACGCAAAAGACGTCTCATTAGACAAGTTTGAGAACGTTCGCGGACGCGGCATTTTGGCGACGTATCAAGATAAACCGCTGCTCATTGGTTCGCTTCAATTTATGCAAGCAGAGAACGTCGAGACCAGCGCACTAAAACCTGCCATCGATGAATGCGCAAAAAATGCGTGGACTCCGGTAGCTGTGGCATTGAACGGCGAACTGATCGGTCTGATCGCCATTGCCGACCCGATCAAATCAGATGCGAAGCAAGCGCTCTCTGCATTAAAATCGCAAGGCATCAAAACGGTAATGCTGACGGGCGATAACCAACACGTTGCCAATGCTATCGGCCAAGAACTTGGTATTGATGAAGTGATTGCCCAAGTAATGCCAGATGAGAAAGCTCAGCACATTGAGCAACTTCAATCTCAAGGACATGTCGTGGCAATGGTGGGGGATGGCATTAACGACGCCCCTGCTCTCGCGTTATCCAACCTAGGTATTGCCATGGGTAGCGGCAGTGATGTCGCCATTGAAAGTTCGCAAATGACCATCCTGAACACGTCACCAATGGCGGTAGTACATGCGATTGAACTCTCTCGCGCTACACTTAAAAACATGAAGCAAAACCTATTTGGTGCCTTTGTTTACAACTCGTTGGGTATTCCAGTTGCCGCTGGCGTGCTTTACCCAGCGTTTGGATTTTTGCTCAGTCCTGTTGTCGCAGGAGCGGCAATGGCACTGTCTTCAATTACTGTCGTTAGTAATGCAAATCGACTACGACTGTTTTCAGTAAAATAACCACTTCTTTTTGAGGGTATTATGAAGTTGAAACTATTGACCTTTGCAATGCTTGCGACCGTGTCCGCCAACGTATTGGCAGCCGATGTCATTAACCATAAATCGCCATACTGTGGCTGTTGTGGAGAATGGACAAAACACATGGAAGAGAACGGCTTTACGGTCGAAGAAAAATTGCACGATGACATGAACGCCATCAAACGCGATCTAGGCATCAAGAATGAACAGCTTTACTCTTGCCACACGGCAGAGATCAACGGCTATCTGTTTGAAGGTCACATTCCAGCCGAAGACATTAAAGCGTTTTTGAAAAATCCACCACGTAACGCAAAAGGCTTATCAGTACCGGGCATGCCAATGGGCTCCCCTGGTATGGAATATGGCGACAAAAAAGACAGCTACACCGTTTACGCCTTTAACGAAAAAGGCCAAGTGTTCGAATATAGCCACCACGAAGGCAACGACCAATAAAAACAAAGCCCAGCGAGATAAACCGCTGGGCTTTTTCTTAATGGACAGTTAAGACAAATATAAAATTAGAAGCCGTAAGAGGCACCAAATACAAAAGCGTTATTCACTAGGCTGTCACCACTCGCGTTTTCTGCACCGTGTGCTTGACTACGGAACTCAAAGTAAGGTTGAACACCTTTACGAGTCCACGTTGCACGAAGCTCGTGGTCCATGGTTTCCGCTTCAATCATGTAGACGTTGTTGTAGCTTAGCGTCACATCCTCATTCATCACGTAACCGATGCGGTTGTCCATGCGGTAATCTGTATCCGCATCTGCGTCTGTCGCATCAATGTGCGCACGAGTACGGTTACTTAAGGAGATGCCGTTATCGAAGTTGTAACCGATCTTAACCAATGGACGGTACTGTACATTCTCGCCAGCAGAGAACAGGTGTTGGTAACCCGCGGCAACCCATAAATGATCGGTAATATTAAATGACTGCTCACCACCCACAGTGATTGCTGGTGTTGTGTTACCTGCGCCACCGTTTTCTGTTTCCAGTTTACCCAACTGAATACCATCAAATTCGGTGTAAACCGTAAAGCCGCCGAATTGGTTATCAAAAGTATGACCAGCTTCCAGTGTAGACGTAACGTCCGAACCATGAATTCGACCATCATCGTGGAATTGAACATTACCTGTTACGTAAGAAGAACCAGCAAAAGCGCTAGAAGCGAAAGCGAGAGAAAGAGCACTCAGTGCAAAAATGTTTTTCATAATTACTGCCTTTATTTATTCACGTTATGCGATAGTTTTAGAGGGCATCTCTTCCCTTTTATCGCAAACTTTGGAATGTGCCTCCTTGGCGTTCGCAATATTGTTTCAATTAATTCGCGATGAAAAATAAAACATTTTAAAAAGTGATCTTGTTCAAACCGAAGCTCAACAACCCTGATAAAAACATGGGAAATACAGGCACTTATCGTATTTTTATAAAATTATTCAAAAAATAGAAGTGTGATCGTAAACAGATAATTTATTGATATTTAGCAGATTAAGTCGATCCAGTTCACAATAACCTTGACCATTACAACCAAAAACTTATTTATCAATGAAAAATAATTAGACATCGATCACGCTTAATTTCCTCAAAAAATAAAGAAAGCCCCAACATGAGGTTGAGGCTTTGCCAAAAAATTAACTTACAAGAATTGAGTTATTTCACGCTGGTCACTCGACTTGCTTTCTCACCGGTTGCTGACACAGAACGGATAAACACTTCACCTTTCACATTTGGACGAGCATTATCTGCGTAAGTTAGCCAGTTCTTGCCGTCTAGAGAGTATTGAAGCTTCACCCCTGGGAACTGAACGTTCATTGCTAGCTTGCCATCTTCTACTTTCGCACCTGGTACAGGCAGGCGGTAGTCGATACCTGATTTTTCTAGCTTAGCCAGTTCACGTTGGCCAAGTACGTTCGCAAAGCGGTTGTAGTCTTGGTTTAGCGCAGCTTTGTCTACTAGGTTAGAGTTTTGCGAGTATTCAACACCCACTTTGTAGTCGTTTTCCCAATCAGCACGGTGCCATGCACGCTCAGCGGCTGCTAGTACGCGAGGGAATACCATGTACTCGTATTGCTCGTCGTTACGTACTGTCTCAGACCACAGCTGTGCTGATAGACCATAGAAAGGTTTCGCTTCGATTTCACCTTTACCAGTGAAGCCGTTACCATCGCGGTCTACAGAGGTTTCTGCGTTCTGAGGCATGTTCTCTGGTGCAAAACCAAACATCTTACGAGTATCTGTTGCACGCGTCGCCCAGTAGTAACCACGCTCTTTCGGGTCAACTTCGTACGGCATGTCCATGTATACGTAGTCTGGGTTAGAAACGATAACGTCGTAACCTTTCTTAGACCATTCGTACACTGATGATGTGCCACCCCAGTAAAGAACGTCCCAGAAGTTAACACGTGTGTTTTCTGTTGCGAACGCTTTCTCACCTTCACTGTGCTTAAGGCCATCTTGCCAAGCTTGGAAGTTTGGAATGCCTTTCTCTGCCACCATCTTCGACACTTCTTCTGCAAAGTGGCTTGGTAGATGAGCAAAATCGCTTACCGTACCGTCTGCAATTAGCGTCTGACATTGTGGTGACTGTGCGAATGGCTTGTCTTGCTTAGACAAATCAATGTTACCCTTCCAGCTTACTTTGTCTTCTGCGTTGATGTCTTGCAGACCAGCGCCTAGCTTGATGTTCTTCGCTTCGTCACCACCAAAGTGCCATGTTGTTAGCGGCGTGCCCGCTTCTTGGTGCATTGCTGCTACTTCTGAAATCACTTTATCAACAAAGCGAGTTGAAGATTCCATACATGGGTTGATGAAGCTTTGCTTGTTGTAGAACTGAACCGTCGTTACGTTCGATGTATCTTGAGGGTCCATCAGGCGGTACTCGTTCGCTTCGGCTTCTTTGCCTTCTTCCATCAGACGGTCGTAACGTGCTTCCATTGATATCACTGCTGCACGTGCGTGCGCTGGCATATCGATTTCAGGAATCACTTCGATGTTACGCGCTTTCGCGTACTTCAAGATGTCCACGTAGTCTGCTTTGCTGAAGAAGCCAGAGCCAAAGTTGTCTGTCGTTGCGCCTGAGCCAAGCTGAGGCAGTAAACAGCTTTTCTCTTCCAAATCGAAACAACGGTTAGCACCCACTTCAGTCAGCTCAGGCAGACCCGGGATTTCTAAACGCCAGCCTTCATCATCCGTTAGGTGAAGGTGTAGTTTGTTCATCTTGTACGCGGCCATTTGGTCAAGCGTTGCAAGAATTGCGTCTTTAGAGTGGAAGTTACGAGCCACGTCCACCATCACACCACGGTAATCAAAACGCGGCGCATCTTTAATAGACAGTTGTGGTAGAGAATCAGCATTTTGGCTATCTACCAGGCCAAAGATAGATTGTACTGCGTAGAAAGCACCTGCTTGGTCAAACGCTTTAATCGCAATACCGTCGCCTTTGATGCTCATTTCGTAAGCACCAGATTTTGCCAATTCACCGGTGAAGTCTGCAGGAACAACAGTGATGCTTACAGGAAGATCACCACGAACATCCACACCTACCACTTCTGCACGACCTTGAATTGCTGCGTATTGAGCCGCATCGAATGCGTCTTTAGGCAGCGCAATACCCGCCGCGATATCTACCGTACCTTTACCTGCTTCAACAGACATTGGCGTTGGTAGTAACGTGGTTGATACGTCTTGTTTTGCTAGATCTTCGTTCTTCTCGAAACGAGACACAGCGCTCGCAAATACGTTGTTGTCATCTGGCGTACGTTTTAGGTTGTTACCCTCAAGGCCAGTCACGAAAGATGCAACGTCTTCTGTGTTAAGAGAAGCGATCATCTTAGGCTCTGCATTTGGTGCAGCAACGAAAGCGCCTGGCATGAAGTCAGTTTCAAATAGCTGCCAGTATTCAGCAACAAGAGGAAGCACAACCTCTTCACCCGCAGCAAAACCATCAAACTTATCTGTTGGTTCTAGTTTGTGTAGATCACCCGTTACGCGAGAGATTTTAAACTGTTCGTTTTCAACATCCAGAATCAGACGAATGCTATGGAAGTAAATAGCCCAATCTTTTGAGTCAACCGCTTCACCTTGGTTAACCAGCGTCATGTTTACCTTGTTACAAGACGCCCACTCAGCCCCTAAGTCCTGACAAGCAAGACCTTCGTTTGCACCGTGGTTAGTCAACACTTGGTATTGAATATCAAGATTATTAGCCAACGAATTTACAACTTGTTGTTCAGAGCTTTGCAGCGCAGAGCAACCTGCTAATGTAGTGATAACAGAAACAGCAATCAGACTAGGTTTAAACATCTTACTTCCCCAAAAAAGTCAGTGGTTCAAAACGACAATGATAAAAATCTCGGCCCCTCAAATGCGAGGTGCCTAACCGTTACATTCAACATACAACCTGTTATTTCTAAGCGTAAAATAAATAGAAATAGGAAGTGATCCAGTTCAAAAAATGACACTCAGAAAAAATAATAAAAACCTAATTTTCATGGAGTTACAATACACGTCAAAATCGAACAACTTGTTTTGACGAGTTTGCTGCGATCTAGGTCACTTATATTCATGAGTTACGACTGATTTTGTAAGATTTGGATCACGCCTAATTATTTTGTGAGCCATTAGTAAGCGAATTACCTATTTACCTTTCGTGAAGTGACTCTCATTTATTCGTCGTCAAAACTCGTCAATATTTTTAGAAATGACGATTTTGTCGAATACCCCACTGGAGAAATTGCACTTAACCTCACGCTATTTTGCGTATAAAGTTTAAAGGTATCTTATCTGAGGACCATTCTATGTTTCGTCTCTTGACGCTCATATCATCTCTACTTGTTACTTTGACTCCTTTTTCATCTTATGCAGAGCCACAGCATTGGTTAGCAAAAAAAGGGGAAACCGAACTTATGATTATTGGCTCGGTACATGTGGGGGATAAAACGATGTACCCACTCCCTAGAACGGTCATCCAGCATTTAAGCCAAAGCGCAGGGTTGATTATTGAAGCAGACGTCAGGAATTCTGAAGGCTTGGTTTACCCACAAACAACCATTCTTTCTAAAGATGTTTTAGACAGAGCTCAACGTCGCCACTTAATTGAAATTGCCCAAGATTTAGGTTTGCCAGAAACTCAACTCCTAAATTCCCCACCTTGGATGGCCGCATTCACCATCCAACTCGCTTTAGTCAACAAACTGGGGTATGTCTCTGATAAAGGGGTCGACATGCACTTAATAGGACTCGCTGATAAAAAGCAAATCCCGGTCATTCCACTGGAGTCCGTGCAATTCCAAATCGATTTAATCGCAGGTCAATCAGAAGGCGGTAAAGAGATACTTCTCTCATCAATTGAAGAATATGATGGCGGAGAAGAGTTAGTTCAATGCTTGATAGAGAGTTGGAAGAGTGGTGATGGTAGCATGTTGGTCGAAGCCTCTTTGACCGATCATACAACAGAAGAGTTTAACCAAGCCTTTTTATACGAGCGTAATCGAGATTGGGCTAAAAAACTCGACACTGGCAGTGTTTTACCTCAACAATCGGGTCGCTACACCGTTGTTGTTGGTGGCTTGCATTTAGTAGGTAAAGATAACCTGATTGAACTACTTAAAAATCGGGGATTTAACATCAAACCACTGGGTAAGACGCGCCAAGCAAATTGTGATATCTAGTGATTGTTTGAAAAATGCCATTTAAATATAATTATTTAAATACAACCATTTAAAATTCATTCAAACTTTCTTATAAAACGCCGTTAAGCTAAGTGGATACAAAACAACTCATATGAAATTTAAATATTTATTCCTATACACGATTGGAATTATGCTCACTTCTTCGTTGTCTTATGCTAAACCGCCATGCAACGTAGAATCTTTTCAAGCTATTGATATAACTCCGGAAGTAAAAGGCGGTGTTTTAGATAAAGAGAGTGGTCAATTTCTTATTACCGAAAAACCAATGATGCGTTGCGCGAACATCACGTTTTCAACAGCCCACACTCGAAATCGCGTTGCACATATGATGAACCAAGGCTTTGAAGCGGTTTACTATGATGGAAATACAAGCAAATCTCACTCAGTAACGTTTGATGAAGACGATTTAAAAGCGGGTTACGTCAAGATTGGGCCAAATCACCCAAAGACCGCTTATGTCTGTTTCACTACTTCTGAAACTCCTATCAATACTATCTCGTGTGACATCAAGTAATAAATTTACTCGCTCTAAAAAATGAAAAGGCCCTACATTTCTGTAGAGCCTTCCTCTCAATACGTATCGGTGAAGAGCCATGTTCTAACTTCAAGCGAACCCCATTTGGTTCGATACTATTGAAGTCTAAAATTACTAGCACTAAAAACGACGAAAGCCTGCTCATTGAGCAGGATTTCTAAAAGTGGTCGGTGAAGTAGGGATTCGACGCGACTGGGCTTCCAGAGGACTGGCATTCCAGACCCCGATCCTCTGGTTCCAAATAAATATCACCAAATACGAAAAAGGCTCTACATTTCTGTAGAGCCTTTTTCTCAATATGTGTCGATGAAGAGCCATATTCTAACTTCAGGCGAACCCCATTTGGTTCGCTACTATCAAAGTCAAATTTGCTGCCGCTAAAACGACGAAAGCCTGCTCATTGAGCAGGATTTCTGAAAGTGGTCGGTGAAGAGGGATTCGAACCCCCGACCCTCTGGTCCCAAACCAGATGCGCTACCAAGCTGCGCTATTCACCGAGATGTTTAACTGAGGAATTGTCCCCGTCAACGAATGCGTATATTACGGATTCTGAACTGTGGCGCAAGTGCTTTTTACAAAAAAACCTTAGGTCTTAATTCGTTTGATGAATAACTGAACACTAGCACGTAAAATGTGACTGATAACTCACAACAAAATACAGTTTATTAACCTTAGCAACATAATTGATCCAGATCAGTGTGCAACAAGACACCGCCATTTAGTTTATTCCTGTCGGGAACATCTTGGAGGAAACGTATGGACTTTTGGCTTGATCTCCTATTTGGTAATGCAGTGGGTCTATCGTCAATGATAGTAATTTTTGGGGCAATTGGTCTGATGTTATTTTACGGCGGTTTCTTCATATACAAGATCATGAACGACAAATCTCCTCACTAGATCTCGCTTAGCTCTAGAAACGCTTTGCACCGGAGTCGGTTACTTGCCTACTCCGGTTTTTTATTTGATCTCAATGCACCACTCATTGATATAATCCTATTATTCTTCCCTGTTCTTAATGAGATTACTGCTATGTCTCACGACGACGATTTTGATCTATTTCAACAGATGATGGGCGATGTAAAGCCAATCACTCAAGACACCACCGAACACAAAAAAGTACACCAAGTAACAGAAGCACAGCTCGCAAAACGCGAAGCAGCAATCTGGTTAACGGAAGATGACCCAGAATACCTATCACTTGATCACGCTGAAATGCTCAAGCCAGAGGACTTTGTTGAGTTCAAACGTGATGGTGTACAGGACGGGGTTTACCGCAAACTTCGCCTTGGTAAGTATCCAATCCAAGCTCGCTTGGATTTGCACCGTAAAACATTGAAAGAAGCACGTGATGAAGTCGTGACGTTTTTAAAGCAATGCCTATCAATGGACATTAGAACCGTCGTTATCGTCCATGGTCGAGGAGAACGCTCAAATCCACCTGCAATGATGAAAAGCTTTGTTAGCAGTTGGCTACGACAAATAAAGGAAGTCCAATGCGTCCATAGTGCGCAACGCTTTCACGGTGGAACTGGAGCCGTTTACGTCCTACTTAGAAAAAGTGCGGAAAAGAAATTAGAAACCCGCGAACGTCACCAAAAACGGTTAGGCTAAATTTCACCCTAATGCTAGAATGCCCGCCCTTATTCTTCCTTCCCCTTAGAGGAAGGGAGCTTCATTCGCCGTTGTGAAACGTTAGGAGACAAAAATGTCACAAGACAACGCTAAACGATTAAATAAATTCATCAGTGAAACGGGGTTTTGCTCACGCCGTGAAGCAGACAGACTGATTGAGCAAGGCCGTGTCACCATTAATGGCAACAAACCTGAAATGGGGACAAAAGTGCTACCTGGTGATGATGTTTGTGTGGATGGTAAGCCAGTGGCAGCAAAAGAGAAGCCGATTTATATCGCTCTCAATAAACCAACAGGCATCACCTGTACAACTGAGAGAGACGTCCCTGGAAACATCGTTGATTTCATCGGCCACCAAAAACGTATCTTTCCGATCGGCCGCTTAGACAAACCCTCTGATGGTCTGATCTTTTTGACCAACGATGGCGACATCGTGAACAAAATCCTTCGCGCAGGCAACAGCCACGAAAAAGAGTACGTCGTACGCGTGGACAAGCCAATTACAGGCGAGTTTCTCAAACAGATGTCGAGTGGCGTTAAGATTCTCGACACAGTCACCCTACCTTGTAAGGTAACGAAAGAAACTAAATTCTCTTTCCGTATTGTGCTCACTCAAGGACTTAACCGTCAGATCCGTCGCATGTGTGAAGCGCTGGGCTATGAAGTATTCAAGCTGCGTCGCGTACGCATCATGAATATCTCTCTTGATGGTATTCCCAATGGGAAATGGCGTTATCTAAGTGACGAAGAAGTGGCAGAGATCCTAGCAATGTGTGAAGGCTCGGTAGGTACAGAAGAAGCATCAAAAACAGACTCTAGAGGTCGCAACATTCGTAAAGCGACCGACGCGAAGCTGTTTGATAGCCGTGAAGAAAACCAAGATTCTACTGCTCGTCGTAACCAGAAGACACGAACTTTCCGTGGTAACAATGCTGATGAATTCCGTCATGCACCAAACTCGAAAAAAGGTCAACAAAAGCGTCGTCAGTGTGATGATGAAGGCGGACGTCCAGCTAAAGAACATTACAAAGCGAAACCACAAGGTGAACGCAGCAGACCGCAAGGCGAGCATGGTAAATCACACCGTAAACCAGATGCATCAAGCAATACGCATTCAGTAAACAAGCCTCAATCACCGAGTAAGCCCAAGCAGCATTACATGAACCCAAATGCCGCGAAACCAAGTAAACCAGCTAAACGCACTGGTGGTACATTGAGTCTGAAGAAGTAACGCTTCACTGACAGGCAAGATCAAAAAAGGACGCTCATGAGCGTCCTTTTTATTTGTCATGAGTTTACAAACAAAGAGGTGCAAACTGACCGCGAGTTAAGCTCAGCAAATCTCTCGGGGCTAACTCAATTTCTAAACCACGTTTACCAGCACTCACACAGATTGTGTCTTGCTCTGCTGCGCTTTCGTGCAAAAAAGTAGGTAAGGCTTTCTTCTGCCCTAGTGGGCTAATTCCACCAACGACATAACCTGTGGTCTTTTGGGCGATTTCCGGATCAGCCATATCGGCCTTTTTGCCCTTCGCTGCTTTCGCCGCCAGTTTTAGGTTCAGCTTTTGATCAACAGGGATAATCGCAACCGCAAGGTTCTTTGGCTCCCCGTTCAAGCAGAACAGCAAGGTTTTAAATACTGTTTTCGGATCCTGCCCCAGTACTTCAGCAGCCTCCAAGCCATAACTATCGGCTCTAGGGTCATGCTCAAACTGATGAATCGTGTGTGGAATTTTTTTCTTTTTCGCAAGATTAATGGCCGGAGTCATCAAGATTCTCCTCATAAAAACAAAAAGCGCAGATTGAATTGGATCTGCGCTTTTAGTTAATGATATCAGCGAGTTTGAGTCAATCGCTTTTTATCTGTTGGGTTACTGATCAATCGCCGTATCAACTAAATACGTGATTTCACCTGAAGGGGCATACTCATTAACATCAATAGGGCTATGTGTTTCTAAATAATCCTTCAAAACCTCAGCATCGGTAAAACCTGTATTTACATACCCTGGATGATCGTCGATTTTAGGGTAACCATCTCCACCAGCAGCATTATAGCTTGGTACGGTAAAGCGGTAATTACCATCTAAGCGAAGTTGCTTATTACCAATGAACACATTGGTTACCTCACCATTATTGATACTCATCGCAATGCCGGCAAACTGCGCGTAAGCTCCAGAGTCGACAGGTTTAGTTGCAACGACATTTAGGTAATCCAATACTTCTTTGCCCGTCATATCAACGTAAGAGACCATATTGCCAAATGGCTGAACAGTCAGCACATCTTTGTAGGTAATCTCACCTGCTGCAATCGAATCGCGAACGCCGCCAGAATTCATTACGGCGAAATCTGCTTTCGCACGTTCCATGTGAGCCGTTGCAATTAATCGACCTAAGTTTGTTTGCTGGTAACGAACCACATTGCGGTCACCCTCAAGCTTACCGTTAGATTCTGCAATCTTCACGTTTAGTTTGCCCTGACCTTTTTCTTGATAAGGACGAAGAAACTCAAGCATCATTTCGTCTTGTTTAATCTCATCTTGGATCAAGACTCGTTGCGACTGACCATCAACTTTAACTTTCTTTTTCAAGTTTACAGGGATTAGATCGTAGCTCACCATCGAGAGTTCGCCATTACGAAACTCGTAATCGGCGCGTCCCACATATTTCCCCCACTCATGTGCCTGAACAATAAAGGTACCATTTTGTTTATCGGGCTGACATTCATCACCTGGTTTAAAGTTCTTTTTGATAACGTTTGGACCTTCCATGCACACAGGTTCTTGTGAGTGTCCTCCAACGATCATGTCGAGATCGCCGTCATTCAAATAACGAGCTAACGCCACATCGCCAGGAGCATTGATGCCTCTATTACCATTTTCATAGTGTCCCATATGCGTGACAGCAAAAATCAGATCTGGATACTCTGTTTCTTTCAGTTCTGCAATCAGCTTCTTGGCTTCTTCTTTTGGGTCACGGAAGTCAATTTGTTCAATGAATTCAGGGTTGCCAAGTTTCGCTGTGTCTTCGGTTGTAAGGCCAATGACCGCAATTTTAATGCCCTGCTTTTTAAACATCGCATATGGTTGGAATAAACGCTTGCCAGTATTTTTATCGTAAATATTGGCAGACAACATCGGAAAGTTTGCCCACTCTTGCTGCTTGAATAGCACGTCCAATGGATTATCAAACTCATGATTACCTAGAGCCATCGCATCGTAACCAATTTTGCTCATGCCTTTAAAATCCGGCTCGGCATCTTGTAAATCAGACTCAGGTACTCCTGTGTTGATGTCACCACCAGAAAGCAGTAACACGCTGCCCCCCTCAGCCTGTATTTCTTCGCGCAAATCATCGATTAACGTTTTACGCGCCGCCATGCCATATTCACCGTATCGATTTTGCCAAAAGCGACCATGATGATCGTTAGTGTGCAACACGGTCAATTTATAGGTTGTATCGGCATTCCATTCTGGTGCAGGTTGCGTAGCACACCCAGCTAACGAGGCCAAGATAGCGGCACTCAAAACAGTTTTGATCATCAGACGCTGATTCATTTATTTACCTTTTTCTTATTGGGATTACTGAAGCACATTTTAAGCATTCGATCTATTTGAAAACCACGTGCACCCTAACACATTGATTTAATAATTATGATGCATTGTTTAGCAATAACAAATTCATCAGTAACAAGTTTGAGAATTCACGGCTTTTCAGATAAAAAAATAGCCAACACTCGGTTGGCTATAGTATTTGTTACCACCAGTCATCTGGCGTTTACTTGATATCTATATCTGCAAAGCTCTTGATCAGATCATCAAGCGATTTCATTTGTGCTAAGAATGGCTCTAACTTGTCTAGAGGCAGTGCAGATGGGCCATCACAACGCGCTTGGTCTGGGTTTGGGTGCGCTTCGATAAATAGACCTGCGATGCCTGTCGCTAGACCCGCTTTTGCAAGCTCAACCGTCTGCTCACGACGGCCGCCAGATGCTGCGCCTGATGGGTCACGCATTTGTAGTGAGTGCGTTACGTCAAAGATGATTGGGCTACCTTTCGAAGCATTTTTCATCACACCAAAACCAAGCATGTCTACAACTAGGTTATCGTAACCGTGGCAAGAACCGCGCTCACATAGGATGATCTTGTCGTTACCGCACTCTGCGAACTTCTCAACGATGTTTCCCACTTGACCAGGGCTCATAAATTGAGGTTTCTTCACGTTGATAACCGCACCTGTTTTGGCCATAGCTTCAACAAGGTCAGTTTGGCGAGCTAGGAATGCAGGAAGCTGAATAACGTCTACCACGTCAGCGACAGGTTGAGCTTGCGCTTCAGTGTGAACGTCCGTGATGATCTTTACACCAAAAGTGTCTTTCAGCTCCTGAAAGATTTTCATACCTTCTTCCAGACCTGGACCGCGGTATGAATGAACAGAACTGCGGTTTGCTTTGTCAAACGACGCCTTAAATACGTAAGGAATACCAAGTTTTTCCGTTACTTTTACGTAGTGCTCACAGATCTGCATCGCAAGATCACGAGACTCAAGAACGTTCATACCTGCAAATAGGGTGAATGGCTTGTCGTTAGCAACCTGAATGTCGCCGATATTAACGATTTTCTGTTCCATTTTGATTCTCTTTTTCTGTCCACGATACGCCACAGTTCGGCACATCGATAAAATTAGTGAAGTGTGACGTGCGTTTCACTCATCACATTAACTTGTGATTTTAGTAGCTCGGAAGCCGGATCGTCAGGGCATTGGTCAATAAAGTACTGAAAATCTGATACCGCTACTTGAGGGCACTCTAGCTGTTGGAAAATAAAACCACGGTCACGAATTTCGTATGGGTCATCTGGCACAAACGTTAGAGCAAGATTTGTACAACGTAATGCCAGCGTATAATGCTCTTCACGCAACATCGCACTTTTAATCAATGCCAACCAGCGACCAATAATTGTTGGGTTGTCAGCTTCCTCAAAATGTTCAGCCTTTAGCTGAGCTAGCGGTCCTTCCTGGCCAATAAGCCAAGCTTGAAGAATCCTTTCACCTACATACTCACCATTAAATGGGTTGATGTAGTCTGGCTTCTTATGCATCCAGTCGACTTTTAACAGGAACTGAGTAGGGAAAGTAACTCCCTTCAACGGGAACCCCAGCTTTTTGCCTAGGTATAACAAAATCGAACCTAAGCTCACAGGAATACCTTTTCTGCGCTCCAACACTTTATCGATGAAGCTGTTGTCCGAAATAAAGTATTCCTGCTCGTCGCCTTTGAATCCCCACTCGTGGAAAAACAGTCGTAGGAATGCATCAAATCGTTGCTCTTCATCGGTTTCATGAACAAGCGTGGCTTCTGCATCTTTGTAAAGACGCTCTAACTCTTGTTTCGCCCAATGTACTTTGGTTTCTGGGTTAATCGCTTTGTTTAGCTCAAGCGCACCTTCCACCAACGGTATATTGTCAAAATCTTCGTCAAAAAACTCTAACATGACGTCTATCCAAATAACGTAGGGCTCTTAGACACAGCAATGTTTGCAGCCATGACCAACCAACCTAATGCGCCGAAAAAGCCAAATATCTTCAGTAGGTTGTTTTTCGCAAGTTTCAATGAGAAGAATCCAAGCGCAATGTACGCCAGTACGCAGGTGATTTTGTTTGTTAACCACGGTGCGGCATCGGTAAACGGGATGAAACCAGTAATGAAAATAAGCGCGATACCTGACACTAGCAATGCAGTATCAACGATGTGGGGAAACACTTTCAAAAAGCGATTATTTCGCTTCGGTGAGTTCATCATCATTAACACGAATCGGATCGATAGTAGCGTTGCGCTGAGAGCGATCGTCACTAAGTGTATGTGTTTTAGAGCTACGTACATTTTTCTTCTCTTTTTAGTTAGTGTTTGCTGACTTCCATGATTAACTGGCCAGACAACCAAGTGTTACTCGATCGTTACCGCCATAATCTTTTTCCGTAGCGACCTGTTGGTAACCAAAGCCACGCATTATCTCACGCACCGCCTCACCTTGATCATAACCATGCTCAAATGCCAGCCAACCGCCCACTTCAAGATACTGACGAGCAAGATCCGAGATATGACGAATATCAGCTAAGCCATTCTCTTTAGCAACTAATGCAGATTTTGGCTCAAAGCGCACATCACCTTGGGATAAATGTGGATCTTTTTCATCAATATATGGCGGGTTGGAGACAATTAAAGCAAACTTCGTACCTTCTGTAATAGGCTCAAACCAACTGCCTTGAGCAAAGGTCACATTTTTGATGTTTAGCTGCTCAGCATTGTACTCTGCAAGTGCTTTCGCTTCTTGTTTGAGATCTACGCCCATTACTTGACGTTTTGGCATTTCAGATGCGAGTGCGATAGCAATTGCCCCCGTCCCCGTTCCAAGATCTAAAATAGGCCCAGTCTGCTCGTAGGTCTTATCGAGTGCAACTTCGACCAAACGTTCTGTATCCGGTCTTGGGATCAAGGTAGAGGGAGAAACTTTGAACGGTAAAGACCAAAACTCTCGCTCACCAATAATATAAGCGACGGGTTCACCAGTTAAACGTCGTTCAAGTAGAGCGTCGAATTTTGCTTGTTGCTCTGCTTCTAATGCTTTTTCTGGCCAGGTCAGTAGATAAGTTCGTGGTTTGCCAAGGACATGGCAAAGGAGTACAGCTGCATCGAGAGAAGGCGACTCTTTGCCGCCTTCTGCCAGTTTCGCCGTCGCACTTTTCAGTGCTTGCTCAATCGATTGAACTTGGCTCATCGATTAGCCGTTCTCTGCGAGCGCCGCAAGTTGGTCTGCTTGGTGCTCTTGAATCACAGGATCAATCAAGCTCTGCAGGTCACCTTCCATCACTTCGTTCAAACGATAGATGGTTAGGTTGATACGGTGATCAGACACACGACCTTGTGGGTAGTTGTATGTACGAATACGGTCACTACGGTCACCAGAACCTAGAAGGTTACGACGTGTATCAGACACTTCTGCGGCACGACGCTCTTCTTCCGCTTGAACGATACGAGCA
Source organism: Vibrio sp. 970 (assembly GCF_033339075.1). Classification (NCBI taxonomy): domain Bacteria; kingdom Pseudomonadati; phylum Pseudomonadota; class Gammaproteobacteria; order Vibrionales; family Vibrionaceae; genus Vibrio; species Vibrio sp. 970. Next base: position 211,226 of record NZ_JAWOTW010000010.1, read on the forward strand.
GCAAGAACAGCCATTGCTTTCGCTTTGTTCTTGTGCTGTGAACGCTCATCCTGACACTCTACTACCGTACCCGTTGGTAAGTGGGTAATACGAATTGCAGAATCCGTGGTGTTAACGTGCTGACCACCCGCGCCAGATGCACGGAACGTATCGATTTTCAGGTCTGCTGCTTTGATTTCAGGCAGATCCGCTTCAGGGATTTCCGCCATTACTGCTACTGTACAAGCAGAAGTATGCACACGGCCTTGAGATTCAGTTGCAGGAACACGCTGTACACGGTGACCGCCTGACTCAAATTTCAACACGCCGTATGCACCGTCGCCGCTCACTTTTGCGATCATCTCTTTGTAACCACCGTGCTCAGCCTCGTTTGAAGACATGACTTCGATGCGCCAGCCACGCTTTTCTGCGTACTTGCTGTACATACGGAATAGATCACCCGCGAAAATGCCCGCTTCATCGCCACCCGCACCTGCACGAATTTCTAGGAAACAGTTACGATCATCGTTCGGATCTTTTGGCAGAAGAAGAATCTGTAACTCATCAGTAAGACGCTCAATCGTCGCTTTCGCTTCTTTGATTTCTTCTTGCGCCATTTCACGCATCTCTTCGTCGTCTTCGTTTGCCATCTCTTCAGCGGCGACAAGATCTTCTTGTGCTTGTTGATAAGCTTGGAAGCACTTGGTTACTTCTTCTAGCTGAGAGTACTCTCTTGATAGAGCACGGAATTTGTCCTGATTTCCAATTACATCAGGATCACCAAGAAGATGTTGAACTTCTTCGTAACGTTCTACTAGCGTTTCTAGCTTAGTCAGAATAGAGGCTTTCATAGTGTCGTTTTCTTAATAAAAAGCGTGAGTTATAGATCATCCAAGCCAAGTGTTTGGCGGATAATCGTTAATTTTGCTGGTTCGCCTTGCTCTGCTGCACTTTGCAATGCGCGAGTTGGAGCGTGAATCAGTTTGTTGGTGAGTTTATTACTCAGCTCGCGCAGCACTTTCTCCGGATCTGCGCCTGCCGCTAAAGATTGCAAACTTTTGCTCAGTAACTCTTCACGAATTTCGTTGGCTGATTTGCGATAGTCGCGAATACTATCGACGGCTTGCAGTGAACGCAACCATGTCATAAACGCAGCGCTTTCTTCACTAACAATCGCTTCAGCTTGAATCGCTTCGACTTTACGCTGCTCAATGTTGCTGTCGATGATAGATTGCAAGTCATCAACAGAATACAGATATGCGTCGTTCAGTTCACCGACTTCCGACTCTACATCTCGCGGCACCGCAATATCGACTAACAAGATAGGTTGATGTCGGCGCTGCTTTAGAGCCGTTTCGACCATACCTTTGCCAATAATAGGCAATGGGCTCGCCGTTGAGCTAATCACAATATCCGCTTTCGCCAAATGTTCAGGAATTTCGTTCAAACTGATCACTTCTGCGCCAAATTGGTCCGCTAAGCCTTGCGCGCGCTCTTTAGTGCGGTTCGCGACAATCATTTTTGTGCAACCGTTGGACGCTAAATGCTTCGCGACCAATTCAATCGTCTCACCCGCACCAACTAAAAGCACGGTTGAATCTGATAACGACTCAAAAATATGTTTTGCCAGTGTACATGCCGCATAAGCCACGGACACGGCATTACCACCAATATCTGTCTCTGTTCTCACCCGTTTGGCGACTGAGAACGTCTTTTGAAACAGTTTATCAATCGAGGCATCGACAGCTTGATGATCTCGCGAGTCAGAAAATGCTTGCTTTACCTGCCCCAAAATTTGAGGCTCACCCAACACCAGAGAGTCAAGACCGCACGATACGCGCATCAAATGCTTTATTGCAGCTTGTTCTTCATGAACATACAAACTCGGCATTAAATCTTCGCGGCTCACTTGATGAAATTGAGCAAGCCACTCGATCAACTTGTTTCGCGCTCCTTGCTTAACATCGCAGTACAACTCAGTTCGGTTACAGGTTGAAACAATCACACTGCCGTTAACTGCTTCGTGCTCTCTAAGTTGCTCGAGTGCAGGGCCGAGTTTATCCGGACCAAACGCCACCTTCTCTCGCAAGTCGACAGACGCTGTATTGTGATTAATTCCAATAGCAAGCAAGGACATCTAACGTGGTATCTCTGGGATAGGTTATAAAATAGGTCCAGAATTTTACTGTAAGCACGCATTTATTGAAAGGGTAAGCCGGATTTGTTTTCCTAAGTGCGACTTTTCAATGCTATAGTTGTGAGCGATTCCCGATGAAACTGATTAATAAGCCATCAAACATGACGTTACGCTCCTTTATTCTTTTTTTCTTGTCGAGCTTACTGCTCGCTGGTTGTTCGTCCGTTCCTGAAAGTGTTACCAGCGTTGAATGGCAAGCTCATGAGCAGCGACTCGAAACCATCCAAGATTTTCAAGCAACGGGGAAACTTGGTTATATTGGCCCAGACCAAAGACAAAATTTAAACTTCTACTGGAAACATTCTTCAGCACTAAGCCAGTTGCGTTTAACAACGATTCTCGGACAAACGGCATTAAAGCTCACCATCACCCCACAAGGCGCCACAGTAGAAACTTACGACGATCAGGTCCTTTCTTCTCGCAGTGCTAACCAGCTGATTTACCGTCTTACAGGGTTGATGATGCCCGTCGATCACATGCCTGACTGGCTATTAGGTCTACCGACCGATGCCGACAAATTCCAACTGTCTCCAACCAATACACTGCAAGCGTTAAACAAACAAATTGGTTTAAATGATTGGAGTATTGCATATCAAAGATATGGCGACGTTCAATGGCATGAACAGTCTCTCCCTCTGCCAAATAAGCTGAAACTCACCACAGCTGATGTCAAAATAAATCTAGTGATCACAAAATGGAACATCACCCAATGATTGAACTTTCAACACGCTGGCCATCACCAGCGAAATTGAATCTCTTTCTATATATCAACGGCCGTACAGAAAATGGCTACCACGAGTTACAAACCTTATTCCAATTCGTCGATCACGGCGATGAGCTCACTATTCAAGCGAACTATTCTGGTGATATTACGATTTCTCCAGAGATAGAAGGTGTGCCTCTTCAAGACAATTTAATTTGGAAAGCAGCAACCGCGCTTCAAGCTTACTCAAACTGCCCTTTTGGCGCGCATATTGAGCTACAGAAAGTGCTGCCTATGGGTGGAGGCATTGGCGGAGGCTCATCGAACGCAGCTACAGCATTAGTGGCACTGAATTACTTATGGCAACTGAATCTAACTGACGACGAACTGGCTGAAATAGGTTTAAAACTAGGCGCAGACGTGCCCGTATTTGTGCGCGGATTTGCAGCTTTTGCTGAAGGTGTTGGTGAAAAACTCTCTCCTGCTTATCCCGAAGAAAAATGGTATTTAGTCGTCAGACCGAATGTATCTATTGCAACCGTCGACGTTTTTTGTCATCCAGATCTAACGCGAAACACCCCAAAACGAGATCTAGAAACACTTTTAAATACGCCAAGCGTAAACGATTGCGAAAAAATTGTACGAATGCTCTACCCAGAGGTTGATAAGCAACTTTCTTGGCTGCTACAATACGCGCCGTCAAGATTGACGGGGACAGGATCTTGCGTTTTTGCTGAATTTTCGAGCAAATCTGAAGCAGAAACTATCCTTGCACAACTCTCTGATAAAGTCTCGGCATTTGTCGCTCAAGGGCGCAATATTTCGCCATTAAAAGAGACTTTGGCTGAATACCAATCAGCCTCACACCGACCTATTTAAACTGGACGCAAACCCGAGGTTTCCACCGTGCCTGATATGAAGCTATTTGCTGGTAACGCAACACCTGAACTAGCCCAACGTATTGCTGATCGTCTTTACATCTCTCTTGGTGATGCATCTGTTTCTCGCTTTTCTGATGGCGAAGTTGCAGTTCAAATCAATGAGAATGTTCGTGGTAGCGATGTTTTCATCATTCAATCCACTTGTGCACCGACTAACGACAACCTAATGGAATTGGTTGTTATGATTGATGCAATGCGCCGTGCTTCAGCAGGCCGTATCACTGCAGTTATCCCTTACTTCGGCTACGCTCGCCAAGACCGTCGTGTACGTTCTGCGCGTGTGCCAATTACTGCAAAAGTTGTTGCTGATTTCCTATCTAACGTTGGTGTTGACCGCGTTCTAACTATCGACCTACACGCAGAGCAAATTCAAGGCTTCTTCGATGTACCTGTAGACAACATCTTCGGCACGCCAGTGCTACTTGAAGATATGCAGGCTCGCGGTCTAGATAACCCTGTAGTGGTATCTCCTGACCTAGGTGGCGTTGTTCGTGCTCGTGCAACAGCAAAAGCACTAGGCGACATCGACATCGCAATCGTAGATAAGCGTCGTCCACGTGCAAACGTTTCTGAAGTAATGAACCTAATCGGTGATGTTGAAGGTCGTGACTGTGTGATCGTTGATGACATGATCGACACAGGTGGCACACTATGTAAAGCAGCTGAAGCACTAAAAGAGCGCGGTGCTAAGCGTGTATTCGCTTACGCTACTCACGCAGTATTCTCAGGCAACGCTGCGGATAACATCAAGAACTCAGTTCTTGACCAAGTTATAGTAACTGACTCTATCTCTCTGTCTAAAGAGATGGCTGCAACAGGTAAAGTGACAACACTAAGCCTATCTCGCATGCTGGCTGAAGCGATTCGTCGTATCAGCAATGAAGAGTCAATCTCTGCAATGTTCAACTAATACGAACATTTCAGTTACACTGATTTAAAAAGCACCCCTCTTTGGGGTGTTTTTTTATTTGTACTGATAACTAGAAAATCCCTTGGTCGCCCACCGCGAGTTTTCTGTGCTATCATACTGCGCTTTTTGAGATTCCAGAGAGATCCTAACCTTGAGTCAACAAATCAAACTTCTTGTTGGTCTTGCTAACCCAGGACCAGAATACGCCAGAACTCGTCACAATGCGGGCGCTTGGGTTGTAGAAGAATTAGCACGCGTTCACAACGTTACACTGAAGAACGAACCAAAGTTTTTTGGTCTAACAGGACGCATTATGGTCAATGGCCAGGATCTCCGTTTGCTTATCCCAACCACCTTCATGAATCTATCAGGTAAATCGATCGCAGCGCTTGCGAAATTTTATCAAATTAAACCTGAAGAGATCATGGTCGCTCATGACGAGCTAGACTTACCGCCAGGTGTCGCTAAGTTTAAAAAAGGTGGGGGGCACGGTGGACACAACGGTCTGCGTGACACCATTAGCAAACTGGGCAATAACAAAGATTTTTATCGTCTTCGTATTGGCATTGGTCATCCGGGACACAAAGATAAAGTGGCGGGTTTTGTATTAGGTAAAGCGCCAGCTAAAGAGCAAGAGCTTTTAGATGCAGCAGCTGATGAGGCTGTTCGTTGTCTAGATATCCTGATTAAGGATGGCCTATCTAAAGCACAAAATCGCCTCCACACGTTCAAAGCTGAATAAGGTTACTATCATGGGTTTTAAATGTGGCATCGTTGGTCTACCTAACGTAGGTAAATCAACTCTGTTCAACGCACTAACTAAAGCGGGTATCGAAGCAGCAAACTTCCCGTTCTGTACCATTGAACCAAACACTGGTGTGGTTCCTGTGCCAGATCTACGTCTAGACGCACTAGCTAAGATCGTTAACCCACAGAGAGTTCTTCCAACGACGATGGAGTTCGTGGACATCGCTGGTCTTGTTGCTGGTGCATCACGTGGTGAAGGTTTAGGTAACAAATTCCTAGCTAACATCCGTGAAACAGACGCGATTGGCCACGTTGTACGTTGTTTTGAAAACGAAAACATTGTTCATGTTTCAGGTAAAGTTTCACCTATCGAAGATATCGAAGTGATCAACCTTGAACTTGCGATGGCTGATCTAGATTCTTGTGAGCGAGCGATTCAACGTAACGCGAAGAAGGCAAAAGGCGGCGATAAAGACGCAAAATTTGAACTAACCGTACTAGAAAAACTGTTACCAGTACTTACTGAAGGCGGCATGGCACGCACAGTTGAGCTATCTAAAGAAGAGTTAGCAGCAATCGGCTACCTAAACTTCCTAACACTGAAGCCAACTATGTACATTGCAAACGTAAACGAAGATGGCTTCGAAAATAACCCATATCTAGATGCGGTTCGTGAGTTCGCAGAAAAAGAAAACAATGTCGTTGTACCTGTATGTGCAGCTATCGAATCTGAACTATCTGAACTAGAAGATGAAGATCGCGAAGAATTCCTAGCAGATATGGGGATCGAAGAGCCGGGCCTGAACCGTGTAATTCGCTCTGGTTACGAACTACTGACTCTACACACCTACTTCACAGCAGGTGTTAAAGAAGTACGTGCTTGGACAATCCCTGTTGGTGCAACTGCGCCTCAGGCGGCAGGTAAGATCCACACTGACTTCGAGAAAGGCTTTATTCGTGCAGAAGTAGTCGGTTACGACGATTTCATCCAATTCAATGGTGAAAATGGCGCAAAAGACGCAGGTAAATGGCGTCTAGAAGGTAAAGACTACATCGTAAAAGATGGTGATGTTGTACACTTCCGCTTCAATGTTTAATTAAATGAATGAATTCTAAACACTTCATTTACACTAAAAGCCAGCTGTTAAGCTGGCTTTTTTAATACCTTAAGTAAATGAACAAAAATAAATTACGCAACTGCAAGCTAATTTATTTCCAGTTTTAGATCATAAACACGCCTCTTTGTTTAAAAAGGAAGCGAACGAGGTTTTTTCCGAAATTTATTAAAAAAAACTGTTGACGGATCTCACTCAACTTCGCATAATGCGCGCCGTTCCCAACGACAAGGCAACAAAGCGTTGAGAACAAAAAATATGGTTTTGGCTACGTAGCTCAGCTGGTTAGAGCACATCACTCATAATGATGGGGTCACAGGTTCGAATCCCGTCGTAGCCACC